>CAMYKD010000236.1 GCA_947258885.1 uncultured Kiloniellales bacterium | reverse complement strand
GGGCGCCAGCATGAAGGGCGAGTTCGAGAACCGCCTGCGCCAGGTGATCGATGAGGTGCAGTCCTCGGAGACGCCGATCATCCTGTTCATCGACGAGGCCCACACCCTGGTCGGCGCCGGCGGCGCGGCGGGCACCGGCGACGCGGCCAACCTGCTGAAACCGGCGCTGGCGCGCGGAACCCTGCGCACGGTGGCGGCGACCACTTGGGCCGAATACAAGAAGCACATCGAGAAGGATCCGGCGCTGACCCGCCGGTTCCAGTCGATCCTGGTCGACGAACCCAGCGATGAGAAGGCCATCCTGATGATGCGCGGCATCGCGTCCACCATGGAGCAGCATCACCGCGTGCAAATCCTCGACGAGGCGCTGGAGGCCGCGGTCAAGCTGTCGCACCGCTACATCCCGGCCCGCCAGCTGCCCGACAAATCGGTCAGCCTGCTGGATACGGCGAGCGCGCGGGTCGCGATCAGCCAGCACGCCGTTCCGGCCGAGGTCGACGACAGCCGCCGGCGCATCGAGGCCCTCGATACCGAGCTGGAGATCATCGGCCGCGAGAAGGCGGTTGGCGTCGAGACCGCGGCGCGCGAGGCCGAGGCCAACGACAAACTGATGGCCGAGAAGGACCGCCTGACGGTGCTGGAGGAGCGCTGGGACAAGGAGAAGGGGTTGGTCGAGCAGATCCTGGAACTGCGGGCCCAGCTGCGCGGCCACATAGGCAAGGTGGAAGGCACCGAAAGCGAGCTGGAGACGGCCGCCGACGAGGCCGCCGATTCCGTCGTGGTCGAGACCGGCGCCGAGGCCGCGCCACAGGGCGATCTGTCCGAAGCCGAGCGGACGGAGCTGTTGGGGCAGCTCAAGGGACTGCAGGCCGAGCTCGCCGATCTCCAGGGCGAGCGGCCGCTGATCCTGCCCAGCGTCGACCATCAGGCGGTCGCTTCCGTGGTCGGCGACTGGACCGGCATCCCGGTCGGCCGCATGGTCAAGAACGAGATCGAGACGGTGCTG
>CAMYKD010000235.1 GCA_947258885.1 uncultured Kiloniellales bacterium | reverse complement strand
GCCGTCCGATGCGCCGATCCGCTTCAGCGCCGCGGCGGCCAACGACCTGCTGACCCTGCTCTGGCCCATCGGGCTTGCGACAAGGGCGCCGTTCAACGCCGGCGGCCCGACCGCCGGCGCGCATCTGCCGCGCTTGGCCAGCACGGCGGGCTGGAAGATGGGCCGGGCGCCGAACGGCGCCGCCTATTTCAACAGTGTCGAGACGCTGGCGCTGAGCCCCGGGCAGGCGGCGCTGGTGGAAGAGATCGCGGCGCGCACCTACCGGCCCTGCTGTGACAATCCGGCGCTGTTCCAGGACTGCAACCACGGCGCGGCGATGCTCGGCCTCCTGGAGCTCGGGGCCTCGCAGGGCCTGGACCGGGATGCGCTGGAGCGGATGGCGCTGGCCGCCAACAGCTATTGGTTCCCGCGCGAGCACCTCAAGACCGCGCTGTTCTTCCAGCTGTTCGAGGGACGCGCGTGGCAGGAGCTGCCCGCGGCGGAGCTGCTGGGCGCGCGCTACGCCTCTTCCAGCGGCTGGCAGGAGAACGTCAACATCGCACTGCAGATGACCAGCCTGATCCCGCGCCAGAGCCTGATCCGCATGAACAGCGCGATGTGCCGGCTGTAGGCGGGCGTGGGTCCGCGGCGCAGCGGCCAATATTTTCCATAACATCCCACTGTAACCCGCGGAAAACCCCGGTGCATGGGGTTGTTCCTCGGGAGTCGGCGCGGCCGCGGCCTGACGGCGGTCCCTGCGCGGCGGGCGGCGGCCGCCTCGGGTCCAAACACAAGCGTGGCTGAACCCAAGCGATCGCAGCATGCTGATCCGGAGCCGGAGAATCTATCTGCCACGGCGTTGGTGCCGTGTCCCGGCCCGATCAACCGTCAATGCTAATGCTCCGCGTCGGCACCACCATGGCCATGCCCGACGTCCTCGGCATGCGCCGTCGGCGCCGCCATCCCACCGTGCTCGTGCTGCATCATCTTTTTCGCCGCGGTGGTCAGATCGCCCTCGCCGAAAGCGTGTTGCGCGCCGTCGTCATGGAG
>CAMYKD010000234.1 GCA_947258885.1 uncultured Kiloniellales bacterium | reverse complement strand
CTTGAATGCCTTCGTGTAGGTCTTCCGCGTTGCCATCAGACACCTCTCCTTCGGGGATTGTCCCCGTTCTAAGGTGTCCGGTAAACCCGGGTTAGCTCACAATTGGAGTGAACCCCTGGATTGAGACAAAAGAATGAGGGACAGTTCCTGTAGGAGGAACTGATGCCTGGAAAGAGATCGCGGGTCTTTTCGCGTGGGTTCAAGTTGGATGCTCTATCGCGCATGGAGGCCGGGGAGAATGTCTCCCGGCTGGCGCGAGAGTTGGGGGTTCGCCGCAAGCTTTTGTACGAATGGCGGGATGCGTGGCGTGCCGGCGGGGAGGACGCGCTGCGCCCGCCCGGCCGGCCGCGCAAGGGCGTTGCGGTGGTCGGGGCGCGGGGCGGCGGGGCCTCGAAGGGATCGCCGGCGCCATCGGGTCCCGAGGCGGAGCTTGCGGCGGCGCGGCGGCGCATCGCGGAGCTTGAGCGCAAGGTGGGCCAGCAGGCGCTGGAAGCGGATTTTTTCAGGCAAGCCTTGCAGCGAGTCGAGACGTTGCGCCGGCCGAGCGATCGGCCTGGCGGGACGGCGTCCACGCCCTCATCCAGGCGTGGGCGCGGCGGCAAGGCGGACTGACGGTGGCGCGGATGTGCGAGTTGGCGGGGGTGAGCCGGGCCGGCTACTATCGGCACTGGCGGGCGGCCGCGCCGCGGTGCGAGGAGGCGGAGCTGCGCGATGCGATCCAGCGCCTGGCGCTGGCGCACCGCCATTACGGCTACCGGCGGATCGGGGTGCTGCTGCGGCGCGAGGGCTGGTGCGTCAACCACAAGCGGGTCAACCGCCTGATGCGCGAGGACAATCTTTTGTGCCTGCGGCGCAAGGCTTTCATCCCGGCGACCACGGACAGCGGCCACCGTTACCGGATCTGGCCGAACCTGGCGCGGCGGCTGGCGCCGACGGCGACGAACCAGCTCTGGGTGGCGGACATCACCTATGTCCGTCTGGCCGAGGCCTTCGCCTATCTGGCGGTGATCCTCGACGCCTTCAGCCGGCGCGTTGTCGGC
>CAMYKD010000233.1 GCA_947258885.1 uncultured Kiloniellales bacterium | reverse complement strand
GGCAGGGTGTGGGTGATCAGGTCGTCGATGTTGATCTTGCCGTCCATGTACCAGTCGACGATCCTGGGCACGTCGCTGCGCCCGCGCGCGCCGCCGAAGGCGGTGCCCTTCCAGACCCGGCCGGTGACCAGCTGGAAGGGCCGTGTGGCGATCTCCTGGCCGGCGCCGGCCACCCCGATGATGACCGAGACGCCCCAGCCCTTGTGGCAGCACTCGAGCGCCTGGCGCATGGTATTGACGTTGCCGATGCACTCGAAGGAGTAGTCGGCGCCGCCGCCGGTGAGCTCGACCAGATGGGGCGCGATATCGCCCTCGACCTCCTTCGGATTGACGAAGTGGGTCATGCCGAACTTTTCGGCCAGCGCCTTCTTGGAATCGTTGAGGTCGACGCCGACGATCATGTTGGCGCCCACGAGGCGCGCGCCCTGGATCACGTTGAGCCCGATGCCGCCGAGGCCGAACACGACCACGTTGGAGCCCGGCTCGACCTTGGCGGTGTTGATCACCGCGCCCACGCCCGTGGTCACCCCGCAGCCGATGTAGCAGACCTTGTCGAAGGGCGCGTCGGCGCGGATCTTGGCCAGCGCGATCTCGGGCAGCACCGTATAGTTGGCGAAGGTCGAGGTGCCCATGTAGTGCAGCACCGGCTTGCCGCCGAAGGAGAAGCGGCTGGTGCCGTCCGGCATCAGGCCCTGGCCCTGGGTCACGCGGATCGCCTGGCACAGGTTGGTCTTGGGGTTGAGGCAGTAGTCGCACTGCCGGCACTCGGGCGTGTAGAGCGGGATCACGTGGTCGCCGGGCGCCAGGCCGGTCACCCCCGGGCCGGTCTCGGCCACGACGCCGGCGCCCTCGTGGCCCAGGATCGCCGGGAACAGACCCTCCGGGTCCTCGCCGGAAAGCGTGAAGGCGTCGGTGTGGCAGATCCCGGTCGCCTTGAGCTCGACCAGAACCTCGCCCGCCTTCGGGCCTTCCAGTTGCACGGTTTCGATGCTGAGCGGCTTGCCCGCCTCGAACGCCACCGCGGCGCGTACATCCATGGTCCT
>CAMYKD010000232.1 GCA_947258885.1 uncultured Kiloniellales bacterium | reverse complement strand
GACAGGGCGGCGGAACTCCTCTGCGATGTGGCCCTTGTGCTCGATCGTCAGGTACGAGATGCAGCGCCGGGCGTCGAGCCGGTAGGGCGCGGGAAAGGCGTCGGTGGGGCAAACCTCGAGGCAGCGCCGGCACGACCCGCAGTGGTCCTGCTCCGGGGCGTCGGGCGCCAAGTCCAGGCTGGTGTAAACCTCGCCCAGGAACAGCCAGGAGCCGGACTCCCGCGAGACCAGATTCGTGTGCTTGCCTTGCCAGCCGAGGCCCGCGCGCTCCGCCAGGGGTTTCTCCATGACTGGCGCGGTGTCGACGAAGACCTTGACCTCGCACCCGAAGGCCTCGGCCATCCAGCGCCCGAGGGCCTTCAGGCGCGTCTTGACCACGTCGTGGTAGTCCCGGCCCCGGGCATAAACGGAAACGTGGCCCCGCTCAGGACGCTCGAGCAGTGCTAGGGGATCGCCGCCCGGGCCGTAGTTCATGGCCAGCACCACGACGCTCTCGACGCCGGGCCAGAGCGCTTTCGGACCGGCGCGCCGCTCCGCGGTGTCGGCCAGCCAGCCCATGTCGCCGTGATAGCCGAGGGCCAGGTATTCGGCCAGACCGGTCTTGGCGGCCTCGCCCAGCTCGGCCGCGGCGAAGCCGGCCGCGGCGAAGCCCAGGCTCAGCGCCTTGTCGCGGATCGCCGCCTTGGCGTCGGGCCGCGGCACGGCGCGTCCAACACCTCGTCCTCACCCTGTCCCTCTCCCGGGGGGAGAGGGAACGCAGCCGCAAGTCTCGGCGCAGATCCCCTCTCCTCCCGGGAGAGGGAGGGACCCGAGAGCCGGTCGGCTCTTGGGAGGGTGAGGGTGGGTTGGTCCGGTGACCGGCAAGCGATCAGCCCCGCCCGCGGTAGGGCGCGACGCCCTGGTCGGGCAGCCACAGGCCTTCGGGCGCCGGCCCCGACTGGTAGAACACGTCGATCGGCATGCCGCCGCGCGGATACCAGTAGCCGCCGATCCTCAGCCACTGCGGGGCGATCTCCTGTTCCAGGCGCTTGGCGATCGCGAGCGTGCAGTCCTCGTGGAAGGCGCCGTGGTTGCGGAACGCATTCAGATAGAGC
>CAMYKD010000231.1 GCA_947258885.1 uncultured Kiloniellales bacterium | reverse complement strand
TGACAAAGGCCGACCCGGTATGGGCGTCCCGACGCCACGATTCGGACGTTGCCGCACAGGCAACCGCCGGCGAATCGCTCCATGCTGCGTCTCCTCCAAAATCGAGCGGTCGGAATGTTTACAACGAACCCCGTCGAGCGTCCATGAACCGAGTGAGAGTGAGGCTTGCAGAATTGCATTATCGGCTAGGTAAGCTCGGGCCCTCCTCCCGGCCCGGCCGCGATACGAAGCGGCCTCCCAGGCCTCGCCATTGGCCCGGCTCAGGCGGCCTCGAACTTCCGCACCTTGATCTTCTCCTTGCGCTGCTGCGCATGCCACAGGTCGTACTGCATCTGCTGCTGCAGCCAGCTCTCCGGGCTGCCGCCGAAGCCCTGCGAGAGGCGAATGGCCATCTCCGGGGAAATGCCGAGGCGGCCGTTGAGCAGCATGGAGAGCGTGTTGCGCGATACGCCCAGGCCCTCGGCGGCTGCGGTCACGGTCAGGCCCAGAGGCTCGAGGCACTGCCGCCTGACGACCTCGCCGGGGTGCGGCGGATTGTGCATGAGCATGAACTAGCCTTCCTTTCTAGCGATAGTCCAGATAGTCGACATCGACGGCATGACCCTCCTCGAAGCGGAAAACGACCCGCCAGTTGGCCCGCACCGTCACCGCCCAGAAGCCCGCATAGGCGCCCTTCAACGGATGAAGGCGGAAGCCCGGCAGGGCCATGTCCTCGGGCGCGGCGGCGGCGTTCAGCCGCGCCAGGATGTCCCGCACGGCCTCGCGGTGATCGGCGCGGATGCGGCTCGCCTCGCCCCGCTCGATGAACCGCTTCAGCGCCCTGCTCCTGAAGCGCCGTATCATATGGAATTGTAAGCCGTAATATTACAGTTTGCAACCCTGCGGGCGCCATAGGGCCCGCAGCGCGGGTTCAGGTGCATGGCCGGGCGCCGCCCCTCATACCAAAGGAAGGAAATACTGACCCATTTCACCGAGGCGCTTTTGGCCGCCAGCTAGGCGCGCGCTGCGCCGTGGTGCCGGCACCACAAGCAGTGCGCAACGCGGCTGGCGGCCAAAAGCGCCCGGCCCTCCGGGTGGGGCGTATCGGGTCGCCGGGGGCGTTGCGGCGCTTGCCC
>CAMYKD010000230.1 GCA_947258885.1 uncultured Kiloniellales bacterium | reverse complement strand
CCCGGGGCTCGAGGCCGCACCGTCGAGCTATCTCGGGCTCCTTTTCGCGGTCCTGCTGCCCGCCGGCTTCGCCAACCTGCTCGGCCGTTTCCTGTTCTATGGCAAGGGGCTGCAGGGCGCCTACTTCGCGATCGTCACCTTGGCGATCGCTGTCGTGGCCGAGCGCCTGGCGATCAACTGGACTTACATCGGCGGCCTGAACGGCCTGATGAACGTGCCGCCCCTGAACCTGGGGCTCTTGGGCGGCGGAATCGAGATCTGGGACAGCGTGCCGGTCTACTACGTCACGCTCGCGCTGGTCTTCGCGGTTTACCAGCTGCTCGAGGCGCTGACCCGCTCGCGATACGGCATCGTGCTGCGGGCGATCCGCGACAACCAGGACCGCACCGGCTATTTCGGCTACGACACGGCCGGCTACAAGCTGACGGCCTTCACGATAGGGGCCGGCGTCGCGGGCCTGGCCGGCGCCGTCTTCGTCACCCAGTTCAACTTCGCCTCGCCGCCGCTGATCGGCTTCACGCTCTCGACCGAGGTGCTGATCTGGGTCGCGCTCGGCGGCCGGACCCTGCTGCTCGCCGCCTTCCTGGGCGCGATCCTGGTGCGCAGCGTGGAGAACGTCCTGTCCGAGACCCTCGGCACCTACTGGCTGCTCGCCCTCGGCCTGCTGTTCGTAGTGAGCGTGGTGCTCTTCCCGCGCGGCTTGATTGGCGAGGCGATCTTCCGGCTGACCGAAGGCCGGCGCGGCGTTGTTGGCAGCGCGACCAAGCCGCCGTAAGCTTCCGGACGAAACGCCGCAGGGAGGACCTCGAAATGGCAGCACCGCAAGCCCCGGCGACGGCCGGCAAGCTCGTCGTCCGCAACGTCGGCCTGATGCTCTCGGGCGACCTGGCCCAGCCGATCCTCGACGCCGACACGGTGGTCGCCGTGGACGGCCGCATCGCCCAGGTCGGCAAGCTGGCCGACTGCGACACCGGCGCGGCCGACCGCACAGTCGACGCCAAGGGCACGACGCTGGCGCCCGGCCTGATCGACAGCCACGTCCATCCGGTGTTCGGCGACTGGACGCCGCGCCAGAGCCAGCTCAACTGGATCGACAGCTTCCTGAACGGCGGCGT
>CAMYKD010000229.1 GCA_947258885.1 uncultured Kiloniellales bacterium | reverse complement strand
GCGCGTCCACATCGGCCACCTCCAGAAAAACGAATCGATGGCCAACACAGAATCATAAATGATTCCAGCGAATCAACTTCTTTTCGGACGGACACTAAGCGAGCCGCTCGCCTCGTCCCAATACTTGTCGAAAAGATGCTCGATGACCTTTGTCTTTTGCGATGCCATTGAAGCGCCTTTTTTCAACTTCTCAATCGGATACCGCAAATGGCCGTTATGCAGCTCACCAGTCCAGGTTCAGGGACCGGCAGTGGCTGCATTCAACCTGCTCAACTTTTGGCAAGGGCATCCGGCACCTATGACAGAAGCCTTGTTCGCGGGTTACATGCTGAACCAGAACCTTTCCCTCGCTGAGTGACATGCCGGCTTGATCGCAAAGGCCCTTCAGCGCCTGGCCCCGTTCATCGCTCCGGACGAGTTCGGCGACCCGCCTCATCAGCGCGGGCCGTATTTCGACCCGGTCGCCCCACCACGCCCCGCATTTATCACATTGAAATGCAGCCATGGCGCGGATTAGGGCGCGACAACCGTCACCCCGCCACCACCGCCATGCCGTACTCCCCGGCCGCGTCCTCGAGCCAGAGCCAGAGGTATTCGGCGAAGGAGCGGAGCACGTAGATGTCGTAGGCGGGCGCGTCGTCGACCTGGTGGATCAGCACCGGGGCCTTGGCGAGCTGGCCTTGGGCGCAGGCGCCCGTCGCGAAGACCCGCGGGTGCAGGTCGAGCGGACAGCCCTTGGCCAGCAGGTCGCGGGCGCGCGGCCCGGCGACGCGGATGCAGGTGCGGCTTTCGCCGACCTCGGTCACCGCCGCCGGCTGGCCGTCGAGGGCCTTGGCGAGCTTGGCCGCCAGCTTGGCCGGGTCGGCGCCCAGCACCCACCACTCGTCGGGGCCGAGCCAGAGCGCCTCGACCCGCGTCTTGGCGCCGGCCTTGCCCTTGCCGGCCGCGGTGTTGGGCGCGGCGGGCAGGGCGAAGCCGAAGGCGAGCTCGACGGCCGCCGAGACGGCCTTGTGCGCGCCGCGCAGGCCGACGATGCCGGGGAAGGGGCGCTCGCCCATGGCGACCCCGGCCTCGCCGCGCTTCTTGCGGGCGCGGCCCTCCAGGCCCAGGTGCGCGAGCGGGCT
>CAMYKD010000228.1 GCA_947258885.1 uncultured Kiloniellales bacterium | reverse complement strand
GGCTGTTCCGAGAGCATGCCGCGGATCTTGCGCGGGCTCCAGTCGTGGTCGATGTGCGATGCCCAGAAAGCGTCTTCGACCAGCGCCTGGCCGTAGTGGATCCGGGTGCCGAGACTGCTGATCAGCACGTCGGGGCGCGGGATTGCGAGCTTGCGCATCAGCGTCAGCGCGGTATCGATGCGCCGCCCGGTGGCGATGCCGAAGATGACCGAGCGGCGATAGCCGCGCACGGTATCGATGAATTCCTGCAGCGCGGCGGGGTTTGATGCCAGGTTCTGGTCGAGGTCGGTGAACAGCGCGCGGTCGCGGTGGCGCAGCGTGCGCGGCGGCGTGGGCTTTTCTGCTTCGGCCTCGGGTGTTTCCGGCAGTCGCGAAATCCGATTGAGATATTCGCGCGCGTGCGCCGGCCACGAGTAAAGCTTGCGCACGCCGGCGATACCGTTGCGCGACGCCTTTTCCCAGGCCCGGGGGTCGCGCAGGAACTTGAGCAGCGCCGCGGCGATCGCTTCGCGGTCGAGCGGATCGACCAGTTCGCCGTTGTTGCAATTGCCGATGATATCCACCGGCCCGCCGTTCTCGGTCGCGACCACCGGCAGGCCGGAAGCGGCCGCCTCGAGCAGGGTCAGGCCGAAGGGCTCGGTTAGTGCGGGATTGATGAACACGCCGCGGCGGCTCGCCGCCAGGCGATAAATCTGCGGCACCTCGGCGGCGCGGTGAGACTTCGGGAATGCAACCTTGCCGTAAAGATCGTAGCTATCGATCAGCAACAGGATGTTGGTCAGAACCGCCTGCGCGCCGGCATCCATGTCGCGGATGTCGTCGCGGTTGCCGGCCACGATCAGCAGGTTGGCCGCGGCCTTCAGCGACTTGGATTCGCCGAAGGCCTCGATCAGGGCGAGGATATTCTTGCGCTCGTCGGGGCGCGACAGCGCCAGGATCAGCGGCTTGTCCGGGTTACCGAGAAAGCGGTCCACGTGTCGGGCGAAGTCGAAGCTGTCGCGTGCTCTCGGCGGGTGGAACTGATCCAGGTCGGTGCCCGGTGGAATCACCGCCATGCGCGCCGGATCGTAATAGTTGTACAGCCCGTACTGTTCGTCGATTTCGTTGTGCGTGCTGGTGATCACCAGCGAAGCGTTGGCGAGCACCTCTTCCTCGGC
>CAMYKD010000227.1 GCA_947258885.1 uncultured Kiloniellales bacterium | reverse complement strand
CGCCTGCGCCTGCGAGGTCGAGCAGACCGGCGGCGCATACGGCGGCTACGGCATCGTCACGATCCTCTATGCCGGCGCGCTGCTCAACGCGATCTACGATATTCCGGCCGTCCGCTACGACGGCTATCGGGTCTACACCAACACACCGGCCTGCGGGGCCATGCGCGGCCATGGCACCGTCGATGTGCGCCATGCCTTCGAGTGCCTGCTCGACACCATGGCCGGCGAGCTCGGCCTCGACCCCTTCCAGGTGCGCCGGCTGAACCTCCTCGAGGCGCCGACGCGCACGATCAACGACCTGATGGTCGAGTCCTACGGCCTGCCGGAGTGCCTCGACTGGGTCGAGCAGGCCTCGGGCTGGAAGCGACGCAAGGGCGGGCTGCCGGAGGGCAGGGGCCTCGGCCTCGCCTGCTCGCACTACGTCAGCGGCGCGGCCAAGCCGGTCCATTGGACGGGCGAGCCGCACGCGGTGGTCAACCTGAAGCTCGATTTCGACGGCGGCATCACGATCCTGACCGGTGCGGCGGACATCGGCCAAGGTTCGTCCACCATCCTGGCCCAGGTCGTCGGCGAGGTCCTGGGCCTCGATTTCGACCGCCTGACCGTGATCGCCAACGACAGCCGCATCACGCCCAAGGACAACGGTTCGTACTCGTCGCGCGTCACCTTCATGGTCGGCAACGCCGCCCTGCAGGCGGCCGAGCGACTGAAAGCGGTCCTGGTCGCGGCGGCGGCGCGCAAGCTCGACGCCAAGCCCGAGGACATCGAGTGCCTGGGCGAGACCTACCGGGTCGCCAGTGGCCAGGACAGCGGCATCTCCTTCAAGGACGTGGTGTCCGAAGCCCTGGTCGATACCGGAACTATCACCGTCAAGGGCACCTTTACCGTGCCCCGGGAATATCAGGGCGGAAAGTTCCGGGGCGCCGGCGTCGGCCCGAGCATGGCCTACTCCTATTCGGCCAGCGCAGCGGAGGTGAGCGTCGACGAGGTGACCGGGCGCGTCACCGTCGACAAGGTCTGGGTCGCCCACGACTGCGGTTTCGCCATCAACCCCCTGTCGGTCGAAGGCCAGGTGCAGGGCGCGGTGTGGATGGGCCTGGGCCAGGCGCTCAGCGAGGAAACCCGCTATGTGACGGGCCTTCCGGTCGGCCCCAACATCCTCGACTACCGGGTGCCGACCATCGTG
>CAMYKD010000226.1 GCA_947258885.1 uncultured Kiloniellales bacterium | reverse complement strand
TGTTCGTTCGTTTTCAATAGGATAGAGGGTGTTTTCCGAGCGCGCATATTTCATAAGCCTTTGAAAACAAAAGGTTTCACCACCAAGGCACGAAGACACGAAGAGACACGAAGCAAGATTTGGTTGCGCGCTGCGCGCGCGAAAATCCGGATTTCTTTCCTTGGTGGTCCTTCGTGTCTTGGTGTCTTCGTGGTGAAACTGTTTGGTTGGTCCTCCGCGTCCGCAGAGCTCCCGCAGCCAATGGCAGATATGTTCACTTTTTGTTCTTTACAAGCGCCATCGAACCTGCTATAGTCCAGACCATGGCAGACATCGACTACGAGGGCCCCGCCCTGAACCCGGAACAGACTTGCGGAGCAAGCGAGCGAAGCTCGGCGGCCGGCGGCGCGCCGCTGGTCTTCGGCTGGCTCGACCGCACCCTGATGGAGGGCTTCTGGGAGTACGAAGAGGATTCCCGCGACGAGCACGACTTCAAGCTGGCCGCCGCGCGCGCGATGGTCGACATGGTGGCGCCGCCCGGCGAGGCCGGCTTCATGGAGCGGGTCTTGGCGGTGCAGTTCGTCTGGGCCCACGGCGCCGCCGCGGCCTACCAGGCGCGCGCCCATTCGCGCCACCTGCCCGAGGCGGCGCGCGACATCGCCCAGCGCTTCGCCTGCCGCCTGATGGACACCACGGTGCGCCAGATGAGCGCGCTGACCCGCCAGGCCGTCGAGCGCCGCAAGGCCGTGGAGGCCGCCGCGCTCGAGGCCCAGGCCACCGCGTTCCGCGCGGAGCAGCGCGCCCAGCTGGCACCGGACGAGGCGCTGGCCGGCCGCTCGGCGTGGCGTGCGGAGGGCTTCGACGATCCCGAGCCGGAGGGCCGCGAGCCCGAGCCGGACATGACCCCGGACATGACCCCGGATATGACCCCGGACCTGCCCGCCCAAACGGCAGCGCCGGCCGAGCCCGCCGTCCCGCCGCCGCTCAACCGGCGCCGCCGCCGGGCGCTGAAGAGCCAGGAACGCAAGCAGCGCCGCTCGGGCCAGGGGCCGTGAGGGACAATCGACTCCGACACCATTATTCCGAAAATGGTGTCGGAGTCGGACGGTGGTGACGCGCCCGGACGACGACGGGACAAGGGAGGCGTGAGGGTGGCCCGAGCCGTCGCCCGCGGCGCCGTGACCGCGTGCCTCCGCCGCCCTTGCCCCGCGGGCCTTGCGCGAATCGAGTGCAGCGCTAAGCTCTGAGCCCCTCGTCCCGCGCAAGCCGAGTCGCCGAG
>CAMYKD010000225.1 GCA_947258885.1 uncultured Kiloniellales bacterium | reverse complement strand
GCCGTCGACCGACGTGCAGGCGGGCTGCTTGACGGACCGATACCAAAGGCCCTTTCGGCGCCATCGAATAGCGGTCCGGATGCCCGGACGAGTGCGGGCCCGAGGACCGCTCTCGGCCCGCGCCCCGCCGGTCATGGCGGGGCCGTGCGCCGACGAGCTCCCGGCAACTGGAGACGCCGAGGCTCAGGGTCCGCCGGTCGGCAACCGGGTCCGCGCAACGCCGCATCGCATCACCGCGAGATCCTCAAGGCCGACAGGTCGTCCGCGATCTCCTTGAACACCTTGTTCAGGGCGTCGCCGTTGGGCGCGAAGTGATAGAAGGGCGCCTGCGGCTCGGTGGCGACCTCCTGCAGGAGCGCCTGCAAGGGTCCGGAGTCGTAGTAGAACTGGATCACGTAGACCTTGATGCCCTGGGCCTTGGCGTTCGCCGCGACCGCGCGCAGGCGGTCGTTCATGCCGTTGGCGCCGGCCCCGGACCCGCTACCGAACTGCTCGTCGTAGCCGTCGCCCTCGCCGCCATATTGCTGGCCGTCGGTGAGCAGGATGATGGCCCGCTCGTGAAGGCCTTTGGGGAAGGGATCGGCGTCGGCGAAGGGTTCGCC
The DNA here is from genome assembly GCA_947258885.1 of uncultured Kiloniellales bacterium. Classification (GTDB taxonomy): domain Bacteria; phylum Pseudomonadota; class Alphaproteobacteria; order Kiloniellales; family JAKSDN01; genus CAMYKD01. The sequence continues at coordinate 678 of CAMYKD010000225.1, read as the reverse complement.
CGGCGAGACCACGCGCCAGGCCCAGGCCAGGCCCTGGGCTATGTTGGTGACACCCCGCGGGTTGGTCAGATCGTCGATGGCGTCCTCGATGGTGCTCCTCTGGTCGGTCAGACGCGTGATGCCGTGGCTCAAACAAGAACCATAGTCTTCGTCGCTGTCCATCCAAGCCAGCCATTCGGTACCGTCGTCCGTGGTCACCGGGCCGAGCAGATGATCGGCGTCGTCGTCGTTGGTGCCGTTGTGTTGGTAGCGGGCATAGATGCAGCCGGTCCAGTCTTCGCTCGGCCTCTGCAGCAGGGGCACCGGCGAATTGGCCGCGAGATAGGTCTCGGACTGCGGGTCGCCTTCCCAGGGGTTGATGAAGCTTCCGGTCGGCACCGTGGTGACCTGGTCGCGGTCGTAGGAGGTGCCGTTCAAGGTCACGTTGACCGCGCCGTTCCAGGGCACCAGTCCGATCGTGAGCCCCTCCTTGGCCGTCTTGTTGCCGTAGAGGATGTCGACCAGAGTGTGTGCCGCCGTTCGGGCCGCGGCGATGCGCGTGCTGCCGGCGCCGTCGGATTGGCCCATGGACCCGGACATGTCGATCGACAATGCGACGTCCATGCTGACGGTCTGCATCGTGACCTCGGTTTCCGTGCCGATCTGCAGGGAGTCGTACCCGAAGAGTCCCATGAAGGT
>CAMYKD010000224.1 GCA_947258885.1 uncultured Kiloniellales bacterium | reverse complement strand
TTAATACATAGCGTAATTCCGGTGGTCACTCTCCGGGGCCTAAAGTACGGGGTCGCAGATGAACGCCCCAAAGGGCCAAGCAAGGAGAGTGACCATGGTGGAGTATGTCGGATTGGACGTATCGAAGGAAGAGACGTCATTTTGCGTGATCGGCGAGGATGGGACGGTTTTGGCGCGCGGCAAGGTTGCCACCGACCCCGACGCCCTGTTCGAGGCCTTGAAGGAACATTGTTTGTGCCCGGAGCGGATTGTGCTGGAGAGCGGGACGCAGTCGGCCTGGCTGACGCGCGAGCTTGGCAAGCGCGGGCTTCGGGTCGAGTGCCTCGATGCGCGCCGGGCCCATGCGGTGCTGCGTCTGCGGCACAACAAGACGGATGCGAACGACGCGACGGCGCTGGCGGAGATCGCGCGCTTGGGCTTTTTCCATACGGTCGCGGTCAAGAGCGAGACGGCGCAGGCGGATCGGGTTCTGGTCAAGGCGCGGGCGCAGATGGTGGCCGAGCGGCGCAGCTTGGAGAACACTCTGCGCGGTCTGCTGGCCTCGATGGGGCTGCGCTTTGCCAAGGGCGTAGGCAAGTTCGCCCGGCGGGTACGCGCGCTGGTGGCGGAGCGTCCCGAACTGGCCTGCGTGGCGGAGCCGATGCTCTCGGCCCGAGAGGCGCTGATGCACAGCATCGCGGCGCTCGACCGGGAGGTCGCGGAGCGGGTCAAGCACCGGCCCGCCTGCCGGCTGCTGACGAGCATGCCCCACGTCGGGCCGCTGACGGCGTTGAGCTATTGCGCGACGATCGACGACCCGGCCCGCTTTGCCGGCTCGCGCGCGGTCGGGGTTTACCTGGGGTTGACGTCGCGGCGCTGGCAATCGGGCGAGGTCGACTATGGTGGGCGGATCTCCAAGATGGGCGATGGCCTGCTGCGCCATCTGCTCTACGAGGCGGCCAACGGCCTGCTCACGCGGGTGCGCCGGGCCCATCCCTTGAAGGACTGGGCGCGCAAGCTCAAGAAGCGCACCAGCCACAAGAAGGCCTGCGTGGCGCTGGAAAGGTGGACAAGCGCGTCCCCGCCGGGACGATGGCACGGGCAAGCCCGCCGATTTGGTTGCGCGGCGAACCGGGGTTCGCACAGCACGCCTAATACCAGTCGTCGTAATTTATGACTCGGCGGCGGATTCCTTTTCAGCCTTGGATGTGATTCTCTTACGCGATTGATTCGCGGAGGGGATGCGATGGCATTGGCGATCGCACGGAAGGATTTATCGGCCGAGGAGCTGCGTCAGGCGGCACGGCGGTCGAAGGACACCTATCAATCACGCCGGTTGCTGGCGCTTGCCCTGGCGCTTGACGGGGCCTCGCGCACCGAGGCGGCGCGTGCCGCGGGCATGGACCGTCAGACGCTGCGCGACTGGGTGATCCGGTACAACGAGGAAGGCATCGCCGGGCTGTGCGATCGGCCGCGCTCGGGTCGGCCGGCGCGGCTGGGCCCGGCGCAGCTTGGCGAGCTGGCGCAGCTGGTCGAGGAGGGTCCCGACGTGGCGGTGCACGGCGTGGTGCGCTGGCGCTGCGTCGACCTGAAGGCGCAGATCCAGACGCGTTTCGCGGTCACGCTGTCGGAGCGCCAGGTCGAGCGCATCCTGAAGCGGCTGAAGTTCACCCGCCTGTCGGTGCGCCCGCGCCACCCGCAAGCCGACGAGGCGGCGCAGCAGGCGTTTAAAAAAACTTCGCCGCCCTGGTGACGCAGGCGCTGCCGGCTAGCGCCGCCGACAAGCCGTTGGAGGTCTGGTTCCAGGACGAGGCGCGGATCGGCCAGAAGGGCACGCTGACCCGGGTCTGGGGCCGCATCGGCTCACGCCCCCGGGCGCCGCGCGACACCCGCTACGAATGGGCCTACATCTTCGGCGCCGTCTGCCCCGAGCGTGCCGTCGGCGCCGCCCTGGTGCTGCCCTACGTCAACCGCCAGGCGATGAGCCTGCACTTGCAGGAGATCAGCCGCACCGTTGCCGACGGCGCCCATGCCGTGCTGGTGCTCGACGGCGCGGGCTGGCACGTAAGCCCGGACCTCAATGTGCCGGGAAACATCACGCTGCTGCCCCTGCCGCCTTATGCACCCGAGTTGAACCCAGTCGAAAACATCTGGGAATACCTACGGGCCAACAATCTCGCAATCCGCACCTACGACACCTACGACGCCATCCTCGATGCCTGCTGCGAGGCCTGGAACAACCTCGTCGCCATGCCGGCAAGGATCGCCTCAATCACCAGCCGCGATTGGGCAACCATGTCATGACTTATGGCGATTGGTATAATACCCTGGGATGCCCGAGCCGATTGAACGCTACCCTGAAGCGATCCGGCCACAACGCCGGCGACGACTTCGTAGACAACCGTGAACCCGGCGAGGA
>CAMYKD010000223.1 GCA_947258885.1 uncultured Kiloniellales bacterium | reverse complement strand
CCCGGACTCCTTGAGCTGCTGCGCCTGCTCTCCGTCGAGCATGCCCAGGGTCGCGCAGGTCTCCAGCCCCTCGGCCCGCACCCGGCTCACCATTTCCAGCACCCGCTCGAAATTCCTGCCGCGCGGGTTGCGCCAGCCCGCCCCCATGCAGAAGCGCGTGGCACCGGCTGAACGGGCACGCCGGGCGGCCTCCACCACCGCCTCGATGTCCATCAGGCGCTCGGGTTCGAGGCCGGTGTCGTGGTGGACGCTCTGCGGACAGTAGCTGCAGTCCTCGGGGCAGCCCCCGGTCTTGATGCTCAGCAGGGTACTGATCTGCACACCATTGGGGTCGAAATGCTGCCGGTGGACCGACTGCGCCCGGTATAGCAGGTCATTGAAGGGCAAATCGAAAAGGGACCGGACCTCGGCATGCGTCCAGTCGTGGCGGACAGTGTTTTCAGCGATTTCCGATCGACGGGCGGTCTGGGTCTTCATAGGGTCATACACCGGATCGATTCACCATGGCCACGGACTATGAAACCGATCCTGACGTCTGTCAACCACAAGGGGACCCGATGGTTTACATATGCCGCGACCACTGACTGCATTGATATTCCCGGCACACTGCCGGCTCTGCCGGGCGCCCGTCAGCAACGGCCCGGACCTGTGTCCCGGCTGCCTCCATGACCTGCCCTGGCTGGAGGCAGCGTGCACACAATGCGCCCGTCCCCTGGCAGGGGCAGTCGGGCCGGTGTTGTGCGGCGCCTGCCAACGCCACGCGCCCGCCTTCGACGCCGCGACCGCGCTGCTGCACTACCGGCCGCCGGCCGATCACCTGGTCCAGCGTTTCAAGTTCGCCGGAGAACTCGCGCTGGCCCCGTTGCTGGCCGGGCTGCTGGCCACCAGGATCGCGGCGCGCCCGTCCGGCCTGCCCGGCCTGCTCATCCCGGTCCCCCTGCATCCCGCGCGCCTGCGCGAGCGCGGCTTCAACCAGGCGACGGAGCTGGCGCGTGTACTCGGCCGTCGGCTCGGGATCGGTGTCGACCACCGGCTGTGCCAACGCATCAGGCGGACCGAGCCGCAGTCCACGCTGCCGCTAAAACAACGCCGCGCCAACCTGCGCAATGCCTTCACCCTGAGCGGCCGGCTGGCGGCCGCTCACATCGCGGTGGTCGACGACGTCATGACCAGCGGCCACACCTCGGGGGAACTGGCACGCGTCCTCAAGCAGGCCGGCGCCCGCCGCGTGGAGGTGTGGGTAATTGCACGGGCAGGACATTGACACCCTCCGGGAGGCGCCCCCGGGCAGGGTGTAGCGGGCTAGGCGAGGAACATGTAGTCCAGCAGCAGGCCCATGAAGACCGCCGCACCGAACCAGTTGTTATTGAGGAAGGCGTGGAAGCAGTCCGCCCG
>CAMYKD010000222.1 GCA_947258885.1 uncultured Kiloniellales bacterium | reverse complement strand
ACCAGGCTCGGCCCGTTGAGATTGGAAATCCCCGTGATCGAGTGACCGGACGTGCAGCCGCCGGCGTAGCGCGTGCCGAAGCCGACGAGCAAGCCCCCGATCAGCAGTCGCGCCGCGCCGCCCGGGCTGCCGAACGCTTCCGGCAGGAACTCGACCGGCTCGGCGGACAGCAGGCGCGCGCCGATCGCTCCACCTAGCGCGATGCCCACGGCCAGCACGACGGTCCAGATTCCCGCTCGCCAGCGGTGGCCTCTGAGGTACTCCAGCTTGCCCGGCGCGCAGACCGCGCCGATCTCCTGCAGGCTGGTGGAGATCCCAAACGCGCGGCCCGCGAGCAGGAACAGCAACGGCACGGTCAAGCCGATCAGGACGCCCGAAAACCACCAGGGCCAGGGCTGCAACAGGAACTCGGCCATCGGTCAGGCGCTCCCGGAGTCGGTTTGCGTGCGAGGCGGGCACTCGGCGTTCCAGAAGACCGCCTGAGTCCCTTGCGCCGCGTCGATCGTGGAGGCATCCGCGTGCGGCCCGGCGATTGCCGTGGCGGAACGCGTCGGCAGGCCGGCCAGCATCGCATAGGCCATCGCCTGCGGAACGAGCATCACGGCCACGACCAGGCCGGCGATCAGGTCGCCGACGAGTTGCTCACGCCGGTAGGACGCGAGGGTGGCGACGAGCGGCGACGCTCGACGAGCCCACGTCCGGTTCACAACGGTCCCGCGCAACCGGGCCTCCTGCAAGTCGAGCGACGCATTCAGTGCGGCAGGCGAGGTCGCAGCCAGGCGTACAGGAACATCCCTCCCAAGGCTCCGGCGAACGTGAACAGGGCCATCCAGGCGCCGCCGCCGATCTGTGCGTAGATCGGTCCAGGGCAAGCGCCCGTGATCGCCCAACCGGCGCCGAAGATCATGCCGCCGACGATAACGCCCGTATGAAACGGCTTCGGCTTGTACTCGATCGGCGCGCCGGTGACCGTCCGGATCCCGAGTCGTTTGAGCAGCACCATGCAGACCATCGCGACGAGGATCGCCGTCGCGATGACCTGATACATGTGGGCTTCGCGTAGCAGGAACATGTCGTGCACGCGCTGCCAGCGAACGACCTCGGACTTCGTCAACACGATGCCGAGGTACGTGCCGACGAACAACACGGCGAGCAGGTTGCCGACGCCCGGGAAGCGATCCGGCGGCGAGGGAGCCGGTGATCCGTCGGTCATCACAGGCCCCCGAAGATCAGGCTGCCGAGACCCCAGCTCACGGCCAGGCCGCCGGCGAAGAAGCAGATCGTCGCGACCAGGCTCGGCCCGCTGAGATTGGAAATCCCCGTGATCGAGTGACCGGACGTGCAGCCGCCGGCGTAGCGCGTGCCGAAGCCGACGAGCAAGCCCCCGATCAGCAGTCG
>CAMYKD010000221.1 GCA_947258885.1 uncultured Kiloniellales bacterium | reverse complement strand
TGACAGCTCAGGGTCACGAGCCATCACAGAAAGGAAGTTGTGGCAGTGGCTCGAACTGGGGGTAGACCGGACACTCGCCGCGGACCAGCCTCCCATGAATTTATGAGTGCACGGCCTAGTCCTACTGAGTCACAAGATCGATTGAGTTATGTGAGGCGTTTCACAATATGTTGTGTTATTGAGGAAGATTCACACTGGATGAAGGGGTTCAGTCATGGATCTTCAATGGCGCGACGGGGACAGTGAAGCGCGGTTTTCGGCTTATGTCGAGCATCTTTCGGAGTGCCTTGGCCACGCCGACCGGGTGTCGCCGTTTCGGTCCTATTGCACGGGCCTGCTGTTGCCGGGGGATCGCAAGTCGGTGGAGCCGATGGCGGCGCGTCTGAGCCCGGAGCGGACCTCGGCGGAACATCAATCGCTTTTGCATTTTGTCGGCCAATCCTCATGGGACGAGACGGCCTTGCTGCGGGCGGTGCGCGCGGCGGTGCTTCCGGTGATGACGGCGCGCCGGCCGATCGAGGCCTGGATCGTGGATGACACGGGCTTTCCAAAGAAGGGCCGTCATTCGGTTGGCGTTGGGCGGCAATATTGCGGCCAGCTCGGCAAGCAGGACAATTGCCAAGTGGCGGTTTCGCTGTCGGTTGCGACCTGCGAGGCGAGCTTGCCGGTTGCCTGGCAACTCTACCTGCCGGAGGCCTGGGCGGCGGATGGGGCGCGCCGCAAGAAAGCCAAGGTGCCGGAGCGGATCGGGTTTCAGACCAAGCCCGAGATCGCCCTTGGTCAAATCAAAGCGGCGCTGGGCGAAGGCGTTGCGCCGGGCGTGGCCTTGGCCGATGCCGGCTACGGCAACTCCAGCGCCTTTCGCGATGGCCTTGGGGAGCTGGGTCTGGAGTTCGTTGTCGGGGTTTCGCAGACGGCGACGGTCTGGCCGCAAGGGATGACGCCCGTGGTCCGCACGAGCCGCGGGCGCGGCCCGCGACCAAAGCGTCTGCGCCGCGGCGGCGACGATGCGCCGGTCGTCCAAGTCGCGGCCCTGATGAAAAGTCTCCCTGCCGAGGCGTGGCGGGAGGTGAGCTGGCGCGAGGGCACAGCCGAAATCCTGGCCTCGCGGTTCGCGGCCTTGAGAATTCGCCCGGCCCAGGGCGATCACCGGCGCAGCGAGCCCAGGCCCGAGCACTGGCTGCTCGCCGAATGGCCCCGTGACGAGGCCGAGCCGAGCAAGTTCTGGTTCTCCAACTTGCCCGCCGACACCCCGATCGAGCGGCTCGTCTTCCTGGCCAAGCTGCGCTGGCTGATCGAGCGGGACTACATGGAGCTCAAGCAGGAGCTGGGCCTGGGCCACTACGAGGGCCGAGGATGGCCGGGATTCCACCATCACGGCGCCTTGTGCATTGCAGCCTACGGATTCCTGGTCGCCGAGAAAGCGGCGATTCCCCCCTCAGCCCCCGAAACCGCC
>CAMYKD010000220.1 GCA_947258885.1 uncultured Kiloniellales bacterium | reverse complement strand
GCGGGTTGGTTTCCTTGGCGTTCCCTGGGCGCCGACGTGCCGTGGCCAGCGTTCAAACCAACCGGCCCTTGTGTCTTGGGAATCGGGTAGATGTGGCTGTGTTGCCGGGGTGGAGCATGCTCCACCCCGGCGGCGCGGCCCGGCGCCCGTAACGCCCTTGGTTGTTGGACCACCGTGGGTGAGCGAGGGACCGGAGCCGCAGTCTTCCAAGGCCCGAACGGTTGCCAGGGTTTGACGCCCGTACCAGCAAGGAAGGGATATGAAGATGGCACTTTTTCAGGTTTTTGTCGGCATCGATGTGAGCCGGGACTGGCTCGACGTCCACATCCTGCCGTTCCGGCGCCGCTTGCGCGTGGCCAACACGCCGGCGGGTTGGCGGGAGCTGGCCGCCGGCTTGGTGGAGCATCCGCAGGCCGGCGTCGCGCTCGAGGCGAGCGGCGGCTACGAGCGGGGCATCCTGCACCACCTGGTCACGGCCGGCCGGCAGGCCCATTGCGTGGATCCCTACAAGGTGCGGCAGTTTGCCCGGGCCGGCGGTCGACGCGCCAAGAACGACCGGATCGACGCCGAGACGATCGCGCGCTACCTGGCGACCTTCACGCTGCAGCCGGCGCGCATCGATCCGATGATCGAGCGGCTGTGTGAGCACGTCACCTACCGCCGCCAGCTGGTCGAGGAACGCACGGCCGTCGCCAACCAGGCCCGCCTGCTGCGTGATCCCGGGCTTCGGCGCCTCAGCCGCCAGCGCCTGGCCCGGCTCGACACCCTGATCCAACGCCTCGAGCAGAGCCTCGCCGAGCAGATCGCCGGCGACCCGCGGCTCGCCGCCAAGGCCGCGGTGCTGCGGACCGTCAAGGGTGTCGGCCCGACCCTGGCGGCGACCCTGCTGGCCCTGCTGCCCGAGCTCGGCACCATCTGTCGGCGCAAGATCGCCGCCCTGGTCGGGCTCTGTCCCTACGACTTCGACAGCGGCCGCTTCGCCGGCCAGCGCCATATCGCCGGAGGGCGCAAGCACGTCCGCAACGCGCTCTACATGCCAACCCTCACCGCGATGCGCTTCGATCCGGCCATCAAGCCCTTCTACGAGCGATGTGTCGCAGGGCGCAGCGACAAAAAGCCCGCCGTCATCGCCGCCATGCGAAAGCTCCTCACAATCCTCAATGCCCGCATGCGCGACCATCTCGCCAGCCTCGATCTCCTCAACCAAAACCTTCTGGCAGCCCAATGAAAAAGACGGTTGCTCACCCGCTCGGCTCCGCCTCGCCACCCTCTCCCGATGGGCGAGGGATTTGTTAAGCGACACCAGCGTGATTTTGCGAAGAATGTCAGGACCGGCAAAGCGGCGGGCGCGGCTCGTCTTTTGCCGCGGCTCTGCTATCGTGGCCGCAAAGCACGGAGGCCGGCCCATGAACCACTTTCCGCTGATGGCGCGCTTCAACGCCTGGGCGAACGAGCGGCTCTACGGCGCCGTGGCCGAGCTGCCCGAGGCGGTTTACCGCGACGACCGCAGGGCC
>CAMYKD010000219.1 GCA_947258885.1 uncultured Kiloniellales bacterium | reverse complement strand
GCCTTCGTTGCCGAAGCCGGAACGGACATCGTCGAATCGACGCCGCTTGAAGCGCCGCCGCAGCTTTTCGACCTCCTGCAGCCTGGCGAGTTTCCCCTCGTGCAGGCGGTGATGATCGCGCAGCTCTTCCTCCAGGTCGGTGTGCCGCTCGCGCAACTCGGCCACTTCGCGCACCAGGCGATTGTCCTGCTCGCTGAGCGTCGCGTGCGCCGCGTCGTTGAGTTCCAGCAGGCTCTTGTTGCCCAGGGCATCGCTCAGTGCCCGCAGGCCCTGCGCCATGTAGCTGTCCCTGGCCTCGGCGAAGGCGGTGCGCTGTTCCAGCAAGCGGTCGCCCGCCGCTTCCTGCTGCTCGATGCCGTCGTCGATGGCATCCAGCGCGTCCAGCGCCTGCGCATGGGCCGCCTGCAGGGCCGGCAGGCCGGCCGCCCCGGCCCGCGCGGACTCGATGGCCGCCAACGCATCCAGCGCCGCCTCCGCGTCGCGGCGTGCCGCCTGCGCATGCGACTGCAGGCGCCGGGGGATCTCCGTCAGGGTCCAGTAATTGACCCGGTACTCGTCGTAGTTGCACAGGCTTTCCACCCAGCGGTCCAGGTAGCGCCCCAGTGGCCCGGCTTCGTATTCCGGCGTACCGTACCTGCGCCGCCACAGGTACATGAAGAGCTCGTTCTCCTCGTAGGGCCGTCCCTTTTCCTGGCGGTCCGCCTCGGCCTGCCGGGCCTTGTCTTCGGCCCCGGCGGCGATGCCGTCGAGCCGGCGCGTTTCCCCGAGCTGTGCCTGGTAGGCGGCGTCCTCCTCGAGTTCGCCCTGCACGCGGTGCTCGCAGTCGATGACCGCCTGCGCCCGCTCGTTGACCAATGCCTGCTGCGCAGCCCGCTCGTTCTCCAGCTCGTCCAGGGCCCGGGTGGCGGCGGCGATGTCGTCTTCCAGCTGCGCGTAGGCCTGGCGTCGTTTCTCGAGCAGGGCCAGCGCGCGCTGGTCGGCCGCCTCCAGCTCACCCGTGAAGGTCGCGCGGGACAGTTCGTCGAGCCGGATCTCCGCCAGCTCCTTCAATCCCTGTGCCTGGGCATGGCGGTTGGCCTGCAGGGCCTCGCCGAGCCGGTTGAGCTCGGCGTCGATGCGGTTGACGTCCCCGCGGACGGAAGACAGCCCCCGGTTGAGTTGCTGCAGGGTCTGCAGGCCGCTGAGCATGCCGTCCGCGCCCATTACCATTCCGTGATGGCGGCACCGGTGGTCTGGATGCCGTAGTCGGGTGCCAGCTGTCCCGGTCGCTTGCGGCCGACCTCGCGCTGCTGAATGATGCCGTCATCGCGCTTGTCCTCCGCGATGCGCTCGAACACGGTGTTATCGACCCGGATACCCCACCGGTCGACGACCCGCGTCCTGCCCGTTTCCTCGCTGGTGACCGGCAGGGACAGCACCTCGCCGCGGGCATCGACGGCCTCGACGATCAGGTGCCGCGGGCATCGACGGCCTCGACGATCAGGTAGTGGTTGCGCGCCCGGGTATTGATATCGGGGATGCGCCAGACCCCCGACTGCTCGCCCGCGCGCTGGATGACCCGCAGGGTGTAGGCCAGCCGGAGCTGTCCGAGCAGACGCTCCAGGTCCTCGACGGCGCCGCGGGCCGCGTCGTAGCGGCCGCGCTCCAGCGCCAGCTCGCCGCCGGACCGGTACTGGCGGGCCCGGGCAAGCGCGGTCTCGTCGGCGCTTGCCTTGACGACCGCTTCGTAGCGCTGGGCCAGCGCACCCGGCAATTCGGCCCGGGCCGCCGCCTCGGGGCCGACGGCGATCAGGTAGTAGGCCAGCCATAACCCGAGCACCATGACCAGCAGGACCAGGGCCGGCTTGAGCCACTTGTCGCGCCGGACGTAGAGGCGCGCAAGGCGCGTTGCGAAACGGGTCTTCGGGGGTGTATAGCGGAAGCGGTCCTCCTCCAGCGCCCGCACGCCATCGGCCAGCACCGCATCGGACACCTCGATGCCCTGGGCGCGGTAGATCTCGCGCAGCTTTCCGATCAGCCGCTCACGCCGCCCCTCGCTGTCGAGCTCGCGGTCGACCAGCTGCTGGCGGTGCCGCAGGGTATCCACGACATCCATCGCCACCATCAGGTCTTCCAGCGGCGCCGTCTCTGCTGCCTTTGCCACGGTACTGCTCCGCGAACCGCCCGCTCAGGCTAGAACTTGTGCGGCAACGGCAGGGAATCGCCGCGGTTGACGATGACGGCCAGGC
>CAMYKD010000218.1 GCA_947258885.1 uncultured Kiloniellales bacterium | reverse complement strand
CGCGGCAACGGCCAGGGGCACGCCCCCGGCGACAGCCAGCGCTTCCAGGCGCCGCCCGCGCCGGACTTCGACGACGTGCCGTTCTAGTTTTTCCGCATGGACACCCTGTTGCTGAACCTGGCCGAGGGCGCGCGCCAGCTGCGGGTCTCGACCCGCACCGTGCGGCGCCTGATCGAGCGCGGTGAACTGCCGGTGGTGCGTGTCGGCCGCGCCGTGCGCCTCCCGGCGGCGGCCGTGCAGCGCTGGGTGGAAAGCCAACTGTCGCCCGCGCATAATGAAGTCTGCGCGGGGCCGGATGTGCGGAAGGAGGTAAGCACATGCCGAACAAGCGCAAACACGACCAGGACGGTCTCTATCAGCGAACGGACTCGCCGTACTGGTGGGCGAGCTACGTCGACGCAGGCGGCCGCCGAACTCGCCGCAGTACTGGCACGGCCAACCGCCGCGAGGCGGCGGCGCTGTTGTCGAAATGGCGACTCGAGGCCCACCGCGAGCGGCAGTGGGAACAAGAGCCGACACGGACGTTCGATGAGTTGATGCTCGCCTATCACAAGGCCACGGCCGCACAACGCCGTGACAGTGAACGCGACCGCTACATCCTCCGGCACCTGTACCCGGTGTTCACCGGCCGGGAGCTGAACAGCCTGCGGGCCGTCGATGTTCGACACTACATCGACGCGCGCCAGGCGGAGGGCGTGGGACCGGCGACCATCAACCGGGAGGTCGGCCTGCTGGCGGCCGCCATCAACTACGCGCGGCGCGAATGGGACTGGGACATCCCCAACCCGGCCGCACGGCGCAAGTTGAAGGTGCCCGAGGGCCGGGTGCGCTGGATCACGCGGGACGAGGCGGCGGCACTGTTAGGTGCGGCCGCCCTGGACCCGCGGGCCGTGCACCTGCCGGACTTCATCCGGCTGGCGCTGCACACGGGTTGTCGCAAGAACGAGTTGCTGAAACTCGAGTGGCAACGCGTCGACCTCGAGGCGGGACTGCTCCACCTCGAGGGCCGGCATACCAAGTCCGGGCGGCGGCGCTCCATCCCGCTCAACCGCGAGGCGCAGGCGGCGCTGGAGAACCGCAAGCAGTTCCGGTCGCAACACTGCCCGGACAGCCGCTGGGTGTTTTGCCGCAAGGACGGCACGCGCATCGTGAGTATCAAGACCAGCTTCACGACCGCGTTGCGCAATGCCGGGATCACGGATTTTCGGATCCACGACCTGCGGCACACCTGCGCGGCCTGGCTGGTCACGGCCGGCGTGCCGCTCACGGAAGTCCGCGACCTGCTCGGGCACAGCTCGGTCACCATGACCGAACGCTATGCCCACCTGGCGCCGGAAAACGTCCGCGCCGCCGTCACGCGCCTCGAAGGCGAATGACGCTTGAGTCACGTTTTGGTCACGTTGGAACAACGCAGTGCCAGGGCGGTCGTGCTAACTGCTTGATTAAAATGGCGCGCCCGACAGGATTCGAACCTGTGACCCCTGCCTTCGGAGGGCAGTACTCTATCCAGCTGAGCTACGG
>CAMYKD010000217.1 GCA_947258885.1 uncultured Kiloniellales bacterium | reverse complement strand
GCTTTGGGCTCGGCTATACCTGGACCAAGGGCCAGCTGCAGAGGGCCGGCCTGGTCCGGAAGGCCAGGCGGCGCGGCGCGCACCGCAAGAAGCGGCCGCGCCGGCCGCTGCCGGGGATGCTGGTCTTCCAGGACGGCTCGCCGCACCGCTGGCTGGTCGATCTGGGCCGCGACCTCGACCTCATCGCCACCCTGGACGATGCCACCGGCGAGCTGCTCTCGGCCTTCCTGGTCGAGGAGGAGGGCACGCTCTCGAGCTTTCGCGGGCTCAAAGAGACGATCGAGAAAAAGGGCCTCTTCTGCGCCCTCTACACGGACCGCGGCAGCCACTATTTCCTCACCTCCAAGGCCGGCGGCAAGGTCGACAAGCAACGCCTCACCCAGGTCGGCCGGGCGCTGAGCCAGCTCGGCATCGAGCACATTCCTTCTTACTCGCCCGAGGCCAGGGGCCGCATCGAGCGTCTCTTCGGCACCCTGCAAGGCCGCCTGCCCCAGGAGCTGCGCCTGGCCGGCATCACCGACATCGAGCAGGCCAACCGCTATATCGCCGAGACCTTCGTGCCCGCCTTCAATGAGCGCTTCATGGTCCCTGCCGCCGAGCCGGGCTCGGCCTTCCTGGCCTATGTCGGCCGCGCGCTTGCGGACATCCTCGCCATCCAGCAGGACCGCCAGGTCCACAACGACAACACCGTCCGCTACAAGGGCCTGGTCCTGCAGATCCCCGAACAGGCCCACCGCCGGCACTTCGTCAGGGCCAGCGTCAAGGTCCTCGAATACCCCGACGGACAGCTCGCCCTCTTCCACGGACCCAGATGCCTGGCGCGATACGATCCAGAGGGAGCCCCGCTCGCGGGCCAAACGCAACAAAGGGTCGCCTAAATCCGCTCGGCGGCCCGGCCCATGGATAACCGGCTTGCCTAGGCCAGACTCTCGACGGTCGCTACGCCAAGCCGGTTACCCACAGGCCTCCAACCAAAGAAGCGGACATTTAATGTGCTACAAAAACCGGACATCTCTATGTGTCATTGACAGACCCCCGTCCAGGGCTGTCAGTAGCACGAGGTATGTCCGGATTATGTAGCACACGATATGTCCGGTTTCTGGAATCGTTCCAAGGGGCCGGGGGTATCGATGGATCCGGAGATACGGATTGTGCGCATAGTTGAGACGGTTGGCCGCTATCGGAGCGGCGAGTTGAGTTGTTTGGAGGCGGCGGAGGTTCTGGGGATGTCGGAGCGTCATTTCCGGCGGCTGCGCGACCGCTACGAGGCCGAGGGGGCGGAGGGTCTTGTGGACCGGCGCCTGGGGCGGGCCTCGGCGCGGGCGGCGCCGGTGGATCGGATCGCCTGGGTCCTGGACCTCTACCGCACGCGCTACTGGGACTTCACGGTCAAGCATTTCCACGAGCATCTGGTGCGCGACCATGGCTTTGGGCTCGGCTATACCTGGACCAAGGGCCAGCTGCAGAGGGCCGGCCTGGTCCGGAAGGCCAGGCGGCGCGGCGCGCACCGCAAGAAGCGGCCGC
>CAMYKD010000216.1 GCA_947258885.1 uncultured Kiloniellales bacterium | reverse complement strand
AAAAAAATGCCGGGCTCTAAGGCCCGGCAAGTTGAACAGGGAGGCTTCACGTCTGGGAGACGTAGGGTCCGAAGACCCCATCCGGGCCTTGCGCCCCGGATCCTGGGTACCGGCACTCCTTGCCGGCGAAACTCGTCGATGCTGCAATGCAGCATCAACAATATAAATAATGAATATGTCGGCCTTTGCCAACCCCAAAACGGCAAAGGTGCCATGCGGCAGTTGCATGGCTTGTTTTCCGCGGAAATCCGGGCCGCTCGAGGCGGACCCTCCTGGATCGCTGGGCTAGAACTTCGATTCGGCGACCTTGCGCAGCAGGAAGTCGCGGAAAACCATCGTCCGTTTCGAGGAGCGCAGCTCTTCCGGATAGACGAAGTAGGCGTCGATTTGCGGGCCCTCGAGGTCCGGAAGAACGCTCACCAACTCGCTGCCGCCATGCACCATGAACTCGGGCAGCGCGCCCAATCCGGCGCCGCTCTCCACCGCGCGCATGACCGCGTAGACGTTGTTCACGGTCATGGCGGGCCTGCGCATGTTGTTGTTCTTGCGCCCGACCCGCAAGAGCCAGTTCACGTCCGGCACCGGCGGCCGGGTGTCGCGGCCGTAGACCACGATCCTGTGCTCGTCCAGCTCCTCGGCGGACTTGGGCATGCCGTGCGCCTTGATGTAGGAGGCCGCGGCATAGACATGGATGTGGACGGTCAGGAGGTGGCGCTGGATCAGGTCCGCCTGGCGCGGCGGCGAAAGGCGCACGGCCAGGTCGGCCTCGCGCATCGACAGGTCCAGCTCGCCGTCGGACAGGATGAGGTGCACCTCGATTTCCGGATAGACCTCCATGAACTCGCGCATCCGCGGCGCCAACCAGGTCGAGCCGAAGGCAACGGTGGTGTTGACCTTGAGCTGCCCCTTCGGGCGGTCCTTGCTCTCGGTGAGCTGGGCCTCGGTCATGGCCAGCTTGCCGAACACCTCGTGGGCCGTGCGATACAGAAGCTCGCCCTGCTCGGTGAGGATCAACCCGCGCGCATGGCGATGGAACAACGGCACCCGCAGGCTGTCCTCGAGCGCCGAGATCTGCCGGCTGACCGCCGACTGGCTCAGGTTCAGCGTATCGCCGGCATGGGTGAAGCTGCCGGCCTCGGCTACGGCGTGAAAAATACGCAGCTTGTCCCAATCCATCATGCCGGTCCAAAACCCCCCTCGTTGGGGGACCCAGTCCGCCCAATCCGAAAAGGCTACAGGCCTTGGCCCCCCGCGCGGACGGCGCGACCGCGCGCCGCGTGCCGCCTATTCCGCGGCCCGGGCGTCGGCGGCCTCCTGCTCGGCCAGGAAGCGTTCGGCCTCCAGCGCCGCCATGCAGCCCATGCCGGCCGCGGTCACCGCCTGCCGGAACACCTTGTCCTTGACGTCGCCGGCGGCGAAGGGTCGCCGTCGAATCCGGCGCGGTCAGGATGTAGCCTTCCTTGTCCACGTCCAGCTGCCCCTTGAACAGCTGGGTCGCCGGGTCGTGGCCGATGGCGACGAACAGGCCGTCGACCGTCAGGTCCCGAATCGCGCCGCTGTGCACGTTCCTGGCCCGCACCCCGGTGACGCCGAGAGGCTCGTCGCCGCCCAGCACTTCGTCCACCACGTGGTCCCAGAGAACCTCGACCTTCTCGTTGCGGAACAGGCGGTCCTGCATGATGCTTTCGGCGCGCAGCTGGTCGCGCCGATGGATCAGGGTGACCTTGGACGCGAAATTGGTCAGGAACAGCGCCTCCTCGACCGCCGTATTGCCGCCGCCGACCACGGCCACCTCCTTGCCCCGGAAGAAGAACCCGTCGCAGGTGGCGCAGGCCGAGACGCCGGAACCGCGGAATTTCGTCTCGCTGTCCAGGCCGAGCCAGCGCGCCTGGGCGCCGGTCGCGACGATCAGGGTGTCGCCGGTGTAGACGTCGCCCGAGTCGCCGAGGCAGCGCAGCGGACGCCGGGAGAGGTCCACCTCGACCACGGTATCGAAGACCATGGCGGTGCCAACGTTCTCGGCCTGGGCCTTCATTTGCTCCATCAGCCAGGGGCCCTGGATCGGTTC
>CAMYKD010000215.1 GCA_947258885.1 uncultured Kiloniellales bacterium | reverse complement strand
CATGGGCCTGGAGACCACGGAGGAGGACCTGATGCACACGATCTTCCCGCACCCGACCCTCTCGGAAATGATGCACGAAAGCGTGCTTGACGCCTACGGGCGCGTCATCCACATGTGAGCCATGACAGCGACCGGCAGTAACTACCCACCGCGCCACCCGGAGAAGGCACACCGGCCGGACAATCCGGTCAAGCGCAAGCCTGCGTGGATCCGGGTCAAGGCGCCGGTCAGCCGGGAGTACCAGGCGACCCGGCGGATCGTGCGCGACAACAAGCTGCATACGGTCTGCGAGGAGGCGGCCTGCCCCAACATCGGCGAGTGCTGGGAAAAGCGCCACGCCACCATGATGATCATGGGCGGGATCTGCACCCGGGCCTGCGCCTTCTGCAACGTGGCGACCGGCAAGCCGGGCGCCCTCGACCCCTTCGAGCCGACCAACGTGGCCCGGGCCGTGGCCGACCTGGGCCTCGAGCACGTCGTGGTCACCTCGGTCGACCGCGACGACCTGGAGGACGGTGGGGCAGAGCACTTCGCGCAAACGATCCGGGCGATCCGCGAGGCCGCGCCGGGTACCACGATCGAGGTGCTGACGCCGGACTTCCTGCGCAAGGCGGGCGCGCTGGAGGTCGTCGTCGAGGCCCGGCCCGACGTCTTCAACCATAACCTGGAGACCGTGCCCCGGCTCTATCCCGAGGTCCGGCCGGGCGCCCGCTACTTCCACTCGCTGCGCCTGCTCGACCGGGTCAAGGAGCTCGACCCCGCCATGTTCACGAAGTCGGGCCTGATGGTCGGGCTCGGCGAGGCCCGGGACGAGGTGCTGCAGGTGATGGACGACCAGCGCAGCGCCGGGGTCGATTTCCTGACCATCGGCCAGTACCTCCAGCCGACCCCCAAGCACCACGCGATCGACCGCTTCGTGACGCCGGAGGAGTTCAAGCAGTACGAGACCCAGGCGCTCGGCAAGGGCTTCCTGCTGGTCTCGGCGACGCCCCTGACCCGCTCCTCCTATCATGCCGGCGCGGACTTCGCCCGCCTGCGGGCGGCGCGCGAGGCCAGGCTGGCGGCGAGCTAGGGCAGGCCGGCAACCGGCCATGCCGACCCACGACGAGCGGCGCATTATCGGCTACAGCCCCGAGCAACTCTACGCGCTGGTCGCCGACATCGAGCGCTATCCCGAGTTCCTGCCCTGGTGCATCGCCGCGCGGCTGCGCCGGCGCGAGGGCGACCTGCTGGTCGCCGACCTGGTGATCGGCTTCAAGATGATCCGCGAGCGCTTCACCAGCCGGGTCCGGCTCGACGAGCCCGGGCGGCGCATCGACGTGAGCTACGTCGAGGGGCCGTTCAGGTATCTCGACAACCACTGGGTCTTCGAGGACCACCCGGAAGGCTGCGTGATCGACTTCTACGTCGACTTCGAGTTCCGCTCCAGGCTGCTGCAGAAGATGATGGAGGCCCTGTTCCACGAGGCCGTGCGGCGCATGGTCGGCGCCTTCGAAACCCGCGCCCACGCCCTCTACGGCGAGCCGGAGTAGC
>CAMYKD010000214.1 GCA_947258885.1 uncultured Kiloniellales bacterium | reverse complement strand
GTCGCCGGCCTCCGAGATGCGAATCTCCACGGCGGCGGTCGCGCCGCCCGGCTTGGCCGGGGCGCTGGCTTCGGCGCCGTCCTGCCGGACGCGGGCGCCCGGATCGGCCGGCGCCTTGGGGGCGAGGGTCTTCGTGACAGGGGTGGTTTCCATGCCGGGTCTCCCGACTGGGATTAACCTTGACCTCGCGACGCAAGGGCCGTGCCAGAGCTAGGCCCTTGGCGTTCTTGTGTTCCGCCCGCTTCGGGCCCGGCCGGCGGGCCGCGGAGGGCAAGGGCTGGGCGGCAAATATTGCCTAGTACCCGGAATCACGAATGGCTAATCCGTTGTCCTTTGATGCGTTTTTGGTGGACTTTGGTTTTGGTCCAGACGAAAGGCTTGGAGGTTTCATTGTAAGCCTCGATGAAGGTATCGATGTGTTTGCGCAGTTGCGCGACGGAGGTAAAGGAAGCGCCGTGCAAGGACTGTCCTTGCAGGATCGAGAACCAGATTTCCACTTGGTTGAGCCAGGAGGCCCGGGTCGGCGTGAAGTGGAAGTGCACGTACTTGTGTCGCGCCAGCCAGCGGTCGTTCTTCGGCTTGTGGGTGTTGAGGTTGTCGAGGACGACATGGATCTCCTGGCCCGGATAGGCGGCGACGAGCTCGTTCATGAAGGCCAGGAACTCGACCCGGCGGCGGCGCTTCTTGTGCGCGGCGGTGAGCTTGCCGGTCGCCACCTCGAAGGCGGCGAACAGGGTGGAGGTGCCGTTGCGCTTGTAGTCGTGGCTGTGGCCGGTCAGGGTTCGCCCGTTGGGCAGCTTCAGATAGCCCTGGGCGCGCTCCAGCGCCTGGATCGAGGGCTTCTCGTCGACGCAGATCACCACCGCGTTCTCCGGCGGCGCCAGGTACAGGCCGACGATATCGGCCGCCTTGGCGGCGAAATCGGGATCGTTGCTCTCGCACCAGGACTTGCGGCCGGCCAGATCGATCTTCTGTGCCCGCAGGAAGCGCCAGACCTGCTGCACGTGCACGTCGCCGAGCGCGCGGGAGAGCAGCGGCCCGGTCCAGCGCGCATAGCCCGCGGGCGGCGGCTCCTCCAACAACGCCAGAATGCGCCGGCCCGTCTCCTCGCCATAGGTCGGCTTCGGGCCCCGCCCCGGGCGGTCGGCCAGCCCGACCAGACCCTCGCGCGCATAGCGGCCGCGCCACTGGCCGACCGTGCGCGGCGTCGTGCCGAGCGCGCGCGCTATCGAGCGCGTCGAACGGTCCTCCGCCGCCAACAGAACAATACGAGCCCGCAGCACATCGCGCTGCGGCGTGGTCGACGCGCGCACTCGAGCCTCGAGAACAGCGCGATCCTCCGGCGTCAGCCGGACCTGAGCTGCTTCGGGAATCATTCACATGTTGAATCACGAATCAGCCTTTCGCGATAGTGGGTACTAGGCGCCGGTCGGGCGCATCCGGCCCAGCGCCAGTGCCAGGGCCAGACCCAGCAGGACCACGTCGACGACCTGGCGCGTTGCAGACCGCGGTCGCGGCCTCTGCACTTCGGGCGTCACGTAGCCCTCGCCGATC
>CAMYKD010000213.1 GCA_947258885.1 uncultured Kiloniellales bacterium | reverse complement strand
AGACGCTGCTGGGGTCTGTGGTGGCGGACGTGGGCGGTGCGATCGGTGATCTGCCGCTGTTGACGGCGGCGGAGCAGAAGCAGTTTACGGCGTGGAACGTGACCGAGGCGGCCTATCCGGAGACGGCGACGCTGCCGGAGCGGGTTGCAGTGCAGGCGGCGCGGACGCCGCAGGCGGTAGCGGTCCGTTATGGTGACGAGGCGCTGAGTTACGGCGAGCTGGAGGCGCGCGCCAACCGGCTGGCGCGGCATTTGCGGTCGCTGGGCGTCGGTCAGGAGACACTGGTGGGCGTGGCGCTGGAGCGCTCGCCGGAGATGGTGGTCGGCCTGCTGGGTATTCTGAAGGCAGGCGGCGCGTACGTGCCGCTGGATCCGACGTTCCCGCAGGAACGCTTGTCGTTCATGCTGTCGGACGCGGAGCTGCCGGTGTTGCTGACCGAAGAGGGGTTACGCGAGGTGCTGCCGGCGCACGAGGCGCAGGTGGTGAGCGTTGACGGCGACCGGGAGGCGATTGCGGCGCAGTCGGCGGAGCCGCTGGAATCGGCGGCGACGGCGGAGAACCTGGCGTACGTGATCTATACCTCGGGCTCGACGGGTCAGCCGAAGGGGGTGCAGATACCGCACGCTGCGGTGGTGAACTTTTTGACGTCGATGCAGCACGAGCCGGGGCTTGGCGATGACGATGTGCTGTTGTCGGTGACGACGCTGTCGTTCGATATTTCGGTTCTGGAGATATTCCTGCCGCTGACGGTGGGTGCGGAGCTGGTGCTGGTGAGCCGCGAGGAGGCGGCGGACGGGGAGGCGTTGCAGCAGCGGCTGGAGGCGACGGGGACGACGGTGATGCAGGCGACACCGACGACCTGGCGGTTGCTGATCGAAGCGGGCTGGCAGGGTCACGAGGGGTTCAAGGCGTTGTGCGGTGGTGAGGCCTGGTCGCGGGACCTGGCGACGGCGTTGCGCGAGCGTTGTGCGTCGGTGTGGAACATGTACGGCCCGACCGAGACGACGATCTGGTCGGCGGTGGATGAAGTGGGCGACGGTGAGGGGCCGGTACTGATTGGCGCACCGATCGCCAATACGCAGTTGTATGTTGTCGATGCCGGTTTGCAGCCGGTGCCGATTGGCGTGCCTGGCGAGTTGTGCATTGGTGGTGCGGGGCTGGCGCGGGGTTACCTGCACCGTGCCGAGCTGACCGCGGACCGCTTTGTGCCGGACCCGTTCTCGGCTGTCCCGGGTGCGCGCCTGTATCGCACCGGTGACCTGGCGCGGTGGCGTGCGGACGGCCACATCGAGTTCCTGGGACGCCTGGATCACCAGGTGAAGATTCGCGGCTTCCGCGTGGAGCTGGGCGAGATCGAGACGGTGCTGGCGGCGCACCCGGCGGTGGCCGAGGCGGTTGCGATGGTGCGTGAGGACGTGCCGGGCGACCAGCGCCTGGTGGCCTACCTGGTGCCGCAACCCGGCCAGGCCCCCTCGACCAGTGAACTGCGACAGTTCGCGCAGGAGAAGCTGCCGCGTTATATGGCCCCGACAGTATTTGTGACTTTGGGCGAAGTGCCGCTGACACCCAACAACAAGATCGA
>CAMYKD010000212.1 GCA_947258885.1 uncultured Kiloniellales bacterium | reverse complement strand
GAGGTTGTCTGCGGCTGCATGAAAGCGGGCCTGGTCGGCGGCGAGGGTTTTGCGGTGAAGTCCTAAACTTGCTGGGAAATTTGTAGGAGGTGCATCCTTTGAGGTGCGAATCTCAACGGGCTTGGCATGTGCCGGCCCAAACAAGGGAGGCACCTCCATGTCGAGAAGGATACCAGGATCTGAGCGCACGCGCGAAGGGCTTCGTGACTTGATCGAGGGGCGTTTGTCGTCCGAGGCGGGGCGCAGCGAATTGGTGCGGCTCGCCACCCGCCTGATCATCGAGGCCTGATCATCGAGGAAGGTCTTGAGGCGGAGGTTCGCGACCGCCTTGGCCGCGACTATTACGAACACGGCGGGGAGGCTGGCCAGGGTCATCGCAACGGTGTTCGCGAGGGTCGTCTCAAGACGGCGGAGGGCTTCATTGGCTACTCGGTGCCGCAGGTTGCCGGCACGGCCGAGCCGTTCCGCTCTGAGCTACGCGGGCACCTGAAGGGCCGGAGCGAGGCGCTGGAGGATCTGGCGATCGAGATGCTGGCGCGCGGCCTTTCGGTGCGCGACATCGAAGATGCCTTTAAGGACGAGACGGGCCGGCTGCTGTTGTCGCGCACGGCGGTCTCGGAGCTGGGCGAGCGGCTGTGGGCGGACTACCAGGACTTCGCCACCCGTGATCTCGGCGAATACGACATCGTCTACCTGTTCGTCGATGGCATCGCCGAGCGCATCCGCCCCGGGCAAAAGCGCGAGCCGGTGCTGGCGGCCTGGGGCTTCACGGCGGAAGGCCGCAAGGTCCTGCTGCATCTGATGGCCGGCTCCAAGGAAGACGCCGAGACGGTGAGCGCGTTCTTCCAAGACATGCGCGCCCGCGGCCTGGGCGATCCGCTGCTCAATGTGTCCGACGGCGCCGGCGGCATCATCAAGGCGATCGAGACCTGCTTTCCCCGTTCCGAGCGCCAGCGCTGCCTGGCGCATCGCATGCGCAACCTGGCGGCCAAGCTGCCCGAGGACGTCTGGCCGGAGTTCAAGACCCGCGTCACTGCCTCCTACCAGGCTCCATCCCGGGCCATCGCGCGCGACCTGGCGGCCGGGGTGGTGGCCGATTACGAGGCCGATTACCCGAGTGCGGTGGCCTGCTTCATGGACGACTTCGAGGCCTGCATCGCCCACTTGCGCCTGCCGATCGCGCACCGCCGGGCGACGCGTACGACCAACCTGCTCGAGCGCCTGTTCGTCGAGGAACGCCGGCGCCTCAAGATCATCCCCAACGCCTTCGGCGAAAAGCCCGTGCTCAAGCTCATGTTCGGCGCCATGATCCGCGCCGCCGAACGCTGGCGCGCCATCAAGGTCACCGACTTCGAGCGCCGCCAGATGAAAGCGCTCAGAGCCGAACTGGATCAGGAATACGAGGCCCAGACCGGCCTCGCAAAGAAAACCTCGAAGGGGGCGCCCACCGAAAATTTATCCAGCAGCTCTCGGACTTGACCGTACTGAAGGCCATGGTGGTGGCGCGCGAGGCGGAAATTGTCGCTCATAAATCGGAGATCCGGGCGCGTGACCTACTGATCGAGAAGCTGAAGCATCAGCTGGCCGGGATGCGCCG
>CAMYKD010000211.1 GCA_947258885.1 uncultured Kiloniellales bacterium | reverse complement strand
AGGGCCATGGCCGCGGCGGCCCATTTCACGGCTTTCAGCATGAGCGCCAAGGTAGCGGCCGGCGGGGTAACTGGCGAATCACGTTCGGGTGAGAGCAGCGCCCCACTGCGCCGGGGCGGATGCACGCGCCCGGCGCCTGATGGGTGGACGGCTCCCTCCTGTACGGCATCTATGTGCCAGGATGGAGCTTTGATCACCCATCATGGAAAGGAGCCGCCCCATGCAAGTTAGCATGATCGGTCTGGATATCGCGAAGCGCGTGTTTCAGGTTCATGGCGTTGACGAGGCCGGCGAGGTCGTGGTCACGAAGGCCGTGGGCCGCGGCCGCGTTCTTGCCTTCTTCGGCAAGCTGGCGCCGTGCCTGGTCGGGATCGAGGCCTGCGCCACGGCGCACCACTGGGCGCGCGAGCTCATGGCGCTGGGCCACGAGGTCCGGCTGATCCCGCCGGCCTATGTGAAGCCCTATGTGCGGCGGAACAAGAACGACGCGGCCGACGCGGCGGCGATCTGCGAGGCGGTGAGCCGGCCGACCATGCGCTTCGTCCCGGTCAAGTCGGCGGAGCAGCAGGCGGCCCGCTCTCTGACGCGGGTTCGCGAGCAGCTGGTCGGCCAGCGCACGGCGACGGTGAACGCCTTGCGGGGCCATCTTGCGGAGTTCGGCATCGTCGAGGCCATCGGGCTGGCGCGGGCCCGGCGGCTGCGGGCGGTGGTCGAGGACGCCGGCGATGGCCGTCTGCCGGAGCTGGCCCGGCAGAGCCTGTCCGTGCTGCTGGTCCAGCTCGACGCCCTGGACGCGGCCATCGCGGAGCTTGGCGCGCGGATCGCGGCCTGGCATCGGGAGAGCGAGCTCAGCCGGCGCCTGGCGACGATCCCGGGGGTCGGCATCCTGACGGCGGCGACCTTTGCCAGCGCGGTTCCCGATCCGGCCTTCTTCGCCTCCGGGCGGGAGTTCGCGGCCTGGCTGGGCCTGGTGCCGCGGCAGAGTTCCACGGGCGGCAAGCGGCGTTTGGGCCGCATCTCCAAGCGCGGGGACGCCCGTCTGCGCGGCCTCCTGATCGTCTGCGCCAGCAGCGTCCTTCAGGGACTGACGCGGCGAAAGGAGGGCCCCGCCGGGGCGCCCTGGCTGGCCGGGCTGCTGGCAAGCAAGCCGCGCATGGTGGTCACCGTGGCGCTTGCCAACAAGCTGGCCAGGACCATCTGGGCCCTCATGGCCCACGGCGGGACCTACCAGCACAAACGGGGCTTCCTGGCCGCCTGATCGAGGCCGCGAACCCCCACGAAAGACAAACGAAACGACTTGCAAGGAAGATCGACTGATGGCTGTGACGGCGTCACCGCAGGCCGGCCAAACCCGTTACCCTCAGCGAGGCTTCGAGCCCGGGCGCTTGATCGGGACCGGCACGCGGAACCCATCAGGGCCGGCGGTCATGACAAAGACCGCACCAAAGGCCGGACACATGACCGCAAGCCAATACAGCCGCACCACCGAATCTCTCCTTGCAACACGGGAGCCGTCCACACATGAGGGCAAAAAAGAGAGGCGAGCCCAGTCTTGGGCTTGCCGGCCCTTACGAATAAAAGGCCGGTGCCTTGACGTAGTCGGGC
>CAMYKD010000210.1 GCA_947258885.1 uncultured Kiloniellales bacterium | reverse complement strand
CGTGTTGCTGGCCGAGTTCGAGCGCTCGCGTTGCTGCACCTTCGGCCTGGGGGAGCGGGGGAAGCCCGCCGAGCGCGTCGCCGACGAGGCGGTGCACGCGCTCGAGGCGTTCCTCGCCACGCCCGGTGCCGTGGATCCCTATCTGGCCGATCAGCTGCTGCTGCCGCTGGCCGTGGCGGAGGGCACCTCGGAGCTCTCGACCTCCCGGGTCACGGCACACCTGCGCACCAACGCCGCCGTGATCCAGAGCTTCCTCGCCGCGCGGATCCAGGTGCAGGGCGAGCTGGGCGAACCGGGCCGGGTGCGCGTGCAGGGCGTCGGCTTCCCGCGGACCTGCGCCGCCGGCACGGCCCTGCACCCGCCCTAGGTGTGGGTCCTGAGGGTTCGCTTCATGCTGCCCTCCGGATTCTGGCCTTGGGCGAGATCATGCCCAGGGCGCGGTGGGGTCGCTGCTCGTTGTAGTAGCGCAGCCACTGCGGCAGGGCCTTGGTCCGCTGGTTCGAGGTCCGGTAGGCGCGCTTGTAGGCCCAGCCCATGAGCATGGTCTGGATGAAGCGCTCGGCCTTGCCGTTGGTCTCGGGCCGGTAGGCCTTGGTTCGGAGGTGCCGGAGGCCGTAGCGTTTGCAGGCCTGCCGGAAACGGCGCGAGACGTAGCAAGAGCCGTTGTCCGTGAGCAGCTCGCGCACGACGAGGCGCTGGCGTCGGAAGAACCGTAGAGCTCGATCGAGGAAGCCCACGGCCGTGATGCCCTTCTGGTCGGGAAGCATCTCGACGTAAGCCAGGCGACTGGCGTCGTCGACGGCCACGTGGGCGTATTCCCAGCCCGCGCCGCGGTCGCGCTTCGAACGGTCCTGCGTGGCCCGGTGGCCCGGACCCTTGCGCCAGCGTCCGAGCGGCTTGACGTCGAGGTGCACGAGCTCGCCCGAGACCTTGCGCTCGTAGCGTCGCGGCGGCTCCTTCGGCTCCAACAGCGACAGCCTGCCCAGTCCCTCACGCTTCAAGATCGACGCGACAGTCGACCACGGCATGCCGAGCCGCTGGGCGATCTCCCACGAGGTCTGGCGCTTGCGCCGCAGCCCCAGGATCCGCTCGACCTTGCGCCGGGGCGTCCGATTGCGGGCCCACGCGGGTCCCGGGCGCCGGTCCGCCAGGCCCGTTCCGCCCTCGGTGCGCCAGCGCCGGAGCCACTTGAAGCCGGTCCGCTCGCTCCAGCCCGCGGCCTCCGAGGCCGCGGCCACCGACCAGCCCTCCTCGAGAACCCGGCGGATCATCAAACGCCGCTGGTACGCGTTACCCTTCGCCTTCGGGTGAGGCCTCATCTGGGGATCTCCTTCGACTGTGTTGGTCTCGCAACCCACAGTCTTCCAGAGAGCCCCGGGTGGGGCCTCCTCAACCCTGAACGAGTCTCGTAGGGCTCACAGCTAGCCCGCGGGCGCCGGAGCGCTAGATTCCCGCGACCGCCCACGACTTCTGCGGAGATGCCCCATGAACGTGCTCTTCGTCGGCGCACACCACGACGGCCACGTTCATCCGGCCAACTCCCGCCGAAGCAGTGGAACGTGTTGTCCTCCAGCTCGAGCTGGAAGGTCGAGTCCGGTCCGAGGTACAGACCGTCGGCCGTGTAGCCGAGC
>CAMYKD010000209.1 GCA_947258885.1 uncultured Kiloniellales bacterium | reverse complement strand
GTGGAAACCGTTTGTTTTCAAAGGCTTACGTCATGGCACCTTGTCCGCCGACACCCTACAACCCATTGAAATACAACGCAGTTTTACTGTGCATGGGCTTCTCTAATTGCGCTATTGATGGCAAGCCCTTTTTGATCGTCGTCTGCCGGGTCCGGGGTTCTCTTCGCGGTCGGCGCGCTGGCCGCCGCATGGTGGGGTCAGAGGGGTCGGGGCGCCGAATGTCGTTTTGCGACGTGCCGCTGTGGCCGTCAGCCCATGCATCGGCGTCCCCGGCCCCGTCGTCCCGGCAGGGACGATCCTCGGGTGCCGGGATGGGCCGGTCTCAGGTCATGATCGCCTCCTTTTCATCCCGGCACTCTTGCTCCCGGCCACGGCCCTCAGGCCGCGGCCTGGCGCGGCTGTTTGGTCCAGCGGAAGGTTGTGCCGTCGCGCCACATGCGGGTGAGCACGACGGCGATCTTGCGGGCCAGCGCCACCGCGGCCTTCTTGTGGCCGGCGCGCTTCTTGAGGCGCAACGCCCAGGCCTTGAGCGCGGACCACTTGGTGACACGCGACATGAGCACGTGGGCCGCTTGGTAGAGGCGGGTCCGTGTCGCGCGGTCGCCGCACTTGGAGATGCGCCCCATGCGGTCGATCTCGCCCGAGGCATGGCGCCTCGGGGTCAGGCCCAGATAGGCGCCCACGGCCCTGGCATTGCCGAAGCGGCCGGGATCGTCGATCGTGGCGCGGAAGGTCAGCGCGGTGATCGCGCCCACGCCTGGCAGGGTCATGAGCCGGCGCACGACCGGATCCCGCTGGGCCGTGGCCAGCACCGCCTTGTGGAGCGCGGCGATCTGCCGGCGCAGAACCTCGCGCACCGCCAAAAGCGGCCCGATCGCGGCATGCAACGCCGGCTCGTCGCCGATCAGCTCCAGCACCCGCCGGGCAAAACCCGCCTGCCCGGCCCGGCCGATCAGCAGGCCGTAGCCCTTCAGGTGCCCGCGCACCTGGTTCTCCAGATCGACCCGCTGGCTCACCAAGAGCGCCCGCCCGGCCAGCAGCTGGCGGGCCTCCTGGCTCTCGGGCGAGCGCACCTCGACCGAACGGTACCAGCCGGTACGCATGATCTGCGCCAGGCCCTGGGCGTCCTTGCGGTCGGTCTTGTTGAGCTGCAGCTTGAGCCCGGCGTGGGCGTGGCGCGCGTCGATCAGGACAGCCGGTAAACCGACCCGCACCAGACCCCGCCACAGCCAGCCCGACAGCGAGCCCGTCTCGAGGCCGATCCGCACCGCCGCCGGCGCACGCGCGGCGACAAACGCCGTGATCGCCTCGACAGACGTCGCAACCTTGCCCTCGCCCACAACCCTGCCAGCCTCATCGACCACGCAGATCGAGGTCTCTTTCATCGATACGTCCAGTCCGACATACTCGCTCATGGCAGTTCTCCTCTGAATCTTCTCTGGTCTTTGGTCCGCGGCTCCACAGGCCGCACCAAACAATACCCGAGGAGAGCTGCCTCCCAAGCCATGCCTAGCCGGCAAGGCCCCGCGCAATTACCCCATGTCGTTTGCTCCGAAGAGCGGGGGCGTTCAGATGAAGAGGCAAATGTAGAAGGTGAGGAAGATCTGGACGGCCTGGGGCAGGGTGATGGCGTGGGGGTTG
>CAMYKD010000208.1:1179-2834 GCA_947258885.1 uncultured Kiloniellales bacterium | reverse complement strand
TGCTGTAGGGCAAAGTGGGAAGAAACACAATATCTAGTCACGTCTCTGCCCTTTGGGCGCACGGCTACTGCAACGCAGCAGCCGGAAGGCCGAGAAACCCTTGTGTCTTGGTATCTTTATGTTGAAGTTTCAAGCGCCGACCCAGGTGTGTCTTACGACGGCGGGAGACCGAAAGCGACGGAGAGAGGCCATGACCCACCACCAGGGAGATCCGCGCGGCGAGCTGTCGATCCGGACGCTCGCCATGCCGGCCGACGCCAACCCGAACGGCGACATCTTCGGCGGCTGGGTGCTGGCCCAGATGGACATCGCCGGCGGCATCGCCGCCGGGCAGCGCGCCCGCGGCCGGGTCGCCACCGTGGCGGTCGACGCCATGACCTTCCACCTGCCGGTCTACGTCGGCGACGTGCTCTGCGTCTACGCCGACCTGGAGCGGATCGGCCGGACCTCGATGACCCTGTGGCTCGAGGCCTGGGCCCAGCGCGGGCGCGTCGGCGACCGTGTCCGCGTCACCGAGGGCCGCTTCACCTTCGTCGCCATCGACGACGCCGGAACGCCCCGTCCGGTGCCGCCGGAGGAGGGAACATGAGCCGGATTTCCGGTTTGCTTGCGCTTGCGGCGCTGCTGCTCGCCGCGCCTCTTGCGCGGGCGGGCGAAGCGGACGTGCTGAAGGTCGAGGCCAGGCCTGAGGGCGGCGCCTGGCGCTTCGATGTCACGGTGGCCCATGCGGACACAGGGTGGGACCACTACGCCGACCGCTGGGAGGTGCTGGCGCCCGACGGCACGGTGCTCGGAACCCGCGTTCTGCTGCACCCGCACGAGAACGAGCAGCCCTTCACGCGCTCGCTGGGCGGCGTCGAGGTCCCCGCCGCCGTCACCCGCGTCACCGTCCGCGCGCACGACAGCGTCCACGGCCTCGGCGGCCGCGAGGTCACGGTCGAGCTCGAACGGTGAGGCGGCACGAGGGGTAAGGCAGAATTTATGGCCAGCCTTTACGGCCGTGGCGCGAGGCCGTTGTGATGGGATAGCAACGTACCCGTTATGCGGATCGAGTTGATCACTTGCGTCGAAGACCTGGAAGGCACTTGGTATTACGAGTTTCAGCCGGGGGAGTTTCGCTGGGAATTTTGGAGCTCCAATTCCGTCTATCTGGACGCCGACGTCTTTTCGCTCCTGGAGCCATTGTTCTGGGAACGCATCCCTTGGTTTGCCCCGTATGGTCTGACGACCATCTCGGGAAGCCGCATTGGCCATCTGGCCAAAGGCCTGGGCGCATTCGCCAAGACCGTGGGGCGGGCCGAACGCCCGGACGAGATATGGGACCCGTCGCAAGCGTGTGATGTCGCGCTGAAGCAGATTGATGACTGGCGCTCCACAAGGCGGCAACTTGGCGTAGCGCTCCACGAACTGAAGCGTTGGATCCTGGCCGTCAAGGCGCGTAGCGAGCCGATCAGCATATTGGGATTGTAGAACAGGCGGTTTCCTTGGCCCAGTTGGGCCGAGAGCTTGCGACCCGTAGGAATCCGCGAGGCCCATGCCCAAAGGCCAGGGTTGGACCTCCACGTAGCTGCCGCAAAGTCGCGGTCGAGCTCACACGGTGTACCCGCGCGGCCGGGATTTATGACTCCTTAATCCTTTCCGCACTATGTCCCCAA
>CAMYKD010000208.1:0-1157 GCA_947258885.1 uncultured Kiloniellales bacterium | reverse complement strand
TTCTACCGGCTGCCCTGGAACTACGCCGACAACGGTATCTCCTGGCTCGAGCCGACGACGAAATGCAACCTGCGCTGCGAAGGCTGCTACCGCGACCTCGAGAACCCGGTCCACAAGACGCTCGACGAGGTGCGCGCCGACCTCGAGGTGTTCCGGCGCCTGCGCAAGAGCGACTGCATGAGCATCGCCGGCGGCGACCCGCTGGTCTACCCGGACATCGTGCCGCTGGTGAAGATGGTCAAGGAGATGGGCTGGAAGCCGATCGTCAACACCAACGGCATCGCACTGACCGAGCCGCTGCTGAAGGAGCTCAAGAAGGCCGGCGTCTTCGGCTTCACCTTCCACATCGACACCAGCCAGAACCGCCCCAAGGCAAAGGGCTGGAGCGAGACCGAGCTGAACGCCGAGCGGTTGCGCTACGCCGAGATGGTGGCGAAGGTCGGCGGGCTCGCCTGCTCGTTCAACGCGACGGTCAACGAGCAGACCCTGCCCGAGGTGCCGAACCTGATCGAATGGGCGCGAAAGCACGCGGACATCGTCCAGACCATGGTCTTCATCCTGTTCCGCTCGCCGGACCTGACCGGGGAGTTCGACTACTACGCCCAGGGCCGCAAGCTGAACTTCGGCTCGACCTACAAGGAGACCCAATGGGGCGGCGAGCGCAGCGTCTTCGCGCTCGAGGTCGCGGCCACGATCCGCACGGTCGACCCGCTCTACAAGCCGGCCGCTTATCTCAACGGCACCGCGAATCCGGAGTCCCTGAAGTGGCTGCTCGCCAACCGCATCGTCCTGGGCGGCGAGACCATGGGCTACGTCTCGCCGCGCTTCATGGAGTTGGTGCAGAACGTCACTCACCTCTTCACCGGCAGCTACCTCGCCTACGCGGGGCCCGGCAGCACCGCGCGCGGCAAGCTGGCCGCCTTCGCCGCCGGCCTGATCGACCGCGAGATGCGGGCGGTCTTCGGGCGCATCCTCAAGAAGTGCCTGACCAGGCCCGCCAACATCTTCCGCCGCGCCCACCTGCAGAGCTTCATGATCATCCAGCCGGTCAACTTCGAGGCCGACGGCCGCCAGGACATGTGCGACGGCTGCCCCGACATGACCGTGCACGACGGCAAGCTGGTCTGGAGCTGCCGCCTCGAGGAGCTGAACCAGTA
>CAMYKD010000207.1 GCA_947258885.1 uncultured Kiloniellales bacterium | reverse complement strand
TGATCGGCTTTCCCCGACACCTGTCCCAGCACGTCGGGGGCTTCGTCATGACCCGCGGGCCGCTTTCCGAGCTGGTGCCGATCGAGAACGCCGCCATGGAGGACCGCACGGTGATCGAGTGGGACAAGGACGACCTGGACGCGCTGGGGATCCTGAAAGTCGACGTGCTGGGGCTCGGCATGCTGACCTGCTTGCGCAAGGGCTTCGAGCTGCTCAAGGCGCACGGCGGGCCGGACCTGGACCTCGCCGGCGTCCCGGCCGAGGACCCGGCGGTCTACGACATGCTCTGCAAGGCCGATTCGATCGGCGTATTCCAGGTCGAGAGCCGGGCCCAGATGACCATGCTGCCGCGCCTCAGGCCGCGCTGCTTCTACGACCTGGTGATCGAGGTGGCGATCGTGCGCCCCGGGCCGATCCAGGGCGACATGGTCCATCCCTATCTGCGCCGCCGCGCCGGCCGGGAAGAGGTTTCTTTCCCCTCCGAGGCGCTGGCCCGCGTCCTGGGCAAGACCCTGGGCGTGCCGCTGTTCCAGGAGCAGGCCATGCAGATCGCCATCGTCGCCGCCGGCTTCACGCCCTCGGAGGCCGACGGGCTGCGCCGGGCCATGGCGACCTTCCGGCGCAGCGGCACGATCCACACCTTCCGGGAGAAGCTGATCGAGGGCATGGCCGCGCGCGGCTACGAGCGCGACTTCGCCGAGCGCTGCTTCCGTCAGATCGAGGGCTTCGGCACCTATGGCTTTCCGGAGAGCCACGCCGCCAGCTTCGCCCTTCTCGTCTACGTCTCGGCCTGGCTCAAGTGCCACCATCCGGCGGTCTTCGCCGCCGCGCTGCTGAACAGCCAGCCCATGGGCTTCTACGCCCCGGCGCAGATCGTGCGCGACGCGCGCGAGCACGGTGTCGAGGTCCTGGCGCCCGACGTCAACGCGAGCGACTGGGACTGCACGCTCGAACCCGGCGGGAACGGCGGCCTGGCGCTGCGCCTGGGCCTGCGCCAGGTCAAGGGCCTGGCCGAGGCCGACGGCCGGGCCGTGGCGGCGGCGCGCGGCAACGGCTATCCGGACCCGCTGGTGCTGTGGCGCAAGGCCGGGGTGAAGCCCGCGGCGCTGGAGGCGCTGGCCCGGGGCGACGCCTACCGCTCCATGGGCCTCGACCGGCGCGAGGCGCTCTGGGCGGTCAAGGGCCTGCCGGCCGAGCCCCTGCCGCTCTTCGCCGCGGCGGGCGAGGAGGAGCGGGGCGCGGAGCCGGCGGCCGCCCTGCCGGAGATGGCCCTGGGCGAGCACGTGGTCGACGACTACCGCAGCCTGCGCCTCTCGCTCAAGGCGCACCCGCTGTCCTTTCTGCGCGACAGCCTGACGCAGGAGGGCATCGTGCCGGCCGAGGCGCTGTCCCATCTACCCGACGGCAAGCGCCTGAAGGTGGCCGGCTTGGTCCTGGTGCGCCAGCGCCCGGGCAGCGCCAGCGGCGTCATCTTCGCGACGCTCGAGGACGAGAGCGGCGTGGCCAACATCGTCGTCTGGCCCGACGTCTTCGAGCGCTATCGGAGCGCCGTCTTGAAGGCCAGCCTGCTGGCCGTCGAGGGCCGCCTGCAGCGCGAGGGCCTGGTGATCCACGTGGTCGCCCGGCGCCTCGTCGACCTGACCGCGCGCCTCGGCGAGCT
>CAMYKD010000206.1 GCA_947258885.1 uncultured Kiloniellales bacterium | reverse complement strand
ACCTCCGGCATTGGTCCCCTCGGCCTCCTGGCGGGCAGCAGAGCCCGCGCCGCTGCGTCCGACGGACGCGGAACAGGCCGCTTGCTTGTCGCAGGCTATCAGTCTGTCGGACTTGAGGGTTGGATATTTTGTGCTGAGTGGTTTCCCTGTCCTCTGTCGGTGGCACGATTGAGGTTCGGCTGGAAGGCGGGGATGCATTCTGTGGGACCAATGTTGCGGTCGATTTCCAGCTCTGTTGGGTTTTTACCGGGCCTTGGGGGCGGATTGCCGTGCCAGGAAGGCCGTCACGAGGCCATCTCCAGCTTGAGCTTGTGCAGGCGCTTGCAGTTGTAGGCCAGGGCCACCAAGTCCCATTCGCCGGCCACCTTGTCGAGGCCGCGCAGGGAGAATTCGGTGAAGCCGAGCACCGCCTTGATGATGCCGAAGACCGGCTCGACGGTCTGCTGACGCAACCTGTAGAGGGCACGGCCCTCCTCGCTTTCGAGCTTGGCCGCCATCGCCTTCAGCCAGTCGGCCTTGGGCTGCTTCGGCGGTGCCTGGGCCTTGGCCGGGCGGAAGTCATGAGGCCGGCGACGGCCCTGCGCCCCGGTCGCCACCAGGGCCTCGATACCGCGCTCGGCCAGGCTCTCGACCTCCTCGCCATTGGCATAGCCGTTGTCCGCCAGGGCCGTCTCGGGCAGACCCAGCTCGGCGGGGATCGCCTCGATATCCGCCACCAGCTCATTGCGGTCGCTGGCGCATTGGCTGACCCGGGCGCCCAGGATCAGCTGAGAGCCCCCGGCGTCCACCACGGCTTGCGCGTTATAGGCCTGGCGATATTCGTGCTTCTTGGACTTGCGCATCAGCCGGCTGTCCGGGTCGCTCAGATTGCTCTGCTCGTCCGGGCGCGGCGTCTCATCCGGCGCCTTGGGATGCTTGCCCTTGGCCCGGCCCTTGCGCTTGTCGCGCGCCGCCACCTTGGCCTCGTAGTCATCCCGCTCGGCCTCGGCGCGCACCTTGGCCTGGGCCTCCAGGCGCCGACGCGCCGCATCCAGCTGGTCGCGCAAAGCCTGCCGCCGCGCGACCTCCTTGGGCAGCGCCTGGGGATCCTCCTCCCCAGACCCGTCGGCCGCCTCGGCACGACCCAGCAGATCCGAGATCTCGAGCTTCAGCTGATCGATCAGCTCCCCCGCCCGCTCGTACGTCACAGAGCGGTGCTTGCTGGCGCTCGCCTCGAACTTGCTGCCGTCAACGCTGACAAGGCCCACCTTCAGAAGCTTCAACTCCTTGGCCAGAAGCAGAACCTGCAAAAAGCTCTCGCCGACCGCCGCGAAGTTCTCCCGCCGGAAGGTCGCGATCGTGTCGTGGTCGGGATGCTGGTTCGCTGCCACAAAGCGAACCCCGATATCCCGGTGGGTCGCGCGCTCGATCCGACGGCTCGAAAAGATCCCGTTGGCATAGCAGTAGATCAACAGCGCCAGCATCATCCGCGGGTGATACTGCGCCGAACCGCTACCGCGATGGTTCACCTTGAAGGCGCCCATCTCGACGCGCTCGACCGCCTCGATCACGAAGTGCGCCAGATCGTCCTCCGGGATCCAATCCCGAAGATCGGGCGGAAGCAGAAACGCCTGGTCCCGCTCCCAGTCAACAAATCTGCTCATGGCGCGATTCTACAAGAAAAATCCCCCGAAGTCCGACAGACTGCTAG
>CAMYKD010000205.1 GCA_947258885.1 uncultured Kiloniellales bacterium | reverse complement strand
AGCCTTCGGAAATTGGCTGACTGATAAGGTACTGTCAGCGTGCTTTAGAAAACGTCATGATCGTCAAATAGGAGCTGGTGCAAGGTGATCGTCAATGTCGGTGAAGTCCTAAAGTTGCTGGAAAATTTGGCAGGGGTGCATCCTTTGAGATGTGCATTTTCGAGTCGGACCTGGGCGGGTCCCGGCTCCATCAAAGGAGGCACCCCATGGAGAAGAGAGTACCAGCATCTGAGCGGACGCGGGAAGCTTTGCGTGATCTGATCGAGGGCCGTCTTTTATCGGCCGATGCGCGCAGCGAGCTGATCCGACTGGCCACGCAACTGATCGCGGAGGAGGCATTGGAGGCGGAGCAGCGCGACGTGCTTGGCCGGGATTATTACGAACACGGCGCGGCGCCGGGCCGGGGCTATCGCAATGGCAGCCGCAAGGCCAGGCTCAAGACGGCGGAGGGCATCGTCGAGTACGCGGTTCCACAGGTTGCCGGCCGGGACGAGCCCTGGCGCTCGGCGATCGCGGGGCAGCTGAGAGGCCGCACGGAGCAGCTCGAGGACTTGGCCGTGGAGCTCTTGGCGCGCGGGCTTTCGGTGCGCGACATCGAGGACGCCTTCCGGGACGAGATGGGTCGCCTGCTGCTCTCGCGCACGGCGGTCTCGGAGCTGGGCGAGCGGCTGTGGGCAGACTACCAGGACTTCATCCAGCGGGATCTCGGCGACTACGACATCGCCTATCTCTTCGTCGACGGCATCGCCGAGCGGCTGCGTCCCGGCCAGCGGCGCGAGCCGGTGCTGGCCGCCTGGGGCTTCACCACCGAGGGGCGCAAGGTGCTGCTGCACCTCATGCCGGGCTCCAAGGAGGACGCCGAGACGGTTTCTGCCTTCTTCCAGGACATGCGCGCCCGCGGCCTGGGCGACCCGCTGCTGGCCACCAGCGACGGCGCGCCGGGCATCATCAAGGCGATCGACACCTGCCTGCCGCGCACGGCGCGCCAGCGCTGCCTGGCGCACCGCCTGCGCAACCTGGCGGCCAAGGTGCCCGAGGACCTCTGGCCGGAGTTCAAGGCCCGCGTGCTCGCCTGTTACCAGGCGCCGAGCCGCGCGATCGCCAGGGAGCTGGCCGAGGGCGTGGTGGCCGACTACGAGAAACAGCTGCCCACGGCGGTGACCTGCTTCCTGGACGACTTCGAGGCCTGCATCGCCCACTTGATGATGCCGGTCGGCCACCGCCGGGCGATCCGCACGACCAACCTGCTCGAACGCCTGTTCCTCGAGGAACGCCGGCGCCTCAAGATCATCCCCAACGCCTTCGGCGAGAAGGCCGTCCTCAAGCTCATGTTCGGCGCCATGATCCGCGCCGCCGAGCGCTGGCGAAACATCAAGGTCACCGAGTTCGAGCGCCGCCAGATGGCTGCTGTCAGGAAGGAGCTCGACGAACTCTACGAGGCTGAGAGCGGCCTCAACAAACCGGTCTCGAAGGAGGCATCCCCATCCAAATTATCCAGCAAGTCTCGGACTTGACCCATTGTTATTCTGATGTCGGAAGTTATTCAGATAATATATTGAAAACAAACGAACACCCGAAACCACTACTGCTCCAGATCCCAACCGCAACACGGGCGGCGGCGACATGCGTCCAGTTCCTCGGCGGAATTCAGGCGCCTGCGAGTTCGACGAAATGATCCTTAAAGGTCTCTAGATTGAGCGTTCTGACCGATGCGAATCGGGTTTGCCG
>CAMYKD010000204.1 GCA_947258885.1 uncultured Kiloniellales bacterium | reverse complement strand
CGCGCGGCAGCAGCGCATCGGCACCGTGGAGCAGGCCCTCGTGATGCTGGGCGAGCGACGGCTGCGCCGCTGGCTGGGCCTGATGCTGTTCGCGGGCGACCGCATGGTGAGCATGTCGACGCCGCTGCTCCAGACCGCCGCGATGCGCGGCCGCCTGCTCGAGGTCCTGGCGCGGGACTGTGACACGCTGGCGGGGCCCGACGGCGGGAGCCAGGCCTTCCTCACCGGCATGCTCTCCCTCGCGGACGCGCTGCTGGGTGTGTCCCGCCACGAGCTGGTGGACTCCCTCGCCCTCGAGGAGGAGATCGGCGTGGCGCTGCTGCGCCGCACGGGCGTGCTCGGCGAGCTGCTCGGCCTCGCCGAGGCGGTGGAGCGCGCCGACTTCGGCGCCGTCGCGGAGCAGCTCGAGGCGCTGGCCCTCGACGGCGCGTCCCTCGCGGAGGCCGAGCTCTGCGCCTTCCGCTTCGCCTGCGGTCTCGAGGAGGCCGCCGCCGAGCCGCGCGACGCCCGGGGCGGCCCCGTGAGCTAGCCTGCGGGGGATGACGCTCCCCCCCGGCCGCGGCGCCCGCGGCCCCTGCGTGCGGCCGCCCGGCGGCGACGCGGGGCGCCGCTGCCCGTTCCGCCGCGGCTGAGCGCCGCCCCGTGGAGCGTGCCGGCGAAGCCGATCCGCTGCTCCCGGACGCCGCCCCCGGCCAGCAGCCGCCCGTCGCGGGGCCCACGGAGCGCCTCGCCACCCCGGTGAAGCTCGCCTACGCGGCCCCCACGCTCGCGACGGCGGGAATGGCGGTCCCCATCTTCATCTACATGAACAAGTTCTACGCCGACGCGGTGCTCGTGCCCCTCGGCTACATCGCGCTCGCGATCGCCCTGGCCCGGGCCTTCGACGCCATCACCGACCCCCTGATGGGCTGGCTCTCGGACCGCACGCGGACGCGCTGGGGGCGGCGGCGGCCCTGGTTCCTGCTCGGGGCGCCGCTCGCGGCCCTGTCCTACTTCGCGCTCTTCAGCCCGCCCGCCGCTCTGGAGGGCGCTCGGGCGGGCGCCTGGTTCGGCGTGACCTTCCTGCTCTACTTCGTGTTCCACACCGTCTTCGTGATCCCCCACAACGCGCTCGGGCCCGAGCTCACCCTCGACTACCACGAGCGCTCGAACCTGTTCGGCTGGCGCGATCAGGGGCTGGCGTTCGATGTCGCCGTGCATATCGGTAGCCTGATCGCGGTGGTCAGCTATTTTCGCCATGAATTGAAATTGATGGCGATCGACTGGTTCAAGTCGGTACAGACGCGTGAACTTGTCGGCGAAAGCCGCCTCGCATGGGCGGTTCTGTTTGGCACAATACCGGCCGGGCTTGCCGGTCTGTTCATGAAAGATCTGATTGAATTGTACTTACGCTCACCGCTGGTCATCGCGATAACGACGGTATTGTTCGGTGCTCTGTTATGGTGGGCCGATGTCAATGGCAAACGCCGGCGTAACGAGCACAGCGTAGGCTGGTTCGATGTGCTGTTCATAGGTATCGCCCAGGCGATAGCATTGATACCGGGCACATCCCGTTCGGGTATTACCATGACGGCAGGTCTGATGCTGGGACTGACCCGTGAAGCTGCCGCACGTTTTTCGTTTCTGTTGTCGATACCGATAATCCTGCTCGCAGGCGCCTATCTGTCACTGCAGTTGCTGCAAAGCGATATCGCCATTGCCTGGGACATGCTCGTCCTCGGTACCGTGGTGTCGGCG
>CAMYKD010000203.1 GCA_947258885.1 uncultured Kiloniellales bacterium | reverse complement strand
CCATGCCTTTAATGACACCCAGTGAAGCATTTGTAGAGACCTTAGCCGCCAACGGCGTCACCGACGTGTTCGGCATCGTCGGTTCGGCGTGCATGGACGCGCTGGACATCTTTCCGCCGGCGGGCATCCGCTACGTGCCCGTGGTGCACGAGCAGGGGGCGGGTCACATGGCCGACGGCTACGCCCGGGTGAGCGGCCGCCACGGGGTATGCATTGCCCAGAACGGTCCCGGCATCACCAACTTCGTCACCGCGATCGCGGCGGCCTACTGGGCGCACTCGCCGGTGGTGGTGATCACCCCGGAGACCGGCACCCTGACCCAGTGGCTGGGGGGTTTCCAGGAGGCGCAGCAGCTGCCTTTCTTCGAGACCATCACCAAGTTTCAGGGGCACGTGAACAACGCCAAGCGCATGGCGGAGATCACCGGGCGCTGCTTCGACCGGGCGATGCTGCACATGGCGCCGGCGCAGCTCAACATCCCGCGGGACTTGTTCTACGGCGAGCACGAGTACGAGATCTCCGAGCCGATCCGCGTGGAGCGCGGGCCCGGGGGCGGCGAGAGCCTGGAGCGGGCGGCGGAGCTGCTGGCCGCGGCGCAGTTCCCGGTGATCGTCTCCGGCGGCGGGGTGGTCCTCGCCGACGGCGTCGCCTCCGCGGTGGCGCTGGCGGAGTTGCTCGGCGCGCCGGTGGTGACGAGCTACCTGCACAACGACGCCTTTCCCGCCAGCCACCCGCTGTGGTGCGGGCCGTTGGGCTATCAGGGCTCGAAGGCGGGGATGAAGCTCATCGGCCAGGCGGACTTGGTGCTGGCGCTGGGCACGCGCTTGGGGCCGTTCGGTACCCTGCCCCAGCACGGCCTGGAGTACTGGCCGCAGAACGCGAAGATCATCCAGGTGGACAGCGACGCCGAGATGCTGGGGCTGGTGAAGAAGATCTCGGTGGGGATCTGTGGCGACGCCAAGGCGGCCGCCGAGGCCCTCACCGAGCGGCTCGAGGGCCGGGATCTGGCCTGTGCCGCGAACCGCGAAGCGCGGGCGCAGAAGATCCGCGGCGAGAAGGCCGAATGGGAAGCCGAGCTCGATCTGTGGCACCACGAAAAAGACCCCTACAGCCTCGACGTCATCAAGGACGACAAGGCCATGCATCCGCGGCAGATGCTGCGCGAGCTGGAGAAGGCGATGCCCCAGGACGCCATGGTGTCCACCGACATCGGCAACATCTGCTCGGTGTCGAACAGCTATCTGCGCTTCGAGCAGCCGCGCAGCATGTTTGCGGCCATGAGCTTCGGCAACTGCGGCTACGCCTTTCCGGCGATCGTCGGCGCCAAGCTGGCGGCGCCGGAGCGCCCGGCGGTGGCCTACGTCGGCGACGGCGCCTGGGCCATGAGCATGGGCGAGATCCTGACCTGCGTGCGCGAGAGCATCCCGGTGACCGCGGTGGTGTTCCACAACAAGCAGTGGGGCGCGGAGAAGAAAAACCAGGTGGATTTCTACAACCGCCGCTTCGTCGGCTCCAATCTGGAGAACCCGAGCTTCGCCGAGGTCGCGCGCTCCATGGGCGCCGAGGGCGTCACCATCGACCAGCTCGGCGACGTCGGCGATGCGCTGAAGGCCGGCTGCGAGGCGCAGAAGGACGGCAAGACCACCATCGTCGAGGTCATGGTCACCCGCGAACTCGGCGACCCCTTCCGCCGCGACGCCCTCTCCAAACCGGTGCGCCACCTCAAGAAATACAAAGACTATGTCT
>CAMYKD010000202.1 GCA_947258885.1 uncultured Kiloniellales bacterium | reverse complement strand
AGTTGTCGTTTCAGTTGTGTTGTCACTCAGTCACTATTTTTAGTGGAGCTTACATGAGCGTATCGAATTCCGGTCAGAGTTTACTTATCCCACCAAGTCTTGAATTCCGGTGACGAATTCCGGTGACAGTGGGCCTGTTGAAGAAGCCGACTTTTTGCGCCGTTTAGCGGAGCGCCGTGGCCGGCACGGCTGGGCGGGCGAGTGTCCGCTCGCAGGTGCGCGCGAGGCGGTCCAGGAGCGCCTCGAGCCGCCTTGGGAGCGCCCCTGGCCGCAGCAAAAGCCGCAAGAGCGCCCTGGCCAGGCGCTTCAAGTTGATGACGGCGGCGGTCAGATAAACCTGGATGGCGACGTTCCACAGGCCGCGCCGCATGGCGCGCCGGAGGCCGTGCTGGGCCTTGGCCTCGCCGTGCACCCCCTCGACGCGGGCGCGGTGGCTGGCGGCGGCCGCCCGGTCCTCGGGCAAGCGCCGTCGATGGCGCCGGCGCGCCCGCAGCAGGGCCGGGTAGCCGTCGGGGATCTGGACCGAGCGCGCCCTCATCGATTTCGGGACACAGCGGGCCTTGAGCGCACAGGCCCGGCAGTCCGCCGGCCGGGCCCGGTGGAAGCGGCCCTTGGCGTAGCGTCCGGCGCGGCGCAGCTTGCGCCCTTGCGGACAGCGCACCAGATCGTGCGCGGCGTCGTACTTGAAGCGCTCCAGGGGCATCGGCGCCGGCCGCAGGCGCTGCGGCGGGATCACCGCTCGTGTGCCGCGCGCCTCCAAGGCCGCATAGTTCCCGGCAGAGGCATGGGCCTTGTCCCCCGTCGCCGTTGCGACCGGCAGGCCCGTGCGCTGCTCCACCCGATCCAGCTGTTCCGGCAGCGCGCCGCCCTCGTGCGTCTCGCCGCTCACGACATCAACGTCCACCACCACGCCGGCCGCCCCGTCGACCGCCGTCAGCTGCTTGTAGCTCGGCTCCAGGCGCTGCTTGCGGTGCGAGGTCGCCATGCGCGCCTCCGGGTCCGTCCGGCTGATCTTCTTGAGCTTGCCGCGCTTTGCTTTGCCACCCGTGGAGGGCCCACCCGCCGACGGCGGGTCGTCGTCCTCACTCTTGCCATCCGCGTTGGCTTCGGCCACCGCCTCGACATGAACCTTCACCAGGCTCTCCCAGCTCACGTCCGCCCGGATCAGCGTCGCGTCCAAATGCACCAGTTCGCCCTTGACCAGGCCCGCCGCGACACACTGCAGCACCGTCCGCTCGAAGATCCGCAGGAACCGCTCGGCCCCCCAGCGCCGGCGGACCCGCGTCAGGCTCGAATGGTCCGGCACACGCTCGTGCAGGGCGTAGCCGCAGAACCAGCGGATCGCCAGGTTCACCTGCGCCTCGCGCAACAGCTTGCGGTCGTGCACGATCCCCAGGAGCAGTCCCGCCAGCATCAGCCGCACCGCCGCCTCCGGGTCGATCCCCGGACGACCCTGCTCCAGGTCGTAGCACCCGGACACCGCCGCGCGAAGCCACGAAAGATCCAGAACCTTGTCGACACGGACCAGGATGTGATCCGCCGGGATCAGCTCCCGCAGCGAGCCCGCAACGAACAGCTCGTCCTGCAAACGATCGCGCCGCTCAAGCATGAAAACCCCCGACTCCGTCAGTCCGACAAAGTCAGGGAATCATGCCGCCGCTACTTTTTCAACAGGCCCATAGTTTACTTAACTCTCACAGCGTGGAGCTCAGTGCCACGTGGCCTAGATAAGTATACTGTCCCCGGAGTTCCCCGGAGTTCGGTGAGATGAGGAAACTGTCACCGGAATTCGTCACCGGAATTCAAGA
>CAMYKD010000201.1 GCA_947258885.1 uncultured Kiloniellales bacterium | reverse complement strand
GCCCATGCGGCGCTCTTCGCCTGGCGGGCCGCCGAGGCGGCGCGGGGGCACTGCCTGCTGCGCATCGAGGACATCGACGGGGGCCGCTGCCGGCCCGAGTTCGAGGCCGCGATCGTGGAGGACCTGGCGTGGCTCGGCCTCGACTGGGCGGGCCCGGTGCGCCGCCAGTCGGAGCACCTCGGCTTCTATGCCGAGATCCTGGCCGAGCTGCACGGCCGCGGCCTGCTCTACCCCTGCTTCTGCACCCGCAAGGAGATCCGGGCCGAGATCGCCCGCGCCGCCGAGGCGCCGCACGGCCCCGACGGCCCGCTCTATCCCGGCACCTGCCGAGAGCTCGGCGAGGCCGAAAGACGGGCGCGGCTCGCGGCCGGCGAGCCCCATGCGCTGCGGCTCGACGTGGCCCGGGCCGCGGCGGAGACCGGGCCGCTCGCCTGGGTCGACCGGGGCCGCAGCGAGGTCGCGGCCGAACCCGCGGTCTTCGGCGACGTGGTGCTGGCGCGCAAGGACACGCCGACCAGCTATCACCTGGCGGTCACCCTGGACGACGCGCTCCAGGGCGTGACCCTGGTCACCCGCGGCGAGGACCTCTATCCCGCCACCCATGTCCATCGCCTGCTCCAGGCGCTGCTCGACCTGCCGGTGCCCGAGTGGCACCATCACGGCCTCTTGACCGACGCTGCCGGCAAGCGCCTTGCCAAGCGCCACGATCCGCTTACCATCCGGGCCCTGCGCGAGGCCGGCCGGAGCCCGGCCGAGGTGCGCGCGCTGGCCGGCTGTCCGGACGAGGAACCATGAGCGAGACGACGACCGGAGCCGCCGACGACCGGGCGGCCGACTTCGAGCAGGTCTATGCCAGGGAGATCGCGCCCCATGCCCGCGACATGGAGGCCAAGCGCCAGGCCCGTGTCGCCGCCTTCTACCGGAGAATCGGACTTTCCGTGCCGCTGATCGCGCTGGCCGCCGGCGCGCTCTACACGGTCGGATTCCTTCAGGGCGAGCCGCTGTGGTCGGCGATCGGCCTTGTCGTGGCGGCCGTCGCGGCCGGCTACTGGATCAGCCGCCCGGCCGCCCGGCACCGCGAGGAGCTGAAGGACCTGGTGATCGCGCCGCTCTGCCGCTTCCTCGGCGATCTCGAATACAGCCGCGCGGCCAAGGAGGGTTTCGACACCGAACGCTTCGAGGAGGCCGGCGTGGTCGGCCACCACACCCGCACCAAGCTGGAGGACCTCTTCACCGGGAGCCACCGCGCCACCGGATTCCGCATGGTCGAGGCCAGGCTGCGGCGCAGGCGCCGGGGCCGCCGGAGCTCCGGCAGCTCGACGGTGTTCAAGGGCCTGCTGTTCGACATCGAGGTGCCGCAGTCCTTTTCCGGCCGCATCCTGCTCACGACCGACAAGGGCGGGCTGGTCAACCGCATGGAGGGTTTCTTCCGGGACACGTTCGGCGATACGGCGCCCGTCGCCTTCGACCACCCCGCCTTCGAAGCGCGCTACGAGGTCTACAGCGACGACGCCGCGGCGGCGCGCGCGCTCCTGACCCCGGCGCTGCTCGACTCGCTGGTCGCGCTCTGTGAAGCGGCGGAGAAAGAGGCGCTGCGCGCCGCCTTCGTGGACGGCCGCTTCCTGCTCGCCCTGCCGAGCCGCAAGGATCTCTTCGAGATCGGCAAGCTGCACCGCTCGCTCGAGCACCTGGAGGAGGACGTGAAGGCCCTGCTGGCCCAGGTGACCCTGCCGCACCGGGTCATCGACTATCTCCACGGCGACCGGCCGGAACTGGGCGTCTGAACCGACCGCGGCCTACTCCGCGAGCCAGAGGCCCTGAAGAAACTGGAGAAATTGGGGTCA
>CAMYKD010000200.1 GCA_947258885.1 uncultured Kiloniellales bacterium | reverse complement strand
GGTTTCTCGGCCTTCCGGCTGCTGCGTTGCAGTAGCCGTGCGCCCAAAGGGCAGAGACGTGACTAGATATTGTGTTTCTTCCCACTTTGCCCTACAGCATAATGGAGCGCCAAAACACAGCCGGATTAACCAACGATAACGAACCTGATGTGATAATGCCCCGCATGAAGGATCTCTTCCAAAATCTCGCGACCGGCGGCAAGGACTACTCGGCCAAGGACATCGAGGTGCTCGAGGGGCTCGAGCCGGTGCGCCGGCGCCCCGGCATGTACATCGGCGGCACCGACGAGCCCGCCCTGCACCATCTCGTGGCCGAGCTGCTGGACAACGCCATGGACGAGGCCGTGGCCGGCCACGCCACGCGCATCGAGCTGGAGCTGGGCGCCGAGAACCGAGTCACGGTGCGCGATAACGGCCGCGGCATCCCGGTCGATCCGCATCCCAAGTACAAGAGCAAATCGGCCCTCGAGGTGATCCTGACCACGCTGCACTCGGGCGCCAAGTTCTCGGAAAAGATATATTCGACCGCGGGCGGCCTGCACGGCGTCGGCCTCTCGGTCGTCAATGCGCTGGCCGAGGAGCTGACCGTCGAGGTGGCGCGCGACCGCAAGCTCTGGCGCCAGAGCTACCGGCGCGGCGAGCCGCAGGGCAAGCCGAGCGATGCCGGCGCGACCAGCAACCGCCGCGGCACCACGATCGCGTTCCGGCCCGACCCCGAGATCTTCGGCGGCGCCGTGCACTTCCGGCCCGACCGGCTCTACCGCATGGCGCGCTCCAAGGCCTATCTGTTCCGCGGCGTCGAGATCCGCTGGAGCTGCGACAAGTCGCTGCTGAAGAAGGGCGACAACGGGGTGCCCGAGAGCGACACCCTGCATTTCCCCAACGGCCTGCGCGATTTCCTGGAGGCCAGCCTGGGCAGCCGCAAGACCCTGACGCCCGAGCCCTTCGCCGGCG
Source organism: uncultured Kiloniellales bacterium (assembly GCA_947258885.1). Lineage (GTDB taxonomy): Bacteria > Pseudomonadota > Alphaproteobacteria > Kiloniellales > JAKSDN01 > CAMYKD01. Next base: position 921 of record CAMYKD010000200.1, on the reverse strand, counting down.
AGGCGGCCTTTCCGGGCGAGGAGGGCCGCCTGGAATGGGCGGTCTCCTGGCCGGCCGACGAAGACGGCTTCGTCAGCTCCTACTGCAACACCGTGCCGACCGGCGACGGCGGCAGCCACGAGCTGGGCCTGAGGAGCGGCCTGCTGCGCAGCCTCAAGGCCTACGGCGAGCTGATCGGCAACAAGAAGACCGCGCAGGTGACCGCCGACGACCTCGTGGGCGGCGCCATGGCGATCCTCTCGCTGTTCATCCACGACCCGCAGTTCCAGGGCCAGACCAAGGACCGCCTGTCCTCGCCGATCGCCGCCAAGCTGATCGAGACAACGATCAAGGACCACTTCGACCACTGGCTCTCGGGCCATCCCGAGCGCGCGCGCATGCTCCTGGAACGGGTCGTCGAGCGCGCCGAGGAGCGGCTGCGCCGGCGCCAGGACAAGGAGCTTAAGCGCAAGAACGCGACGCGCAAGCTGCGCTTGCCGGGCAAGCTGTCGGACTGCTCGAGCACCCGCGCCGAGGGCACCGAGATCTTCCTGGTCGAGGGCGATTCGGCCGGCGGCTCGGCCAAGCAGGCGCGCAACCGAGAGACCCAGGCGATCCTGCCGCTGCGCGGCAAGATCCTGAACGTGGCCAGCGCCTCGGACGACAAGCTGAAGAGCAACCAGGAGATCGCGGACATCTCCCAGGCGCTCGGCTGCGGCCTGCGCGCCCAGTTCGACGTCGACAAGCTGCGCTACGAGCGGATCATCATCATGACCGACGCCGACGTCGACGGCGCCCATATCGCCTCGCTGCTGATGACCTTCTTCTACCGCGAGATGCCGGGCCTGATCGAGGACGGCCGGCTCTACCTCGCCCAGCCGCCGCTCTATCGTCTGACCCAGGGCAGCCAGACCGTCTACGCCCGCGACGAGCGCCACAAGG
>CAMYKD010000199.1 GCA_947258885.1 uncultured Kiloniellales bacterium | reverse complement strand
GGGGTCGCATCGACTTCGCCATCCGGCACGACGGAGCGAATCATCGCGGCCACGGAGCGGCGCATGCGCGAGGGCGGCTTCCACGGCTTCTCGTTTCGCGAGATCGCGGCGGACGTCGGCATCAAGAGCGCCAGCGTCCATCATCACTTCCCGACCAAGGAGGATCTGGCCGCCGCCGCCGCGCGCGCCTACGCGGACCGACATATGGCCGCCCTTGGCGATCCGGACGATCCCGAGCGCGCGCCGGCCGACTTGATCCCGCTCTATGTCGATCTGTTCCGCCGCGCCCTCGTCGAGGATCGCAGGATGTGCCTATGCGGCGTGCTGGCGACCGAGGCCTCGGCCCTGCCGCCGGGCGTCAACGCCGAGGCCCGGGCGTTCTTCGAGCGCAACCTCGCGTGGCTCGAGAGCGTTGTCGCGCGAGCCGCCCCGGGCGCTCGGCCACGGGACATCGAGGCACAGGCGCTTCGCATTGCTGCGATGCTCGAAGGGGCGATGCTCGTGGCGCACAGCCTGGGCGATATCGATGCCTTCGAAACGGCGGTTCTGGAGCTGAGCGAGACGCTGTCCCTTGGCTCGGCAAAGATGGAATGATGTCTGTCTTGGCAAGGACAGGAACCTGTCATCGCAGGGCAATCGCTTCAGGTTAACGGGGTTTTGTTGCTGGGAGGGCTGTTCGGAGGCTGTGGGATGTGATTCATGGAGGGCTTCGTTGAATCACGAGGCCCGACAATGTCCCCATCACCGCGCATCCCGTCCCTTCTCGATCATTTCTCGGCGCTTGAGGATCCGCGCCAGTCGTGGCGAGTGGTCTACCCGCTGCCGGAGATTCTGCTTCTGGTGCTGTCTGCGACGCTGAGCGGCATGGAGGATTTCGTCGAGACCAAGCTGTGGGGCGAGCAGCGGATCGACTTTCTGCGCCGTTTCCTGCCCTACGATCGCGGCATCCCGTCCCACGACACCTTGAACGACGTGATGAATGCCCTCGACCCGGAGCTGTTCAAGGCCTGCTTCACCACCTGGGTGGCGGGGCTGCGCGAGAGAGAGCCCGACATCATCGCCATCGACGGCAAGACCTCTAGGCGCAGTCACGCCCGCGCCAAGGGGCGCGAGCCGCTGCATCTGGTCTCCGCCTGGGCCTGCCGCCAGCGCCTGGTGCTGGGCCAGGAGGCGGTCGGCGACAAGTCGAACGAGATCATAGCCATCCCGCTCCTGCTGGAGCGCCTGGCCCTGACCGGCGCGCTGGTCACCATCGATGCAATCGGCACCCAGACCAAGATCGCCGAGACCATCGTGCGCCGCGGCGGTGACTATCTGCTCGCCCTGAAGACCAACCGGCCCGTGCTGTTCGGCGATGTCGAGGCCTTCTTCGCCGATCCGCAGGCCGGCCCCCTGGACACCTTCGTGACCACCGATGCCGACCATGGCCGCATCGAGCTTCGCCGCCATGCCGTCTGCCACCACATCGACTGGCTGTTCTCCGACCGACGCTACGCCGACGAGCCGAGCTTCCCGCACCTTGCCATGATCGCCATGGTCGAGACCGAGGTCGAGCGCAACGCCAAGATCGAGCGCGAAAAGCGCTACTACCTCTCCTCCGCCCCGCTCGACGCCAAGACCTTCGCCCGCGCCGTGCGCGCCCACTGGCACGTCGAAAACCGTCTCCACTGGGTCCTCGACGTCGTCTTCCACGACGACCTCGCCCGCCTGCGCTCCGGCCACGGTCCCGAAAATATGGCCGTCGTCAAACACATGGCCATGAACCTCCTGCGAAAACCCAAGGACCGACACAGCCTCAAGGTCCGGCGAAAACTCGCCAACCTCAATCATCAATACCTCGAAAGTCTCCTCCGACAGAAAGCCGCGTTAACCTGAAGCGATTCCCCTGCCGCTCTCAGTTGCTCTATATACAGGATCTCCTTGTATCAATATGTTCTTTCAGATACGAGATG
>CAMYKD010000198.1 GCA_947258885.1 uncultured Kiloniellales bacterium | reverse complement strand
GCCCCGCAACCACCGTCTCGCCCTCGACCTTCTCGAGGCGGAAGACCGGGCAGCCCGACGCGGCCTCGATATAGCCGGCGAGCGCCTTGGAATGGGTGACGACCAGGATCTGCGACCGGTCCGAGGCCTTGACGATGAGGCGCGCAAGCGGCTCCAGCAGGTCGGCGTGGATGCTGGTCTCGGGCTCGTTCAGCGCCAGCAGGGCCGGCGGCCGCGGGCTCAGGAGGACGGCCAAGAGGCAGAGGTAGCGGAGCGTGCCGTCGGAGAGCTCGCGCGCCTCGAAGGGACGGCGGATGCCGGGCAGGACGAGGCCGGGCTCGAAGCGGCCGCGCTCCTGGAAAATCGTCAGCTCGGCGCCGGGGAAGGCGGCGTCGAGCTCGTCGTCCAGGGCCCTGTCGTCGCCGATCTCGATGATCGTCTGGAGGGCGGCGGCCAAGTCGTGGCCGTCGGCGCTCAGCACGGGCGTGTGGACGCCCACCTGCGGGCGGCGCAGCGGCGAATCGGGGTCGGTCCTGAAATGGTGGTAGAAGCGCCAGACCGCCATCTCCTCGCGCAGCCAGGCGAGCTCGGGATAGAGCTGCGGTTCCATGATTTGCGCCATGGCCGATTCCGAGGCGAGCAGCTCGAGCGGATACGAGACGCGCTTGCCGTCGCGGTCGCGCAGCCAGAGGCTCATGTTCTTGCGCTCCAGAAGGGCGACCGGCCGGCGGCCGGCGCTGCGCACCCATTCCTCCTTGACCAGCGGGTCCATGATGAACGCGGACTCCGCGAGGTTCGGCAGGCCGCAGGCGATCTCGTAGTCCCAGTCGTTCCAGGCGAGGCCCAGGGTCATGCGGACGCCGCCCTTGCCCCGCTGTCCCGCCCAGAGCACGGAAGGCATGCCGCCTTCTTCGGCGAGCGAGCGGGCCAGCTGGCCGCGCGCCGCGGCGGCCGTGATCACCAGGGCCCGGTAGAGGTTGCTCTTGCCGCAGCCGTTCGCCCCGGTGAAGACGTTCAGCGCCGAGAGCCGCACCTCCAGGTCCTTCAGCGAGCGGTAGCCGGCGATGCGCAGTTCCCGAATGGCCATGTCCCGCGGTCCCTCCCATCGGTGTCGCCCGGACCCACGGTCACAGGCTATCCGCCACATCTTTCGAGAGCATAAACCCCGGGCGCTGTGATACAATCAGGAGCTGTTGCAGGCCCCGCCCCCCTCGGCGGCGGCTGCGACGTTCCGGGAGGCGAGGTCATGATCGCGGGCCGCCCAGGCACCAGGTTCCTGTTCCACGTCCTGTGTCTTGCGCTCTGCGCCCTGGCGGTATCGGCCCGGGCGCAGACGGGAAGCCTGAACGAGGGGCCGGGCGTCGGCGGCTACGAGTCGCTCGTCTACCTGCCCGCCGGCCACGACGCGCAGACGCCCGCGCCGCTGGTCGTCGCCCTGCACGGCTGCAAGCAGGACAGCCGGGACTTCGCCGCGGGCACGGGATTGGGCGCGCTGGCCGACCGGGAGGGCTTCGTCGTGCTCTATCCGGAGACCCGGCGCCCGGTCTACCGGCTCTGGCTCAATCCCAACCGCTGCTGGGAGTGGTGGACCGTCGAGAACCAGTCCCGGGGCGCCGGCGAGCCGGGGGTCGTCGTCCAGATGATCGAGGCCCTGAAACCCTCGGTGAAGATCGACGCCGCGCGCGTCTACGTGACCGGGTTGTCCGCGGGCGGCGCCATGAGCGCGATCCTGGGCTCGCTCTACCCCGAGGTCTTCGCGGCCACCGGGGTCCATTCGGGCCTCGAATTCGCCGCCGCCGAAGAGGAGGTGCCGGCGCCGGCCTTCTGGCCGATCGCCTATTGGTTCCTCGGCTGGACGGCCGAGGCCGCCGACGCGATGGAAGCCGGCGGACCGGACCCAACGCGGATCAGGTGATCGCGCAGTTCGCCCAGATGAACGACCTCGCCGACGACGGCGACGGCGCGAACGACTCGATCGACGCGGAAGCCGACGCGACAGAGGAGTTTCCGAAGACCCCAGATCGCCATGCCTACATGGTTCACGACTATCACGACGATGCCGAAGCCCTAATCATGCGGAAGGTCCTCGTCGACGGCCTGGCGCATGCCTGGTCGGGCGGTGACCCGGACGGCAGCTTTACCGACGAGGACGGCCCCGAGGCCAGCCGGCTGATCTGGGAGTTCTTCAAGGGCCATAAGCTCGGCGGCTGACAGCGCCTCCGGCTCCATTTTCTGCGTTGGCTTGGTGCCTCGCTGAGCATTTCCCCTGGCGAGAAGACCGGGACCACCGAAAACGGGATAACGCATTCTTAATTGGCCATAGGCCAAATAGCAGCGATTCACTTGGCCCGCCCGGCCGGCCCCCTGGAGCAGCCTCTATGACAGAGAGGAACCGCCCAAGCGTCACACGCGCCAGAACGGCGGGCCGCCTGAGCGGCGCGGTCTTTTGGCTGACCCTTCAGTCGGCGACGATCTGGGTGGCCTTCGGTAGTGCCCCCGTTTGGCTGGAAGGCAATATCGGCCTCCTGCTTTGGTGCGCGGTCATCGGGTCCCTCGCAGTCCTTGGAATGAAGTTCGTCCTGCGGAGCGCAGACGGCCCGTTTCGAAGATACGCGCCCCAGCAATACGCGCTCTTTCTGGTGCATGTCCTGCGTGAGGACCCTATCAGATTTCTCATTTTCCTGGCCTTTCTCGCGGCGCTTTACGTTGATGGGCGGCCTGTTCTTCTGGGGCTCAACGGTCTCAATTTCGTCTTGGCGTTCGTCCTGCGCGCGCAGCCGAAGAGCCAAGCAAAGCAGATCCCATAGTTCGGCGCCAGAGAGGGTTGCCGGCTGCCGTCCGGTATCTTGTCCCGTTTTGGGTCGAGGGTGCAGCGCGGCGCCTTCCGGTCCCGGGGCTGCTCCTCGCCCTTCCCTGGCGCGCTCCGCCCCGGGGGGTGCCGTGATTAGCCAAGAGATACCGAATTGCCCCGCTTAAGCGAAAATTAAGCACGTTCATGGAGGCTGGGACCCGGCTATAGGGATCCGGCCCAAAGGTATTGGCGGACCAGCAGTACCGGCTCACCCCGTGATTCTCGAGAGGGAGTTCTCCCGAAAATGGAAAAGACGCTTTTGATGGTCCTGCCGTTCTTCCTGATCGTGGTGGCGGGCTATGCCGCGG
>CAMYKD010000197.1 GCA_947258885.1 uncultured Kiloniellales bacterium | reverse complement strand
CCCGGGCGGCGACCCGAGGGCCCGTAGCTCAGTTGGTAGAGCACCTGACTTTTAATCAGGTTGTCGTAGGTTCGATCCCTACCGGGCTCACCATTATTTCAATGTGAATTTTTCAAGGTTTGACAGGAGAAGGCGGACGGCTGTCCGGCCGTTCTCGAGTCGGTCCTTCGAATTCCGGCCGGATTGGTTGTCCCGACGTTCAGACGGTAAAATCGCCCCGGTGCGGGAAAATCGCCGTCCGAGGCTAGGAGCGCCGGGCAATCGATGGCATGATGTGCCGCGCTGGGTCCGGGGAAGGGTCATGGCTGACAAGGTAGAGTCTGCACGAAGGCAGGACCTTCGGCGCGTAGGTAACGCGCAGGACACGGGCGAGGACGAGGCGCGGCAGTACGAGGATTTCATCCGCTCGGCCGTAGACTGGGTTTGGGAGGTCGATTCCAATCTCAACTATCTGCATATTTCAAAAGGGATAGCGCGCGTTTTTGGGGTTCCGGGTGAGGTTCTGCTCGGCAGCTATATATTCTCGCTGACGTATTTCAAGGATGTCGATAGCGTGCTGCTGTCCACCGTCGAAGCCATCGAGGACCGCGTCGCGTTCCGCAACAGGGCCATGACCCTGGAGGACGCCCACGGGACCCGGCGCAAGCTGTTGCTGAGCGGCGTCCCGGTGTTCGAGTCCAACAGCGGTCGGTTCGAGGGCTATCGCGGCACCGGCACCGAGGCCACGGCTCGCGCGCGCAGCGAGGCCGAGCTCGGGGACCTTCGCCAGGCCGTCCAGGACCTGACCGAGCTGTCCTCGGCGTGGTGCTGGGAAGCCGACGCCGAGCTACGGATCACGCAGCTGTCCGAGGACTACGATGCCCATGCCGGGCTGCCGCGCGACCAGGGCCTGGGCCGCCCGCTCGCCGAGCTGTGGCGGCTCGACGAGGCCGGCCGGGCGCTCGTGGCTGACCTGCAGGTTTTTCGGGGTCGGCAGGCCGCCTGGCTGCACGCTGGACTGAACGAGGAACGCCGCTTCGCCATCAGCGGCCGGCCGGTGTTCGACGACAAGGGGCGCTTTGCCGGCTACCGCGGCATCGGCGCCGACGTGACGGACCATTCCCGCCCGGACGCAGCCACCGAGGCGGCCACCGAGACGGCCACCGAGACCGCCGAGCGTGCCAGTCGGGCCAAGTCGGAGTTCCTGGCCAACATGAGCCACGAGCTGCGAACGCCCCTAAACGCCATCATCGGCTTCTCCGACGCCATGCGCAGCGAAACTCTGGGCGAGATGGGCAACGAGCGCTATTTGCAGTACGCCGAGGACATCCACCTGAGCGCCCATCACGTCCTCGATATCGTCAACCAGATCCTGGACCTGTCGCGCATCGAGGCCGGCAAGGTGGACCTCGAGGAGCAGGCGGTCGACGTCACGGACCTGCTCGAGCGCTGCCGGCGCATGATCCAGGCGGAGATCGAGAAGGCCGAGCTCGAGCTCGTGGTCGCGGTCGAGCCCGAGCTGCCCCAGGTCCTGGGCGATCCCGCGAAGCTCAAGCAGGTCGTCCTCAACCTGCTGGCCAACGCGGCGAAGTTCACGCCGCCCGGCGGGCGCATCGACCTGGCCTCGCGCCTCGGGTCGTCGGGCGATCTGGAGATCGAGGTCGTCGACACCGGCATCGGCATGAACACCGCCGACATTCCCAAGGTCCTGGCGCGCTTCGGCCGGACCGAGGATGCCGAACGGCACCGCCCGGGCGGCGCCGGCCTCGGCCTGTCGATCACCAAGTCCCTGGTCGAGCTGCACGACGGAACGCTTGAGATCGTCAGCCGCAAGGGCAAGGGAACCCGGGCGACGGTCCATCTGCCCAAGGACCGCCTGCTGAGCGACAACGACGGCGCCGAGCCCTGGAAGATCTTGTTCTAGACCGCTTTTTCCGGGCCGCTTTCGGTGCGCCCGGGACCGGTGCCGGTCAGCTCCGCCTCGCGCAACCGTCGGTGTTTTCCTGCCGCGCAAGCGGCGCTACAATGCCCCCGCGAATCGGCCGGCACGCCGGCCACGAAGGGGGCTGGATCGAGACATGAACGGATATGTGCCGTTTGGCGAGGCCGCCGGCGCGCAC
>CAMYKD010000196.1 GCA_947258885.1 uncultured Kiloniellales bacterium | reverse complement strand
TGGTCCTTCTCGGCTTCCCGGCGGTGTCCCTCATCCTCGCCAGCAAGGTCATAACGCCCATGATGCTGCTGGTCGGTCTGCACGGTCTGGTGATGGCCCTGATGGTTCTGGTCGTTCAGCGTGTGCAGGGCCACAGGGGCGGCGACCCGGTCAAGGTGTTGATCGAGTACGCCAAGGCCCCGCTCTTCATCGCCCTGGTGGCCGGCATCGTCTTCGGCAAGTTCGACATCCCGATCCCGGCCAGGATCGACACGGCGCTGAGTACGATCGGGGCGACGGCGGTGCCCTGTGCGCTCTTCGCCTACGGCGGCATGCTCGTGCGCTATTCCTTCGGCGGCAGGCTGCAGGCGGAGTTCGCCGCCGCGGCCGTCAAGCTGGCGGCCTTTCCCGCCCTCGTCTGGCTGTTGGCCATACAGCTGAAGCTGCTCAGCATCCCAACCTCCTGGGCCTGGGTCGCGGTGATGCTGGCGGCCATGCCCGCCGGCTTCGAGCTGCAGGCCAAGGGAAAGCGCGCCGGCGGCGAGGTCTCGGGCCCGACGATCCTGGTGAGCACCCTGGTGGGCGCCGTCACCGTCACCGTGCTGACCCACATCATCCGCACGGGGTGAGGCGCGCGTAGACCGGCCGTGTAGGTCAGCGGGCGTCCTTGATTCCCGCCGCCCCGGGGTCTATGGTCGGGGCATGACGCAGCACCTGTTCGGCAAGAGCATACGAATTAGCCACCCGGCGCCCTTTGGGCGGCCGGGCCATGCCGATTCGTCGTTCACCGCCGTGCAGGAGTTTGCGTTCCATGTCCGCTGATCTTTCCCTCGCGTCCCTAGACCCCGTCCATAGACCCCGCGCGCCCGAGGCGCGCCGCGTCGCCTGCTTCTCGATCCACGCCGAGGCGGCGCCGGGGGTCATGCCCCGGGTATTGGAGCTCTTCGCCAAGCGCAACCTGGTGCCGAGCCGCTGGCACAGCGACCGGGTCGGGCCCGGCGGGCGCGAGCTGGCGATCGACCTCCAGGTCCAGGGGCTCTCGCCGGACCTCACGGACTACATCGCGCGCTGCCTCCGGCAGCTGCACGACGTGGCGACCGTGCTGACCTCCGAGAAGACGGCCGTTTGAGCTTCCTCGAGCGGATCGCCCTCTGCCGGCGCTGGGACCCCGAGGCCTACCGGCCCTTCGTGATCGAGGGGCGCGCCTTGGGCCGCGTGGGCCACGCCCTGGCCCGGCGTCTTTCGGATTTCCCGCGGGTTTTCCAGGTGAGCGATACGGCCGTCGTCCTGAACCCGGCGCTGGCCGACTTCGAGAGCCGCGGCCGGGCGGTCGATGAGGTGCTGCGCCCGCTCTCCGAAGCCGGCGAGGTGGGCCGTTGGCGCGGCGAGGCCTATCCGGTCTTGCGCCGTTGGGGCGAGCCGCCGCTAATGGTGCTGGACCGGGGCGCGGTGCCGGACTTCGGCCTGAGGGCCTTCGGCGTGCACCTGAACGGCCTGGTCGAGGGGCCGGAGGGGCTGCGGGTCTGGGTCGCCCGGCGGTCGCGCGACAAGCCGACGGCGCCCGGCAAACTGGACCACATCGTGGCCGGCGGCCAGCCCCACGGCCTCGGCATCCGCGAGAACCTGGCCAAGGAATGCGCCGAGGAGGCGGATATTCCGGCCGAGCTCGCGGCCCGGGCGGTGGCGGTCGGCGCCGTCTCCTACCGCTGCGAGCGGCCCGAGGGCCTGCGCGACGACGTGCTGTTCTGCTTCGATCTGGACCTGCCGGTCGACTTCCTGCCCGAGAACACCGACGGCGAGGTCGAGAGCTTTTCGCTCTGGCCGATCGAGCGGGTCATAGAGACGGTGCGCGAGAGCGACGAGTTCAAGTTCAACGTCAACCTGGTGATCCTGCACCTGCTGATCCGCCGGGGGCTCCTCGGCCCCGACGCGCCGCACTACCAGGAGATCCTCGAGGGCCTCTGGCTCGCGGAGGGAAATTTGGGGTCAGACTCGATTTAATTTCTCAAATGTTTTGAGAGCTGCGCCAAAGTCGAGATTAAATCGAGTCTGACCCCAATTTCTCCAGTTTCTTCAGGGCCTCTGGCTCGCGGAGTAGGCCGCGGTCGGTTCAGACGCCCAGTTCCGGCCGGTCGCCGTGGAGATAGTC
>CAMYKD010000195.1 GCA_947258885.1 uncultured Kiloniellales bacterium | reverse complement strand
CGACTTGGAGTACGGCGTTCTGCGCGACGTGCTTCCGGGGCCCGTCGAGAGCTTTCGCTGGGTGGTCTCGAGTTCGATCTCGGCGGCCGCGGCGCGCAATGGCGAGGTCTTCGACAAAGATCTTGCCGTACGCCAGTATGTCATTCCGGCGCGCGTACCTTTTTGGAGTCGGAGCCCCGAGCAGGAGCATCCGCGGGTTCGTTGGACGCTGCGACAGACGCCATGCAGGAAAAACGTAGAATGATCCAAGGAGCAGTGTGTTGGGCCACAGCGGCTATCGCGCCCGCCTTGGCGATCGTTCTGGCGGCCCTGCTCGCGTCGCCCGCGCTTGCCGCTGGCGACCCCTGCGAGGCAGAGGTGAGCGAGCGCATCGCGCGCATGAACATCGATCCCGGCGACGTTCGCAGTATCAGCGTCGCGGCGCGCGTTCGCTCGCGCCGCGGCGGCAGCTCGGTGAGCGGCTACGATGCCTGGGTCAGCCTCGAGTCCTGCCGCGGGTCGATCGTCATGCGCCTGAGCCGGCAGTGCCGGATCGAGGATGTCTACGGCAAAGGCGACTGCAAGGTGCCCGATCAGTAGCATTACCAGGCGGCCCCACGGCCGTTGCGTCTAGAATAGCGGAGGCCGTCCCATATCCAGCGGCCGGAAGGGCGTGCACCACGCGCCGACGGCCCCCTCAGCTCAGCAGCAGGCTGTCGCTGTCGAGTTCCTGGCCGCGCACCTCGGCGAAGAGGGCGACCAAGTCGGCGGGGCCCAGGCCGGCCCGTTTCTCGTCCGCGACGTCGAGCACGGCGCGGCCCTCGTGCAGCATCACCGTGCGGCCGCCCAGCTCGAGCGCCTGGCGCATCGCGTGGGTGACCATCAGGGTCGTGAGCCGCTCGGCCTCGACCAGCTCGCGGGTCAGGCGCTGCACGAAGTCCTGCATGCGCGGGTCGAGCGCCGCGGTGTGCTCGTCGAGCAGCAGGATCTTGGTCGGGCGCAGCGTCGCCATGACCAGGCTGACCGCCTGGCGCTGACCGCCGGACAGAAGCCCCATGCGGTCGCCGAGCCGATTCTCCAGGCCGAGGTCGAGGCGGGAGATCTTTTCGCGGAACTCGGCCCGCCGCGCCGCGTGCAAGGCCGAGGCCAGGCCGCGCCGCGTGCCGCGGGCGGCGGCCAGCGCCAGGTTCTCCTCGATGGTCAGGGCCTCGCAAGTGCCGGCCAAGGGATCCTGGAACACGCGCGCCACCAGGGCGCTGCGTCGGGTCGCCGGCCAGAGGGTCACGTCGGTGCCGTCGATCAGGATGCGCCCCTCGGTCGGCGGGACCTCCCCGGTGAGGCAGTTCAGCAGGGTCGTCTTGCCGGCGCCGTTGGAGCCGATCACGGTGACGAACTGGCCGGCCGGGATCTCCAGGTCGAGACCCCTGAGCGCGCGGGTCTCGATCGCCGTGCCCGGATTGAAGGTGACGTGCAGGCCCTCGATCCGGATCATTTGCCGCCCCGGGTCAACAAGGCCTTGAGGGGGTTGCGCGCGCCCGGCAGGATCAGCGCCACGGTGACCAGGAGCGCGGTGACCAGGTTGAGATCGGAGGCCTTCAGGCCGATGAAGTCGGCGTTGAGCGCCAGCGCCACGGCCAGGCGATAGATCACCGAGCCCAGCAGGCAGGCGATCACGGCGACCACGATGCCCCCGCCGCGAAAGATCGCCTCGCCGACGATCACGGCGGCCAGTCCGACCACAATCGTGCCGGTGCCGATCGTGATGTCGGCGAAGCCGTTCATCTGGGCGAAGAGCGCGCCGCCCAGGGCGACCATGGCGTTGGACAGCGCCATGCCCACGTAGGTGCTCTGGGCGGTCGCGATGCCCTGGGCGCGCGCCATGCGCGGGTTGGCGCCGGTGGCGCGCATGGCCAAGCCGTACTCGGAGACCAGGAAGCGGGCGAGCAGCGCGGCGACGGCCGCGACCACCGCGAAGGCCATGAGCGGCTTCAGGGTGAGGCCGGCGAGGCCCAGGCCCTCGAAGGGGGTGAGCACGGTGGGCTCGGCGATGATCGCCACGTTCGGCCGGCCCATGATGCGCAGGTTGACGGAGTAGAGCGCGATCATCGTGAGGATGCTGGCCAGCAGGTGCAGGATCCGGAAGCGCAGGTTGAGGAAGGCGGTGACCAG
>CAMYKD010000194.1 GCA_947258885.1 uncultured Kiloniellales bacterium | reverse complement strand
CGACCAGGTCCGCACGGTCTGCCGCGAGCGCTTCGACGTGGCGCTGGGCGGCGGCCTCGGCCGCCTGCAGGGCCGCGCCTTCCGGATCGGCCACATGGGCGACATCAACGAACCGATGATCCTGGGGGCGCTGGCCAGCATCGAAGCGGCCCTGGAGATCTGCGGCCTGCCCCACGGCAAGGGCGGGGTGACAGCGGCGATCGCCTATTTAGCGGGGGTCGACACCTAGCGGGCGGCGGTTTCGGGCATTCGAGTCCATGCACAGTAAAGATACGCGTGTTTTCAAAGGGTTATGAGCTTACATTGGATGCGGGTCGTGAGCTAAGTCTTTGAAAAGAAACAATATTCCACCAAGCCATGAGACCATCCCGCCCTTGAATCCCGGCGGGGCCTATCCGATATCCCACTGACCAACTGGCACTTGGTCATCTATTGCAGGGCCTCGATTGCGCACGTCTTTGGAGGGCCTCGATGGCCAAGCGCATTGTCCTCATCAAGCACGAAGGCTCGCCCCGCGACGACCGCGCCGCGACTTGGCTCGCTCGGCAGGGCTTCGAGCTGGACTGGCGGTCGCCCTATGCGGGCGAGGCGCTCGAGGCGCCCGACGGTAGCGTCGCGGGCACGGTGCTCTACGGCGGGCCGCAGGGCATACCGGAGATCGACCGCCACCCCTTTCTGGACGAGGAGGCGCGCTGGGTCGAGCGCTGCCTGCGGTGCGGCACCCCGACGCTCGGCCTGTGCCTGGGCGGGCAGATCGTCGCCCATGCGCTGGGCGCCGAGGTCGGCCCGGGTCCGGAGGGGCTGCACGAGTTCGGCTACTACGAGATCCGGCCGACCGAGGCGGGGCGCGCGGTCTTCCCCGAGCGCCTGGTCGTCGCCCAGGCGCACTTCCACGAATTCGCGGTGCCCGAGGGCGCCAAGCTGCTGGCCGAGAGCGCGCTCTACCGCCATCAGGCCTTCCGGTACGACGGCAACGCCTTTGCCTTCGAGTTCCATCCGGAGATCACGGTCGCCGGCTTCCGGCGCTGGCAGGACGCCGACTGGGCACCCTGGGACGAGCCCGGGGTTCAGTCGCGCGAGGAGCAGGACGCGCTGGCGGCCGCCCACGACCAGGCCCAGCACGACTGGTTCGTGGGGTTCCTGGAGGAGCTGTTCGGGCGGCCAGATGGCGACGGTTGAGGGCCGTCCTGTCTAACAAGGATGACCCTTCGAAGTTCTTGCAAGTTGTCCCGACAGAACTAACTGTGAAATGTCGGCTAAAACGGCGAGGGGAGCTCCCCAATGCCGCGACGCCCTCAGACGCGCAGAGGTCCTGGGACGCCGCCGCCGGGGCGGCGGCACGCGATCGCTTGGCTGGCTGGGGCGACAGCGCTCGCACCGGCGGCTTTGCCCGGGCGGGCGGCGAGCATCTCCAAGGTCTTCGAGACGCAAACGGCCCTGCGCCTGCCGGCGCCGCGGCTCCGGGGGCCTCTGTCCGTCGAGGAGGCGCTACTGACCCGGCGCTCGGTCCGCGACTTCAGGGCCGGCCCGATCACCCTGGAAGAGACGGCCCAGCTCTTGTGGGCGGCCCAGGGATTTACCGCGGCCGCACCCTTGGATCGGCGCGCGGCGCCCTCGGCCGGCGCGCTCTACCCGCTCGAGGTCACGCTGGTGGCCGGCGAGGTGAAGGGCCTTGCCCCGGGCGTCTACCGCTACCGGCCGGGCCGCCACGCGCTGCAAGCGGTCGGCGATGGCGACCTGCGCGCCGAGTTGGCGGCAGCGGCGCTCGGCCAGAGCTGGATCGCCGGGGCTGCCTGTGTTCTCGTGCTCGCCGCGGTCTATCGGCGCACTACGCGCAAGTACGGCCCGCGCGGCGAGCGCTACGTCCACATCGAGGTCGGCCACGTCGGCCAGAACGTCTACCTCCAGGCCCGCGCGCTCGGGCTGGGCACGACCATGGTGGGGGCGTTCCGCGACGGCGCGGTGCGACGGATGCTGCACCTCGCGGCAGACGAGGCGCCGCTGGCCATCCTGCCGATCGGTCGTCTGGACCACGTCGAAGGCGGTTGACCAGGATCTTTGCTATAACCCCAGGGGCATGGCGCCTTGGCATCCGCTGGTAGGAGGCGATCTTCATGAACAAGGGGCTGTCGGACTTCTCTGCTCTGACCTTCGACTGCTACGGCACCCTGATCGACTGGGAGAGCGGGATCTGGGATGCTCTGCAGCCGCTGATCCAGGCCGGCGGCCGGGACGACATCACGCGCGGTGTCGCTCTCGAG
>CAMYKD010000193.1:2050-6079 GCA_947258885.1 uncultured Kiloniellales bacterium | reverse complement strand
CTTTGCGGTCCTTGGTCATCCGTCACGAGCGCCCGGAAGCGCCGTTTAGGCGCCCGCGCGGCGTGGTGATCAGCGTGGTCGTCAGCTTATCAGAACTTATACCAAAGGTAGGAAATACTGAGCCACTTGCAAAACTGCTGAAACGCGTTGGATTTTCCGCGTTTCGCGGCTGATTTTCGGTGAATTCCGAGGCGGCCGCAGCCGCTTTCCGCTATGGTTTGTTTGCGACAACAACACCGGGAAAGGACTGCGGGCCATGCCTCTGGGGGCGAGTCTATCAGCATATTGGCAACGGCTTCAAGGCGAGCTTTTTCCGGCGCTTGGCGAGGCGCTGGGGCCGTTGGGCGAGCGTCACAGACAGCTGGTGACGGTCTTGGAGCTGGCGCGCCCGGAGCGGTTCCTGGCGCACGCGCACGGTGCGCGGGGCCGGCCGGCCGAGGACCGGTCGGCCCTGGCGCGCTCGTTCGTGGCCAAGGCGGTGTTCAACATCTCCCAGACCCAGGCGCTGATCGAGCGCCTTGTGCTGGACAAGACGCTCAGGCGGCTGTGCGGCTGGCCCTCGGCGGGGTCGGTGCCGAGCGCTTCGACCTTCTCGCGGGCCTTTGGCGAGTTTGCCGCCCATGGCTTGGCGCAGCGTCTGCACGAGGCCTTGATCCAGGAAACTCAGGGCGCGCGTCTGGTCGGCCACATCTCGCGCGATGCCACGGCGATCGAGGCGCGCGAGCACACACCCCGGAAGAAGAAACCCGAGCCCCGGCCCAAGCGCAAGCGCGGCCGGCCGAAGACGGGTGAGGAACGGCCCAAGGCGGCCCAGGAGCGCCGCCGGCTGGAGCGCCAAGGCGAGATGAGCCTGACCGAGATGCTGGCCGACCTGCCGCGGGCCTGCAGCCCGGGGGTCAAGCAGAACGCCAAGGGCTACCGGACCCATTGGATCGGCTACAAGCTGCACCTGGACGTCGCCGACGGCGACATTCCGATCAGCGCGCTCGTCACCTCGGCCAGCCTGCACGACAGCCAGGCGGCGATCCCGCTGGCGACCCTGACCGCAAGTCGGGTGACCAACCTCTACGACCTGATGGACTCGGCCTACGACGCCCCGGAGATCAAGGCGCACAGCCGCGCGCTCGGCCATGTTCCCCTGATCGAGCCCCATCCGAGAACCGCCGCCGGCAAAGAAACCATCCGCGCCGAGGCCAGGCGACAGAAGCGCATCGGCCTGCGAAGCGCCGAGCATGCCCGCTATCAGGAGCGCAGCGCCGCCGAACGCGTCATCGCCAACTTCAAGGACAACTTCGCCGGCCGCATGATCCGCGTCCGCGGCCCCGACAAGGTCGCCTGCCACGTCATGTTCGCCCTCGTCGCGCTCAGCGCCATCCAGATCATGCGTCTCGTCCAGTAGCTGCCAAAGCGCCTCGCCCGGCACCTCTCAACTCCCGCAAAAGCCGGGAGAACCAAACCGACTTGCCGAAATCAAGCCATTCGACGGCCAAAGCTCGGCCGCTGCCCAATATCGGTCGCCAAAAGACCCAACCAATCCCCCCGCATCCCACCAACGCTGCCCAATATCGGTCGCCAAAAGACCCAACCAATCCCCCCGCATCCCACCAAACAGCAAAATCGCCTTCCATCGCCGTGAATTTTGCAAGCAGCTCACAATACTTAATTCTTCCCGATCGGCGCTGGCCAGCTCCAGCAGCGGCGCGGGCCGGTTGTCGAGAAATTAGTACTGTGTCCCAGAATTTCGTGTCCCCGAATTTCCGATCCAACCGGTGCCACGGATCGCATTGGAAGGCGGCGTTACTTTCCGTACCTTGGCTGGTATCTGTAGTGCGCCCACCGCTGTTCCACGCAGGAGGCGAACTGCTTCGAGCCCTCCGCGTGCCCCGCTGCCCTGCACTCCGCTTCGAAGCGGCTCTCCGTGACGGCCTCGTTCCCACAGGAAGCGAGCAGCAACAGGCAGACACCAGTCATGGCCGCGCGCCACAGGTCCGTGTTTATCGCCATGTGGATCCTCCATACCCCATCGGCCCCTGCTTAGCATAACGGAATTCCGGAGACATGGCCTGCGACAAATGTGTTCAAACGAGACGTGAAGGTCAGCGGCTGTGTTGCTGTCAAGAGTGTTCAGAGCGCCAGCTTTAGGCTGAGCGCACACGTGCGCTCAGGATGGTCAGCAGTCTGTGGGCAATGGCGACGAGGGCGGTTTTCCTTGGCTTGGCCTTGGCGCGGAGGCGGTCCCGGAAGGGGCGAGCTTCGGGCTGAATAGGGCCGCCTCCACCCTGCACCGCGGACATGGCGGCCATGCCGGATTTGCGGGCGCGGAATACTTGCAATGCATTGAGCTAGATCATTTATTAGCAAAAGCTAATATTTTATAATGCCGTCAATCGGAAAAACCCTCCCCGCCTGGGAGATGCAACTGGAAATAGACCACAGATCTCCGGGTGTTGCAGATGCTGTCGTTTGATTCCACTAGGAAAATCCTGTTCGCCGCCGTGCTCGTGCTGCTCGCCGCCCCGTCGGCGGGTCGGGCCGAGGCGCTCGATTCCTCCGTCTCGGCCTGCCTGCGCTGCCACGGCATGGAGACGCTCGCCTATCAGGACCGGGAAACCGGGCGCCTGGTCGACCTGCATGTGGAGAAGACCGCGTTCCGGGCCTCGAACCACGGCGAACGGCGCTGCCTGGACTGCCACAAGGAAGAAGGATTCGAAAAGTATCCCCATACGGACAAGGCCAAGGACCAGACCCTGCACTGCCTGAACTGCCACGACGACCCCGAGAACCCGAAGTTCAGGGACTACCGGTTCAAGGAGGTCGAGGCCCAGTTCCAAAAGAGCATCCATTTCGAGAAGCACGGCGAGAAGTTCACCTGCTTCTCCTGCCACGAGCCGCACGCCTTCGAGGTCGCGAAGAACAAGGAGGCGACCGCCGAGGTCATCGTCCAGGACAACGGCATGTGCCTGAACTGCCATGGCTCCCCGGCGCGCTTCGCCGGCCTGACGGACCGCGAGTTTCCCGACCTGGAAAGCGCCCACGCCTGGCTGCCCAATACCGAGCGTCACTGGGCCAAGGTGCGCTGCGTGGAATGCCACACGCCGCACGGCGAGCGCATCTCCCACGAGATCCTGGGCGCCAAGAAGGCCGAGCGCAACTGCGTCGAGTGCCACAGCCGGGATTCCATCCTGATGACCCAGCTCTACAAGCACCGCGCCAGCGAATCGCGCGAGAAACTGGGCTTCATCAACGCGGCCGTGCTGAACGACGCCTACATCATCGGCGCCACCCGGAACCGTTTCCTGGATTGGCTCAGTTTCGGACTGGTCGGCTTCGTCTCCGCCGGTGTCTTCGGGCACGGCCTTGGCCGATGGGTCGCGGCCCACAGGCGCAATGGAGGCCGGCGCAACGGGAGCAACGAGGATGGTTGAGCGAAGTTACATGGTCCCCCTTTGGCTGCGTCTTTGGCATTGGACCAACGCGCTACTGTTTCTCACCCTGCTGGTGACCGGCGTGAGCCAGCACTTCGCGACGCCCGAAACCCCCTTGATCCCCTTTGCCGCGGCGCGGACGGTCCACAACGTCGCGGGCATCGCCATCAGCATTCTCTACGGCGCGCTGGTCGTCGCCAACGTTCTCAGCGGCAACGGGCGGCAGTTCCTGCCGCCGCTGAGCGGATTTCCCGAGCGCCTGAAACGCCAGCAGGCCTTCTACGCCTCGGGCATCTTCAAGGGCGAGGCGCGCCCCTTTCCCATGACGCCCGAGCGGAAGTTCAATCCCCTGCAGCAGATCGCCTATCTGGGCGTGGTCTACGGCGCCATGCCGGTGCTGATCGTAAGCGGGTTCCTGTTCATGTTCCCGGAGCTCGCGCCCGATCGCCTGCTGGGGATGGGCGGCCTCTGGCCGATTGCCGTCCTTCACTATCTGATCGGCCTTTTCCTGACCGTCTTTCTGATCGGCCACGTCTACATGGCGACGGCCGGCGAAACGGTGCTCAGCGAAATCAAGATGATGATCACGGGATGGCACACCGCG
>CAMYKD010000193.1:0-2030 GCA_947258885.1 uncultured Kiloniellales bacterium | reverse complement strand
GGCGTCGTCAACGCGCCCTTGACCTACGAGACCAGCAAGCCGCTTTCCGAGCGCGAGTTCGAGGCCGCCGCCCGCACGGTGACCGGCCGGGCGCGGCTGGCGCGCGCCCGGGCCGCCACGGCGGAGGAGAAGGACGCCTTCGCGCGGCGGGTCAAGGCGGACATGCTGCTGAAAACCCGCTCCTTCCTGCGCGAATCCGGCTTCCCGCACATCAAGTATTTCCGCCAGGCCGGGATCCGCCGCTACGAAGGCCCCAGCACCTGCCTGACCTGCCACCAGACCATGCATGTCTCCGACGGCAACGGAACGCGGAAGGAAGTCGATACCCTCGACGACGTGCTCTCCACGGTGCACTACAAGTTCCAATCCACGGACCAGGGCTTCTCGACCTACGGCTACGACGGCCGCGAGGTGAACGGCGAGGGCACGCGGGCCATTCCCGTCGGCAAGATCGACCGGGCCTGCGGCATCCCCGGCTCGTTCTCCTGGACCGGCTGGGCCCAGCTGGTCGAGACCAAGCCGGCGCACGGCGACGGCGAGGTCGAGCTGCGCTCGGAAGGCTGCGGCCAGTGCCATATCGGCGGCGGCTACCACCCGGCGACCGAGCTGATGATGCCGGTCGGCGACGTGCCCGACGCGGTCAAGGAGGGCGTCGACTGCCTGATCTGCCACGCCAAGGGCTACGACATGAACCAGCGCTACGTGATCGAGGACGAGCACGGCCTGCGCTGGAACCAGGACCGCTCGCTGAAGACCGCGATGACCGTCGGCCTGCCGACCACGGACAACTGCCTGCTGTGCCACCAGCACAACCTGGGCGGCGACCTCGAGGACGTGCCCCAGGCCAACGCCGCCAACAAGAACCTGGGCTACGAGGCCAAGCGCCTCCTGCATCCCGGCGCCAAGCGCGCCAGCTCCTTCACCCCGGCGACCGACGTCCACGCCAAGGCGGGCATCGGCTGCACCGACTGCCACGTGCCGGAGGGCCACCGGGTGCCGCGCGGCGTCAAGGGCGTCGACCTGGTCGCCAACGACCTGCCGGGCAAGGTGGTCGAGTGCGAGAACTGCCATACCTCGGCGCCGCACCTGAAGGCCGACGACCGGGTCATCCTCAACGGCCACGTCGCGCGCCTGGCCTGCGAGACCTGCCACATCACCCACCTGCGCGAGGACAACGTGGTGCTGCGCGACTGGATCCATCCGATCTGGGACGAGGAGGAGGGCATCTACCTCTTTACCGACGTGCTGCATTCCGGCAAGGCGGGCCAGGGCTTCACCTTCCTCTGGTTCAACGGCAACGGCACCTTCCTGGCCAACGCTCTCGGCGACAATCCCCTAGGCGGCACGGCTTATAACCCGCTGATGAACCAGCTCGTGCGGATTGACAATCCCGAGGCCGTCGCCGAGATCAGGCGCAACGCGATCAGGATCAAGGAGCACTATCCGGACCTGGACGTGGACGCCTACGTCAAGGCGGCCACCGACACGCTCGCGCCACTGACGCCCGAGATGCGGGCCAAGCGCGCCGAGATGATCGAGCGGAACCTGCGTCGGGTCATGACCAAGGACAAGAGCCGCATCTACCCGTTCAAGGTCTTCAACGCGCTCATGTGGGAGGACATGGCCAACCAGGGACCCTTCGGCGCCATGATCCTGCCCTTCGACTATCCGACCTATTACCAGACCGGCGACACCCTGCAGTCGATGCAGACGGCGATCGCGAATCCCATCGTAAAGCGCATGTACGAGACCCCCTTCAAGGCCTACATGATGGACGAGTTCATGAGCTACTTCGGGGTCGACGAGTGGCGGCTCGAATACCCGATCGGCCCGGACGGCGAGTTGCGCAACGTCGAGGCCCACTGGATGCGCCAGATGGGCACGCTCATGATCAACCACGGCGTCACCAAGAAGGGCCGCGAGTGCAAGGACTGCCACGACGCCAAGGGCATCATGGATTTCGAGACCCTCGGCTACCCGCCCGAGCGGGTCGCGGACCTGACCGACCTGCGCGAGCTGAAGGAACGCGA
>CAMYKD010000192.1 GCA_947258885.1 uncultured Kiloniellales bacterium | reverse complement strand
CGCCGAGGTCACCCTGTTCGATACCGGCCTGCTGAACCAGGACGGGGCGTCGCTGCGCTTCGCCAGCGAGGTGGTGGGGGACCGGCTGGTGGTGATGAATTTCATCTACACCACCTGCACCACCATCTGCCCGGTGCTCACGGCGGTTTTCGGACAGCTGCAGGAGCGGCTCGGCGAGCGGCTCGGCCGGGAGGTGTTCCTGGTCTCGGTGAGCGTCGATCCCAGCCGCGACACCCCGCAGCGGCTCAAGGCCTACGCGCAGAAACACGGCGCCCGCGACGGCTGGACCTGGCTGACCGGGCAGAAGCGCGCCATGGACCGGGTGCTCGAGGGCCTCGGCGCGTATACCCCCGACTTTACCCAACACCCGGCCATGATCCTGGTCGGGGACGGCCGCAGCGGCGAGTGGACCCGCTACTACGGCTTTCCGGGCCCGGACCAGATCGTGGCCCGGCTGGACGAACTAGTGGCCGCCCGCAGTCAGGCGCAGGCCACGCCCACGCAACCCTAACCGCAGGTGATTAACATGCAGTATCCAGCCAGACTTTTTCTGATCGCGGCCCTCGCCCTGTTCCACCCGGGCGCCTGGTCGAGTACCACTGATACGGCCGCGGCGGCGGCCAGCCACGACGAGGAATCGCGTGCCTACTTCTCCGACCTGCCGCTGCTGACCCAGGACGGGGAGCAGGTGAATTTCTACACCGACGTGCTGAAGGACAAGGTGGTGCTGATCAACTTCATCTTCACCAACTGCGACGGCGCCTGCCCGATCATGACCCAGGTCCTGACCAACGTCATGGACCTGCTCGGTGACGAGATGGGCAAGAAGATCTACTTCGTCTCCATCAGCATCGACCCTGAGCGTGACGACCCGCCGGCCCTCAAGGAGTTTGCCAGCAAGCAGGATGCCGACCACCCGGGCTGGTTGTGGCTGACGGGCGAGAAGCAAAACGTAGAACACATCGTCAAGAAGCTCGGCCAGTACACCGGGGACGTCGAGACCCACTCGACCCTGTTCCTGGCCGGCAACGTACGCACCAAGCACTGGACCAAGATCACCCCGCGGATGCGCCCGCTCGGCATTGCCGAGAAGCTGCGCACCCTGGCGGAGGAGAGCTGAGCCTGGCGGTCCCGGCACCGCCCATGCGCCTACCCCTGTACTATCGCGGCCCGCCGGCCGGTACCGGCCGTGTCGTGGCCGTGGGCCTGCTGCTCGGCCTGGCCCCGGCGTGTGCGGTTCACGCCACGCTGGATGCCGCCGAGTTGCGCGGCAAGCAGGTCTATTTCGAGGGCACCCACCCGGGCGGGGAGACACTCACCGCGCTGGTGGGGGCCGACCTGACGCCGGTGCCCGCGCGGGCCGTTCCCTGTTCGGGCTGCCACGGCGACGACGGCCGCGGCCGGCCGGAGGGCGGCGTGCTGCCCTCCGACATCACCTGGAGCCACCTGACCAAGCCCTACGGTCACCTCCACCGCTACGGGCGTGAGCACCCGGCGTTCACCGAGGCATCCCTGGCGCGCTCCATCCGCGACGGGACCGACCCCGCCGGCCACGTGATGGACACCGCCATGCCGCGCTACCTGCTCCCCGAGGGCGCCATGGCCGATCTCATCGCCTACCTCAAGCGCCTGGAAGCGGACGACGACCCGGGCCTGGCGGACGGGCGCATCCGGGTGGGCACGGTGCTGCCGCTGCAGGGCGCGCTGGCGCCAGCGGGCCGGGCCATGCGCGCCGTGCTCGAGGCCCATTTCGAGACCGTCAACGCGGCCGGCGGCCTGTTCGGCCGGCGCCTGGAGCTGGTCGCCGTGGACAGCGGCGCCGGGCCGCGCCACCAGCTGGCCACGCTGCGCGAGCTGATCGAGACCCGCGACGTGTTCGCGCTGGTCAGCCCCTTCACCGCCGGCATCGACGGCGAGGCCGCGGCGCTGGCGGAGCAGGCCCGCATCCCGCAGATCGGCCCCTTCACCCTGCTGCCCGAGGGGGGCTGGTCGCTCAACCGCCACACCTTCTACCTCTACGCCGGGCTGCGCGAACAGGGCCAGGCGCTGATCGAGTACGCGGCCCACGACCTGGCGCTGGCGGACCCGGTGCTGGCGGTGCTGGTGCCGAACGGGGCGAGCCATGCCGACATCGCCCGGGTCATCGGCGAGCAGGCCGGGGCGCACCACTGGAAGCACGTCAGCGTGGAGCACTATCCCGCCACCGGCCTCGAGGCAGCCGAAACGGTGCGCGCGCTGGCCGAGCGCCAGACCGAGGTGCTGCTGTTCCTCGGCGGGCAACGCGCGCTGCAGGCCCTGCTGGCGGCCGCCACGGAGGCCGGCTGGCATCCCACCCTGCTGCTGCCGGGCGCGCTGGCCGGGCAGGCCATCCTGGACCTGGACGCCGCCTTCGACGGGCGCATCTTCTATGCCTTTCCCACCCTGCCGGGGGATGCCGGCGGCCCGGGGGCGGTGGATTTCAATGACCTGCACGCGCGCCACGGGCTGCCGCGCGATCACCTGGCGTCCCAGTTTTCCGCCTATACCGCGGCGCAGATCCTGGTCGAGGGCATCAAGCGCAGCGGCCGCGAGCTGAGCCGGGCGCGGCTGGTGGACGCGCTGGAGGGCCTGCACAAGTTCAGCCCCGGCGTCTCG
>CAMYKD010000191.1 GCA_947258885.1 uncultured Kiloniellales bacterium | reverse complement strand
AAGTACGTACAGGCCCTGTCGCTGGGTTCACTGCAGGAGAAGGCCTTCGCCCGCCAGAATAAAAAGAGCCTGAAACAGGGCGCCCAGGCGCAGCGGCTCACGGCCAGCCTGGAGCGCAAGGTGGACATCCTCCTGGCCGTGGCCACCGCACTGGTGCTGTGGCGCGGTGTATACCTAGTGGTCTCGGGTGCGATTACCCCCGGGACACTGATCCTGTTTATTACCTATCTCAAGTTCGTGTTCCGTCCCATGCGCCAGGTGGCGAAGTACCTGACCCGGATTGCCCGGGCCACGGCCTCCGGCGAGCGCATCCTGGAAGTACTCGACACGGCCCCCGAGATCCTCGACCGGCCGGATGCCGTGGAGGCCGGTGCGCTCACAGGCCGCATTCGCTTCGACCAGGTGTCGTTCGGCTATCGCCCCGGCAAGCCGGCGCTGTCCGGGATCGATATCCGCATTGAGCCGGGCGAACGCGTGGCCCTGGTCGGACCCTCCGGCAGCGGCAAGTCGACGCTGCTGGCCCTGCTGCTGCGGCTCTATGACCCGGACGCCGGGCGCATCCTGGTCGACGGCCGGGATATCCGCGAGTACAGCCTGGATTCGCTGCGCCGCCAGTTCAGCATGGTGCTGCAGGACAGCGTCCTGTTCGCGGTCAGTATCCGCGACAATATCGCCTACGGCGACCTGAACGCGGAACCGGCCGCGGTGGAGGCGGCCGCCCGGCTTGCCAATGCACAGCGAGGCCCCGGTGATGCTGCTCGATGAACCCACCCTGGGGCTCGACAACCTTAACCGCGCTGAGGTGGTGGAGGCGCTGGAGCACTGCACGGCGGGCATGACCACCCTGCTGGTGACCCATGACCTGCTGGCCTCGCGTGCCTTCGATCGCATC
The DNA here is from genome assembly GCA_947258885.1 of uncultured Kiloniellales bacterium. GTDB lineage: Bacteria > Pseudomonadota > Alphaproteobacteria > Kiloniellales > JAKSDN01 > CAMYKD01. Next base: position 2,562 of record CAMYKD010000191.1, on the reverse strand, counting down.
CTGGTGATCCGTAACCGGTGCATCGAGGAATCCGGCAGCCACAACGAGTTGATGCGCCGCAACGGTTTCTATCGCCAGAGCTACCTGAAGCAGTACCACGAGCAGATCGAGCTGGGCAGCAGGTACCCGGTCCTGGAAGGGCTGGCCGGCGGATGAGCGGCCGGTCCGCAGGCACTGCGGCCGCCGGCCATGTACCGGGCCGTGACTCCGATGGAGCGCACCCGTGTTGAGCGCCGCGGACAGCCGGCTGGCGGGGCGCGACCGCGCCATAGCCGGGCTTGCCACGGCACTGGATGCCGAAGCCCTGTCCGCGGCCCTGCAGGCGGCGCATCCCAGTTGCGGCATCCGGCGGCTCACCCCCTATTACGTGCACTACAAGCCGGGGACGCGTTGTCTGGTCGCCTTTCGGGTGCAGGATGAGGAATCCAGCGGCGGGCAGCTCGCCTATGCCGCGGCCTACGGACCGGATGCCGGTGCCAAGCTGCCGAAGGCGTGTGTGCTGGCGCAGGAGATGGGCGTCTCCCCGGACGGCGGGGTACTCATCCTCGAGGACCTCGATACGGCGTTCTTTTTGTTTCCGGCGGACCGCCGGCTCAAGGGGCTGCAGCGCCTGGCGCAGCCCGAGACCCGCTCCAACCTGCTGCGCCGCCTGTTCGGGAAGCGGCCGGAATTCGGCCGCGGGCGTCTGCAGCACCTGCGCTACAAGCCCGAGCGCCGCTACGTGGCCCGCCTGGATACCCCGGAGGGACGCCGGGCCGCCATCAAGTTCTACAATGCCCAAGGCTACCGGGCGGCGCGGCATGCGGCGCAGGCCTTCGCGCCGCGCGAGGCCCTGGCCCTGGTCCCGTGCGCGGGCTACCTGGACCAGCACCAGGTGCTGGGTTTCGACTGGCAACCCGGGAAGTCACTTCACGCCATGCTGTACGACGGCGGGGCCGATAGCGGTGCATGGCGCCGGGCACTTGAGTTGACCGGTGCCGCGCTCGCCGGGCTGCATGACCAGGCCCCCAAAGGCCTGGAGCGGCGCAGCCGGGATGCGGAACGCGACCGGCTTATGGCGCAGGCGGGGACCCTTGCCCAGCTGTGCCCGGAGCTGCGTACCCTCAGCGAGCGCCTAGCGCGGGACTGCCTGGCGCGGCTCGATGATGCAACGCCGCGCTTGCGGGCCCTGCACGGGGATTTCAATGCCGAACAGGTCCTGATCGGCGAGGAGGGCCGGGCCACCATCCTCGATCTCGACTGGGCCCAGCTGGGCGACCCGGCCGCGGACCCGGGACTGTTCATCGCCCACCTGGAGCGTGCTGCGCTGCGCGGTCATCTGCCGGGTGGCCAGGTGGCGCCGTACGCCGACGCCCTGCTCGAGGGCTACCGCAAGGTCAGCGAGCCGCCCTCAAAAGCGGCCATCCGGCTCTACACCGCCATCGGGCTGTTCTACCTGGCCGCCGAGCCCTTCCGTTACCGCGAACCCGACTGGCCGGAGCGGGTCGAGGCCCTGCTTGTGCGGGCGAGGGATATCCTGGATCATTGCCGCCAGTCATCCCAGGCAGATGTGATCACCACGGCTTGAGGGAGCATGTCACGGTGAGATCCCAAACGAGTGCGTCTCTGCGGCGGCGCGCCCCGGACAGTCGGTTCCTGCTGGCCCCTGCACTGCTGTTCAGCCTGCTCATCCCGGGCCCGGCGTGGGCCGAGGCGGCCTACGTACTCAACCTGGCCTCGACGCAATCCCCGATCGACACCGCGCGGCTGACGCCGCTGGCCGGGTTCCCGGATCAGGTGGCCTATATCACGCGCGAGCACATCGAGGGCCGGAACTGGTACCGCCTGCGGCTGGGTTTCTTCAAGGGCCGCCCCGCGGCGATCAGCGCGCGCCAGCGGGTCCGGACCCACTACCCCGGGGCCTGGATCGATACGGCCACGCCCGCGGAAGCCGGGCAGGTGGTCGCCGGTAAGGGCGTGCTGCCCGCACTGACCGGTACCGAGCCGGCTCCGGGGCCCGCGCGGGAGCCGCACAAGCCACCGGGCAAGGTGCCGGAGATGACCTCTGCGGAGCGCGAGACGACCGCGCCGCCGGAGTTGGTGGCCATCGAGCGGCTGCCGGCGCCGGCCGCCGGGCGTGAGCGAGCCTCCGGCCGGGCCTTCGACTTCGACGCCCCGCCGAAGACCCGCTTCCGGCTGACGCCCGAGCTCAGTTTCGGCGCCAAGCTGGAGTTGGAGGCCAAGCACGAGGAGAACTTCGACCTGGATTCGGAGCGCGCACGCGACGAGACCATCCTGGAACCCATCCTGTCGCTGTCGCTCTCCTACAGGCCGACCGAGAATCTGCAGGCCTACCTCAACGTCGAGCCCTCGCGCCGCTTCGTGGACGATGAGCGCGACCGCAAGGACCACGAGACCCGGCTGGATGTGAAACAGGCCTTCCTGTCCTATTCGGGTCTTCCCGGGGGCTGGACCATCAAACTCGGACGGCAGCGTTTCCAGGACAAGCGCGAGTGGCTCTACGACCAGGAGCTGGACGGCATACGCCTGTTCCACACCTTTCCCCGCTTCGCGGCCGAGTTC
>CAMYKD010000190.1 GCA_947258885.1 uncultured Kiloniellales bacterium | reverse complement strand
ATAAAGTTGGTTCCGGGCCGACGATTTGACCACCTATGCAGCCGTGTCAAACGCCCGAATGATGTCGTTGGAGAACAAAGCAAGAATTTTCATCGGTAGGTTCCGGTGGTTGCGGGCCCCCGCAACCACTGAGACCGACACTCCTGAAGAAGAGTATCCCTCCGGTGAAGGACGCCTGCCATAGGCTGTGATGGTTTGCGAGACTGACCTTATGACTGGTCATAAGGATAGTTTCGAGGTTCAGCGGCTGGAGGTCGTGAATACCGGGCGCCGGTGGCGTTGGACGCCGGCTGAGAAGCTGCGGATCGTCGAGGAGAGTTTCCGTGGCCACCGGCAGGTCTCGGCAACGGCGCGCCGCCACGACATTTCTCCGTCGCTGTTGTTTTCCTGGCGCAAGGCGTTTCGAGAGGAGTGCCATCGCCACAATGAGGTGATCGGCTTTGCCCCGGCGCTGATCGTCGCCGACCAGGCGCAGCCGCGGCGCGATGGCGCGCCGGCCGGACGCATGGAGGTCGTGACCTGTGGGGGTCATCGGATCATCGTCGGCGCGGATGTGGACGCCCAGGCGCTGGCCCGGGTGGTGGCGGCGCTGGAGGCGAGGTGATCCCGGTTCCCTCTGAGGTGCGGGTCTGGCTGGCGACAGGCGCCACGGACATGCGCCGGGGCATGAACAGTCTGACGCTTCAGGTGCAGGAGGCCATGGGCCGCGATCCCCACGCCGGGGATCTCTACGTGTTCCGGGGGCGTCGTGGCAACCTGATCAAGGTCTTGTGGCATGACGGTCTGGGGTGCTCGCTCTATGCCAAGCGACTGGAGCGCGGGCGGTTCATCTGGCCCTCGCCGGCCGACGGGGTGGTGGCGATTTCCTCCGCCCAGCTCGGCTACCTGCTCGAGGGGATCGACTGGCGCAACCCGGTTCGGACTTGGCGTCCCGAGCGCGCGGGATGACGTCAAAAAAAGTGATCCGGCCGGGCAAAAATCGCGTGACCCAAATCCGGCGGCTGTGATTCACTGGGCGTCATGAAGCGCGCCGCCTCGCCCGATATCGACGCCCTGCGCGCCGCCCTTGCGGCGGCCGAGGCGCGGGCGCGGCGGGCGGAAGCCGAGGCCTCGAACGCCGAGGCGATTATCGCCGCGCTGAAGCTCATGGTCGAGAAGCTGCGGCATGAGCTCTACGGCCAGCGCTCGGAGCGCAAGGCGCGCCTGCTCGACCAGCTGGAGCTGAAGCTCGAGGAGCTGGAGGCGAACGCGACCGAGGATGAGCTGGCCGCCGAGCAGGCGGCCGCCAAGACCTCTACGGTCAAGGCCTTCACGCGCCGGCGACCGTCGCGCAAGCCCTTCCCGGAGCATCTGCCGCGCGAGCGCGTGGTCGTGCCGGCGCCGGAGGTCTGCGGCTGCTGCGGCTCGGAGCGGCTTGCCAAGCTGGGCGAGGACGTCACCGAGACGCTGGAGGTGATCCCGCGCCGGTGGAAGGTGATCCAGACGGTGCGCGAGAAGTTCACCTGCCGGGACTGCGAGAAGATCTCGCAAGCCCCCGCGCCCTTCCACGTGACGCCGCGCGGCTGGGCGGGCCCGAGCCTGCTGGCGATGATCCTGTTCGAGAAGTACGGCCAGCACCAGCCGCTGAACCGGCAGAGCGAGCGCTACGCCCGCGAGGGCGTCGCGCTCAGCCTGTCGACGCTGGCCGACCAGGTGGGCGCCTGCGCCGCGGTGCTCAGGCCGCTGCATGACCTGATCGCGGCCCATGTGCTGGCGGCCGAGCGGATCCACGGCGATGACACGACGGTGCCGGTTCTGGCCAAGGGCAAGACCGACACGGCGCGCGCCTGGGTCTATGTGCGCGACGATGTGCCGTTCGGGGGCACCGACCCGCCGGCGGCGCTGTTCCACTATTCGCGCGACCGATCGGGGAGGCATCCCGAGACGCACTTGAGGGACTTTACCGGGATCCTCCAGGGCGATGCCTATGCCGGCTACAACGGGCTGTTCAAGCCCGGGCGCTCGCCCTGTCCGCTTACCGAGGCGCTCTGCTGGGCCCATGCGCGGCGCAAGTTCTTTGTCCTGGCCGACATCGCGGCGGCGGCGAAAAGGCGGACGAAGACGGGCAAGCAGGGGGCGATCATCTCCCCGCTGGCCTTCGAGGCCGTGCAGCGGATCGACGCCCTGTTCGACATCGAGCGGGAGATCAATGGAATGAGCGCCGAAGAGAGGCTCGCCGTCCGGGCCGAGCGCTCCGCGCCGGTGCTCGCCGAGCTCGAGGCCTGGATGCGCGCGGAGCGCGCGCGGCTGTCCCGCCACGCCCCGGTCGCCAAGGCCATGGACTACATGCTCAAGCGATGGCCGGGCTTTAGCCGGTTCCTCGAAGACGGCCGCATCTGCCTGACCAACAACGCCGCCGAACGGGCGCTGCGAGGCATCGCGCTCGGCAGGAAGTCGTGGCTGTTTGCCGGCTCCGACCGCGGCGGCGAGCGGGCCGCGCTCATGTACACCCTGATCGTCACCGCGAAGATGAACGACGTCGATCCTCAGGCCTGGCTCGCCGACGTGCTGGCCCGCATCGCCGAGCAGCCGGCCCGGCGCCTCGACGAGCTCCTGCCCTGGAACTGGAAGACCGCCCAGGCCGCCAAGACCTTGGCCGCATAGTCGGCGGCCGAAGATGCCGCAGAGATCACGCCACCAGAAAGCGACCTCGCTGCGGTCCTGACCGTAGGGATACCCAGAAAGCGACCTCGCTGCGGTCCTGACCGTAGGGATACG
>CAMYKD010000189.1 GCA_947258885.1 uncultured Kiloniellales bacterium | reverse complement strand
TGGCATCTACCGCCGCATCGATCTGCGCCTTCATCTCGTTGAGGTCCGGCAAGGTGATGTCCCTCAGTGCGGCCGTGATATCGGCTAGCGCCATCCCTTGGAGCTCGATTTCCAGTTGGGCAATGTCATTCAGCTTGAAGGTCTTGTCCGGCTCGTCCAGGCCCTCGGCCCCTTGTTTCAGGCGCTGTATCTCCGCTTCCAGTTCTTCTCTGGTCATTGCTCTACCCCTTCGTCTCGGCAAGGCCGCCGACCAAACCGCTCAACTCATCGACTGCGCCCGAAACCTTTGGCAACAGGCCGTCCACGAAGCTCAAGAATCGCTCCGTACTGGGTTGGCTTAGAATCTCTTTGACCACTTTCTCGCCCGCCTGTTCCGACTGCAAATAGGCGTCGAGCGCAATCTGGACCTGTTTCATCTGCTCGATGTAGGCGCGAATGTCCTCTGTCTTCCGTTTGATCTCCTCCAGGTCGCCGACCAGGCTGGCCTTGGCCGCTGCCGCCTTCTGGCTAGTCTGTGTGATCCGCTCCACTGTCTCCTTGGCTGTCGACTCGCGCTTACCGACCGGTATCGCAGGCATCTTATTGGCAACGAGGTCTTTGAAGCTGGCCAGCTCTGCCTGTTCCTTCTTGTTGATCCTGGCTTCGGCTTGTTTCTTGATGGTTTCCGCGGCCAGAATCAGGGCCTCCGACTGCTTCTGCACCACCTCGATCGCGAGATTGAAGTAACCGATCTGGGCCGTCGAAAGCGCTTTTACCTCGGGTGGTGTCCCGCATGCGGACACCAAAATCGGCAGCCCGAAAAAGAGCCAAAGAAATCCTTTTGGCATTATGGTCCTCCCCTTATTCCAAGTTCTTCGGTTCCAACGACGCTGTCGCGCTGCGCTTTGTCGACAACGCCAATCTTGTTTATCGGAAAAATTAACACAACCCGACAACCATTTCGACCGCTAGTTGATATATGGATCGCGACTTTGCGCAAGTATCTGAATTGTTCTAAACCTTGATCCGGGTTACGAAGACCCGCTGAAAACTGCGAGTACTTGGGTGAAATGGCCACAGCCGCCGGCGCCGCGGCGCAGATGGCCTGCGGCCCGGACCGTGACGAGAACCTGGCGCGGGCCGAGGTCCCGGTGCGCGAGGCGGCGGGCCAGGGCGCCCAGGTGACCCTGATCCAGGAGCTGTTCGAGACACCCTAACTTCTGCAAGCACCAGAAGCGGGAGCTCTTCGCGCCGGCCCGCGCCGCGGAGGACAGCCCGGCGGTCTGGGGCCTGTTCCGCGACCGCCGGCCGGACCTCTGCGGCCCCTTGCTGACCCTCGACGACCGGGCGCCGCGGGGCTGAAGGGTCTAGAGCCCGGGGTGTCGGCAGGTCGGCGCCGCGGTTTCGGACCTGGCGGCCGGAACGCTGTCCGACTTGGACGAAAGGGCGAAGCGGGAGCGCAGGTATTCGACGAGGGCCTGGACCTTCGGCAAGTCCCGGCCCTCCTCGGGATGGACCGCCAGGACCGCGTAGCTGTTCTCGCGATGGCCCGGCAGGACATCGCAGAGGCGCCCGGCCGCGAGGTCCTCGCCGACCAGGTATGTCGGCATGAGAGCGAGGCCCAGTCCCGAAAGCAGCGCCTGCCGCAGGGCATCGCCGTTGTCGGCCTGGAACCGGCCGCCCACCTTCACGGTCTCGGGTCCGTTCGGCCCGTCGAGCTGCCAGCTGTGGCCCGAGCCGAAGAAGACGTACATCAGGCAGTTGTGCCCGGCCAGATCGGCCACTGTTCGCGGCCTGCCGTGCCGGTCCAGGTACGCCGGCGCCGCGCAGACCAGATGCGTGCAGGGGGCCAGACAGGTCGAGACCAGTCCGGCGGGCTTGGTGCGCGTGACGCGGACCGCCAGGTCGTAGCCCTCCTTGATCAGGTCGACATGGTGGTTGCTGAGCGACAGGTCGATCTCGATGTCCGGATAGCGGTCGAGGAATTCCGGCAGCTCCGGGGCCACGCGGCGATCGCCGAAGCACATCGGCGCGGAGATGCGCAGGCGTCCTCGCGGCGCCCCGCGGGACTGCAGAACCTCGGCTTCCGCCGTCGCCACCTCGGCCATGATGTTCTGGCAGTGGCCGTAGAACCTGGCGCCGATCTCGGTCAGGCCGAGCGACCGTGTCGTCCGGTTGAGCAGCCGCGCGCCCAGGCGCTGCTCGAGCGTGGCGATGTGCTTGCTGACCGTCGGCTTCGACAGGCCGAGCTTGCGGGCCGCGGCCGTGAAGCTGCCGGCATCGACCACGCGCAGGAAGACGGCGATGTGGGTCAGGCTATGCATGTCGGCTGTCTCCCGCGGCCGGGCCGGCAGCTGTGCCATGCGACAGTCCTATGGAGCGGGTTATGTGCGCCTCTCTTGTCGCCCTGGCGATTCCGCAGTTCGTTTGCATCCTAGCGGCAACGCCGGGGCGCGGAGCATCACATGCCTTCACAAGCCGTTGAGGAGCCGGCAAGGACGCGGCCCGTTTTCCCGCGCGGTAAGCCGACCACGGCATGTCCCGGGAGGAAATCGGCCGGCTGTCCGAGTGATACCAGCGAGCCGATGAAGGCATTCATCGGCTCGCTGGCAAGCGCGACCGCGCGCCCGCAGCGAAGCGAGGAAAGCCAAGCGGACGGATGTCTGCGCCCGGCGCCTGGGCAACAGGCGAGTCCAGTCATGGGCTCGCCGGTATTAGACTCGGCCGGCCGCCGCTCCTAGACTACAGGCGACGGCCGGAAACGGAAGGACGCGATGCTGCGCGAAGTCCACATCCTCCT
>CAMYKD010000188.1 GCA_947258885.1 uncultured Kiloniellales bacterium | reverse complement strand
CAGGAGACCATGTTTCACGACGGCCGCGACACCACGCTGGAAACGCAGGTCATCGGGCCGCTGGTGTCGCAGGAGGAGATGGCGAACCCTTCGATCGGTTATGTGATCGCGAAGATCGCCAGCCTGGCCGACTACGACGGGCTGTTCGAAGCCGCCTTCGGCGGCGGCGCGACCGTCGAAAGAATCGGCCGGGCCATTGCAAGCTGGGAACGCAGCCTGCTCGCCGGCGAGTCCGCGTTCGACCGCTGGCGGTACGGCGGTCGGCGTGATGCGCTCACCGAAAAGCAGCGCCATGGTCACGAGCTCTTCTCGGGCAAAGCCGGCTGCGCCGCCTGTCATTTGATCGGCGACGACCATGCCCTCTTCACCGACCATGAGTTTCACGACACCGGGCTCGGCTTCCGGGCCGAGGCGATGAGCCGGCAGAGCGGGAGCGTGTCGGTGGAGATCGCACCGGGCGTATTCACCGCCATAGATCGCGCGGTGGTGGAAAGCGTGGGCGAGCCGCGACAGGCGGATCTGGGCCGCTACGAGGTCTCGCATGAGCCCCGGGACCTCTGGCGGTTCAAGACACCCAGCCTGCGCAACGCCGCACTCACCGGACCATACATGCATGACGGCTCGATCAGCAGCCTGGAGGAGGTGGTGCGGTTCTACAACGCGGGCGGCGTCCCCCATGAGGGACTCGATCCCCTGATCCGGCCGCTCGGCCTGTCGGACGACGAGGTGTCGGCTCTCGTGGCCTTCATCGAGGCGCTTACCGCCGGAAACATCGCGGATCTTTCGGCCGATGCACGCAGCGCGCAGGTCGGCAACTGGTCAGGCCGCGGCGGCGGCTTAATGGACCCGACGACGTACCCCCAGCAAGACTAGAGCATTTCAAGTTTGTTCAGCGTCGGCGCCGAGCGACCTCATACTTCGAGACGCGACTTCGCCGCTCCTCAGCATGGAGACCTTTGCACGGAACGAAAAATCGTCATTGCGAGGAGGCCGCAGGCCGACGCGGCAATCCAGGATTCCGTGGAAACGAGCCCCTTTTCTGGATCGCCGCGGCTGCTTCGCAGCCTCGCGATGACGAAATCCTGTTCCGTGCAAAGGTCTCCAGCATGAGGCATAGAATATCGAGACGTTGGGTCCTCATGCTCTGATGTCCGTTTTTGCAAGATGTGGAGACGAGTTTTTTTCACGCCGCTCGGCGTGTTGGTATGGCGATGGGGCCGGTGCACGGGCCTGGGAGCGGGTATTGGCTGCGACGGTTGATCCATCTCTGATACGTGGGTTGGAACCGACCTGACCATGGGTACGTCGCGGGGCTGCCTCGCACTGAGAACGAGTATGGGCTGTGAGCCACTCCGGCATGAGGCCGAGGGTTCCCCTGACCTGCAACCCGCTCCCAGAATGGTGCACCGGCGATATCGGGCTTGTCTGGCGCTCCTTGCTGTCTGTTGCGTCGATGCCGGTCGGGCCGGGCTCAGCGCCGGCCGGCCGCCCGGGCGATCGCCCAGATGAAGCCGAGCGACTCGCGGGCGACCGCGGCGACCGCGACCTGGGCCAGCTTGCCGCGGCCGTGCAGCCTGCGATAGCGGGCGCCCAGGCGATGCCGGGCCGCCTCGGCGATGGCCCGTATCTCGGCCGGCTGGTGCGCCGCCTTGGGCCGCCGTGCCGGCCGCGTATAGGTCCAGGCCGCCTCGATCAGCGCCTTGCGGGCGCGCCCGTTGCCGGTCTTGGTCAGGCCGCCACGGCGCACGCTCTCGCCGGTCGAGCGCTCGCTCGGCACCAGGCCGACGAAGGCCATCAGCTGGCGCGGGCTGTCGAAGCGCCGCGGGTCGCCGAGCTCCGCGGCCACCGTCACGGCGTTGATCAGGCCAAAGCCGCGCAGTGCCGGCAGCGCCTCGACCAGCCAGGCCAGCGACCATTCGGGCCACAGCTCCTCGATATGCCCGACCAGCCGGTCGCGCCGCGCCTGGGCCTGGTCCAGCGCGTCGAGAAGCTCGGCGAACATCAGCCGGTGCGCCGGCGCCGCAAACTCCAGACGGCCCAGCCACAGGCGATGCTTCTTCGTCCAGGGCTTGCCGGCATAGCCGATCTCCTGGCGCAGCAGAAAGCCGCTGATGCGCTGCCGGCAGCGCCCCAGGTCCGATACCGCGGCACCGCGCGCGCGGACCAGGTCCCGCATCGCCTCGTGCGCCGCATCGGGAACCCAGACCGGTGTCAGCTCCCCGGCCCGCAGCAGCCGCGCCAGGGTCAGGCTGTCGCGCCGGTTGGTCTTGACCCGGTCCCCGGGCCGACGCGGCGTCAGCGACGGCGCGATCACCCGGCAGATCACACCCGGCCGGCCCGCCAGCCGGCGATAAATGCCGTAGCCGCACGGACCGGCCTCGTAGCACACGACAAGCTCGCGCGCCTCCTTGCCCAGGCGCCTGAGCACACGATCCAGCGACCCAGCCTGGTTCGCGATCTTGCCGAAGTAGCGCACCTCGCCGCCGGGCAGCGGCTCGGCCACCGATATGTCGATCGATTTCTTGTCTGTATCCAGTCCAACATAGAGCGTATCTTTCATCTCGAGCGGTCTCCCATGCTTGAGGCTCGGCGCCGGCCAGTCCGGCGCAACCCTCGTATTTGCATGCGCCGAGGCCGCTCACTTCAACCTCCAAAACGGACATATGGACTGAGGAGCGGCGCAGCCGCGTCTCGAAGTATGAGGTCGCGCCGGCCCTTCGGCCTCAGCCGATCCCGTCCTTGATGCGGCCGAGCAGCGCATCGGCGCCGCGCGCGAGGATCGCCG
>CAMYKD010000187.1 GCA_947258885.1 uncultured Kiloniellales bacterium | reverse complement strand
GTGGGCAGGGAGACGAGAGGCGCGGCCAGGCGCTCCGCGCGCCGCGTCCGGCGCCCGCCGCGGCGCCCTGCTTCGCCCGATCGTGCCGCGTCCATGGCCGCCGTCTCCCCTGCCGCGCCGTCCGGGGAGCGAGCATAGCCGTCCCCAGAGGGTTTGTCGCTTGTTTGGACGGGCGAACGAAACCCTCGCTCCTCGGGGCAAGGCCGGTCATTTGGCGGGCGGCACTGCGTCCTGTGCCGGCGCGGCCGTGGCGGGCTGTTCCGAGGTGGTCCGGGCCGGCCCGGCGGACAGGCCGCCGGGGCTGCCGGAGCCGCCGCCGCCGAGGGAGCCGGGCGGGACGACCGTCACCGTGACCGAGAGCTCGGTCGAGGTCGAAGCGGCCCGGGCGGACCCCGCGGCGAAGGCCGCGATCACCGCGCCGGCCAAGGCATAGGTCACCTTGTTCATACCCGTTCCCCCATATCTGCGCGCCGGTTCGAACCGTCCGGGCTCAACATTTAACCACAAGTTAACCAAGAGTTAACCACGAGCGGCGTGATCGCAGCGTCATCGGGCGCCTCAGTCGCGAAACCCACTGAGGCCGCATTGACCTGGGGCCCCCAAGACGGTTCGACTAGGGGGAGGCGAAACGGGCCGGAAGCGGGGCGGCCCAGGGATCCGGGGAGAGGGACCATGGCCGAGCACGATCCGCTCTTGCAGCCCTACCGGCTCAAGCACCTCACACTCAAGAACCGGATCATGTCCACGGCGCACGAGCCGGCCTACTCCGAGGACGGCATGCCCCAGGAGCGCTACCGGCTCTACCACCTCGAGAAGGCCAAGGGCGGCATCGCGCTGACCATGACGGCCGGCTCGGCGATCGTCGCCGAGGATTCGCCGGCGGCCTTCGGCAACCTGCACGCCTACAAGGACGAGATCGTGCCGTGGCTCCAACGCCTGACCGACGACTGCCACGAGCACGGCGCCGCAGTCATGATCCAGCTCACCCACCTCGGCCGGCGCACCAACTGGAACAAGGCAGACTGGCTGCCGGTGCTCTCCGCCTCGCCGGTGCGCGAGCCGGCGCACCGCGCCTTTCCCAAGGAGGCCGAGGACTGGGACCTCGAGCGCATCGTCAAGGGCTATGCGGCGGCCGCGCAGCGCATGCAGGCGGCCGGGCTCGACGGCATCGAGCTCGAGTGCTACGGCCACCTCATCGACAGCTTCTGGTCGCCCGCGACGAACAAGCGCGGCGACGAGTACGGCGGCAGCCTCGACAACCGCCTGCGCTTCACGTACCGCGTGCTCGACGCGATCCGCGCGGCGGTCGGTTCCGAGCTCATCATGGGCCTGCGCCTGGTCGCGGACGAGGACTGGGACAAGGGGCTCTCGCGCGAGGAGGGGGTCGAGATCGCCCGGTACTTGGTCGCCACGGGCCAGATCGACTTCCTCAACATCATCCGCGGCCACATCGAGACCGACGCCGCGCTCTCCAAGGTCATCCCGATCCACGGCACGCCGGCCGCGCCACACCTCGATTTCACCGGCGAGGTGCGCGCCGAGACCGGCTTCCCGGTGTTCCATGCCGCGCGCATCGCCGACGTGGCCACCGCCCGCCACGCCATCGCCGAGGGCAAGCTCGACATGGTCGGCATGACCCGCGCCCATATCGCCGACCCGCACATCGCGCTGAAGGTTTCCGAGGGGCGCGAGCAGGAGATTCGCCCCTGCGTCGGCGCGACCTATTGCCTCGACCGCATCTACGAGGGTCACGAGACCTTGTGCATCCACAACCCGGCGACCGGGCGCGAGGCGACCATGCCGCACGCGATCGCCCGCGCGGAGGACCCGGCCAGGAAGGTCGTCGTGGTCGGCGCGGGGCCGGCCGGCCTCGAGGCCGCGCGGGTCTCGGCCGAGCGCGGCCACGAGGTGGTGCTGTTCGAGGCGGCCGACCAACCCGGCGGCCAGGTGCGCCTGGCGGCCCGCCTGCCGCGCCGCCGCGAGTTCATCGGCATTGCCGAGTGGCGCGCCGAGCGCTGCCAGGCGCTGGGCGTAAGCCTGCGCTTCAACACCTGGGCCGAGGCCCCGGACGTGCTGGGCGAGGAGCCCGACATCGTGGTCGTCGCGACCGGCGGCCTGCCCAACACGGGCTTCCTGGAGGCCGGGGAGGAGCTGGTGGCGAGCAGCTGGGACATCCTGTCGGGCGACGCCAAGCCGGGCGAGGAGGTGCTGCTCTACGACGACAACGGCGCCCACCCCGCCATGCAGGCGGCCGAGGTCCTGGCCGAGGCGAGGGCCAGGCTCGAGATAGTCACGCCCGAGCGCTTCTTCGCGCCCGAGATCGGCGGCCTCAACCACGTGGCCTATGCCCGGTGCTTTCAGGAGCACGGTGTCACGATCACCATCAACACGCGGCTGGTCTCGGTGCGCCGCGAGGGCAACAAGCTGGCCGCCGTGCTCGGCAGCGACTACACCGAGAAGGGCGCCGAGCGACTGGTCGACCAGGTCGTGGTCGAGCACGGCACGCTGCCGCTCGACGAGCTCTACTTCGCCCTCAAGGAGGGTTCGGTCAACCGCGGCGAGGTCGACTACCAGGCGCTGATCGCCGGCCGGCCGCAGACGCTGGCCGGAAACCCCGAGGGCCGCTACCGCCTCTACCGCATCGGCGACGCGGTTTCCTCGCGCAACATCCACGCCGCCATCTACGACGCCCTCCGGCTGTGCAAGGACTTTTGAGGGACAGGGCAATCTGACCCGGGGTGGCGATCGGCCTGGCCTCGTCGAACGTCACGCATCCTCTTGCCTTCCCAAGCAAAGCTCATTGACAGATGGCCAAATGTGTAGTATATACAACACATGACATATTTCGGCGGCCATTTGCGGCGGCGGCGCGAGGCGCTCCGCAAGACGGATCGCAGGTATTCCCTGCGTCAGGTGGCGCAGAGGGTCGGGATCGAGCCCGCCTATCTCAGCAAGATCGAGCGGGGCGATCTTCGACCGCCGTCCGAGGCGACGACTCTCCGGCTGGCGCGCGAGCTGGGCGAGGACCCGGATGTCCTGCTGGCCATGGCGGGGAAGGTGTCGAGCGACCTGCAGGCGATCATCCGCAAACGGCCGAAGATGTTTGCCGACTTGCTCCGGCAGCTCAAGCAGGCGCCCGACCACGCGGTCCTCTCGGTGGTGCGCGAGGTGAGGGACGGCGACTGGTAAGGAGGATGCCTGGACATGATCACCCTGGAAGGAAACTGGCTGAATTTTCGATTTGCCGAGGTTCACGAGGAGGCGGGTTGCGGGATCAGCTTTCAACGAACCCTGCGCATACCCGACGACGGGAACGACTACCCCTTGCCGCCGGGGCTGGGGCGTTTCCCACTGCGGCATCTCGACGACTTCGCCG
>CAMYKD010000186.1 GCA_947258885.1 uncultured Kiloniellales bacterium | reverse complement strand
CTTTCAAACCGTGCGCGCACGTCTGCTTTCCCGCAGGGTCCTTCCGCTTCACCCTCAGCTACGGACCATCGTCGGTCGGTGCTGGTACGGCGAAAATTGTGAAGGGTTGTCGGACATCTGCCGGAGCGGGTTGGTTGCGGCGCCTTGCCTCGTCCGGCAGGTGTCGGACAAGCCTCAGGGGAGGAAACCGCGGGGGGCTTAGGCCGGGTGGTGGGGCCTGGTGTGTCTATGGGGATTTGAGGATCCAGGGCTGGATATTGAGCGCTCGGACGCGTGGTTTCTGGGGTGGGCCTTGGGCTTGTCGGGTCTTTCTGCCGGCACTTTCATGGCAGTTGCGGGGTCGTGTTGCGGGGTTGCAGTACGTTGGTCAGTCATGGCCACGCCCTTGGGCAAAACGGCGGCGTAGCGGCCGAGGGCTTTTGGGCTGCTTGATGGGATGACGGTCACGGCTGGCCGGCCTTTGCCGGCGGGGCGCGGGGCGCGTGTCCCGGCTCGAAGGTCTCGATGACGATCATGGGCCCGCCGCAGCAGGGGCAGGGCTGTGCGAGGTTTGGCGGCTGGTCGACCTCGGGGACGGGCTCGATCTTGTCTTGTGGTGCCGGCATGTCGAGCAGCTGCCGGGCCTGGGCGAGATTGTCGCTGCGTCTGCCATTGGCGAAGAGGCCGTAGTGGCGGATGCGGTGGAAGCCTTGGGGCAGGACGTGGAGCAGGAAGCGGCGGATGAACTCCCCGGCCGCCAGGGTCATGACCTTGTAGCGGGTGCGACCCTTGGCGCGGTAGTCCTTCCACGTGAAGGTGACCGATCGGCCGTCGAAGGCGACGAGGCGGCCGTTTGAAATGGCGACGCGGTGGGTGTAGCGCGAGAGATAGGCGAGCACGGCCTCGGGCCCGGCGAAGGGGCGCTTGGCGTAGACCACCCAGTCGATCTTGCGCAACGGCGCCAGATAGGCGGCGAACTCGTTGTGATTGGCCAGTTCGACATGCGCTCCAAAGAACTGCAGGTGGCCGGCCCTGTGCGCTGCGGCGAGCTTGTTCAGGAACAGCCGCCGGAACAGGCGCGAGAGCACGCGCACGGGCAGGAAGAAGCCGGGCCGGCAGGAGATCCATTGCGTGCCATCGGTGGAGATGCCGCCGCCCGGCACGATGCAGTGGACATGGGGGTGATGGGTCATGGCCGAGCCCCAGGTGTGGAGCACGGCGGTGAGGCCGATGCGGGCGCCGAGGTGCTTGGGGTCGGCGGCGATGGTGGTGAGGGTCTCGGCGGCGGCCTTGAACAGCATGTCGTAGACCACGGCCTTGTTCTGGTAGGCGATGTCGGCGATCGGTGCCGGCAGGGTGAAGACCACGTGGTAGTAGGCGACCGGCAGGAGCTCGGCCCGGCGGGCGGCCAGCCAGTCCTTGGCCGCGGCGCCCTGGCACTTGGGGCAGTGGCGGTTGCGGCAGGAGTTGTAGGCGATCTGGATATGAGCACAGTCCTCGCAACGCGCGACATGGCCACCGAGCGCAGCCGTGCGGCAGCGCTCGATAGCGCTCATCACCTTGAGCTGGTCGAGGCTGAGGTGCCCGGCATTGGCCAGGCGCCAAGCGGCCCCGTGGTCGCGGAAGATATCCGCGACCTCCAGTCCTTCGCGCGGCATGGGTCGCTGGTTCTACGACGCCTTCTTTTTCTTCTGCTTGGCGGGCAGCCGCTCCAGGGGGCTCTTGACCGCCTTGAGCGTGGTGCTGTCGACCCGGCTGTAGTGCGCGGTCGTGTCCAGCTTCTTGTGGCCCAAGAGCACCTGGATCACCCGGATGTCGACCTTCTGCTCCAGCAGGTGGGTGGCAAAGCAGTGCCTCAAGCTATGCAGGCTCACCGGCTTGTCGATCTCGGCAGCCGCCTTGGCGGCGTGAAACATGCGGCTCAGCTGGCGCGGGGTCAGGTGATTGACCGGGTTCTGGCCGGGAAACAGCCAGCCCCCCGGCAGCATCACGCCCTTCGCGCATCCGCTCCGCCACCAGCTGCGCAGAAGCGCCAGCAGATCGGGGGACAGCATGGCGTAACGGTCCTTGCGGCCCTTGCCTTGTTCCACCCGGATCACCTGGCGGCTACTGTCGATGTCGGTCACCTTGAGCGAGACGACCTCCGAAGCCCGCAGGCCGGCACCGTAGGAGAGCGACAGCGCCGCCTTGGCCTTGAGGCCCGGTGCGGCGTCGAGAAGGCGCGCCACCTCCTCGGGGCTCAGGATCACGGACAGCCGGCGGGGCTGGCGCACCGTCGTCATCCCGACCGAGGCCTCGCCACGGCCGAGCGTCACACCGAAGAAAAACCGCAAGGCCGAGACGGCCGCGTTCATCGTGGTCGCCGAGGCCCCCTCGGAGCGCATGTGCAGCTGGTAGCGCCGCAGGTCCTCCGCCGTAGCTCGGTCCGGCGAGCGGCCGAAAAAGACCGTGAAATCCTTGACTGCACGGATGTATCCTCGTTGCGTGCAGGCCGTGAAACCGCGGACCGTCATGTCCTCGACCATGCGCCGGCGCAACGGGCTGATAGCTTTGTCAGTCATGGGTCTGCTCCCTGTGTTGAGTTCATGGTTGGGGAACCACAATCTCAACACGGGGCAGACCCAAACCGTTACTGCACAGACCTCGCTAACTGTCGACCCAAACTACCGCGAGAGCGGTTTAGTCCGTTGACCCAGAGCCGACCTGCGGGCGAAGCAGCTTGCCGGTATGAGGGGAAAACCAGGACCAAGAAAATAGCCCCCTCATTCTGTGACGACGATACAGTACTGAAGTCATTGGGAGGCATACACACGTGAGGAGTCTGCCG
>CAMYKD010000185.1 GCA_947258885.1 uncultured Kiloniellales bacterium | reverse complement strand
CTAAGTAGCTGATTTATCGAGATTGTTTGCCAAATCCCAGGTGCCGGGGCGTCGGAATTTCTTACATTCGCATGTCTGCGCAGTTTGTGAGAATATCTTAACTACTTGATATCACGGATATATCTAAAGTTGGCACGGGTCGTGCGTGTAAAGGTGGCGACTGTCAACGGCGGTGGCAAAAGGGGCCATGTGGCGGAGCAAAAGTGGGCCACTTTGTCACGGTGAGGAGCTTGTCCCCGTAGTCCATGGGAGGGCCCCGCGCGCGGCGCGGCGTGCCTTTCCAATGGGCAGACGCGGCGCCGCGCGCGGGAGGGGCCTGTGGGCCCACGGGGTCAAGCGGATGGCGCTCAGGCGGCCCGGTTTTTCTTTTTTGTTTTGCTCTGCTTGAGGCGATAGCTATCGCCGTTCATCTCGAGGATATGGACATGGTGGGTGAGTCGGTCGAGGAGCGCGCCGGTGAGGCGCTCCGAGCCGAAGATCTCGGTCCACTCATCGAAGGGCAGATTGGAGGTGACCAGGATGGAGCCGCGCTCGTAGCGCTGGGAGAAGACCTCGAAGAGGAGCTCGGCGCCGGTCTTGGAGAGGGGGACGAAGCCCAGCTCGTCGATGATCAGGAGCTTGAGCTTGGCGAGGCGCTTCTGCAGGCGCAGGAGCTGTTTGTCGTCTCTGGCCTCGATCAGTTCATGGACCAGGGCGGCGGCCGTGGTAAAGCCGACGGCCAGCCCCTTCTGGCAAGCGGCCAACCCCAGGCCGAGAGCAATGTGGGTCTTGCCGGTGCCGCTGGGACCGAGAGCGATGACGTTCTCGCGGCGCTCGATGTAGTCGCCGCGGGCAAGCTCCAGGACCAGGGCCTTGTTGAGGGAGGGGATGGCCGGGAAGTCGAAGCTGTCGAGGCTCTTGACGGTGGGAAAGCGCGCCGCCTTGATGCGCCGCTCGACCATGCGCCGCTCGCGGTCGATGAGTTCGAGCTCGGAAAGACGCAGCAGATAGCGAACATGATCCGTCCCCTCGCTCGCGCAGCGCCGAGCGATCTTGTCGTACTCGCGCAGGAAGGTCGGCAGCTTGAGTTTCTTGAGGTGGTGCGCAAGCAGGATCTGTGGGGTCTCGCTCACAACCCGGCTCCTGAGAGCAGGGACATGTAGCTGCCCGGCGAGGTCGTGGCGACCTCGGCCCGGGGCAGATAGGGATAGAGCTCGAGATCCAGCCTGGGCGGCCGCCGCTCGATGCGACAGAGCACCAGGTGCTTGACCGCATCGGCGCTGATAACCCCGAACCTCAGTGCCGCTCTCACCGCAGTCTCGACGTCGGCGGGGCGAAAGGTCTCCATGAGGCGGAGGACCTGGACGTACTCGCGCTTGCCGGCCTTGCCCATGCGCGCCTCCAGGAGGCGGCGCAGGGTCGCAAAGGCCTCCGGCAGCGCCCAGCCGCGCAGGGGCGCCGCTTGGTCGAGAGCGCCAATCTTGCGCTCGAGGAGCGGCAGGTAGTGGAGCGGATCGAAGATCAGGTCCTCGCGCTCATACGAGCGTGGGTGGCGGGCGATGACCTCGGCGCCGCAGCTGATCACCACCCGGTCGACATAGCCCCGGATCAGGACCTCGCGATGGCCATAGACCACCGGCACCGAGTAGTCGTTGGCCTTGTAGCGCACCAGGCTGAGCGAGGTCACCCGGCCGGGGCATCTGTCACAGGCGTCGTAGGGCGTGGCTGGCAAAGGCAGAAAGGCGGCCCGGTCGCGCTCGAGGCGCTCGGCGATCGTCTCCTCGTGACGGCGCAGCCTGGCGGTCTGGCGCTCTCGGCAGCGGGCCTCCAGCCGGGCGTTGAGCGCCTCGAGGCTCTCGACCCGAGGGACCGGCACCAGGAAGTTCCGGCGCATAAAGCCGATCAGGCCCTCGACCTTGCCTTTGTCGTTGCCCTTGCCGGGTCGCCCGAAGCGATCCTCGAAGAGATAGTGGGACTGAAGCTCGCTGAAGACCCGCGTGCGCTGCCGCGTGCCGTCGCCCAGGATGCGCGCCACCGCCAGCTTTGTGTTGTCGTAGAGGATCGAGCGAGGGACACCGCCGAAGAAGCCGAAGGCCGCCACATGGCCCTCGCAGAAGGCCTCGCTGGTCTCCGCCCGGTAGGCCTTGAGGAAACAGGCGTCCGAATGTGGCAGGTCCATCGCGAAGACGTGGATCTTGCACTCCTGGCCACCGATGACGGCCCGCGCCTCGCCGAAATCGACCTGGGCATGGCCGGGATCATGGGCCAGCGGCACAAAGACCTCCCGGCCGCGCCGGCGGCATTCCCGCACATAGTCCTTCACGATCGTATAGCCGCCGCTGAAACCATGCTCGTCGCGCAGGCGCTCGAAGATCCGCTTGGCGGTGTGGCGCTGCTTACGATGAACCTGGCGGTCCGCCTCCAGGATCCGGTCGATGATACCGGTGAAAGGATCCAGCTTGGGGCGCGATGGTGGCCGGCTGCGGCGGTAGCCCGGCGGCACCGAGTGCGCCAGCATCTTGTCCACCGTCTTGCGATCAATCCCGAAAACCCGCGCCGCCTGGCGCTTGCTCATCCGCTCAACGTGGCAGGCCCGCCGGACACGCGCATACAGATCCACTGAGTACATCCCCCCGCCTTCCAGTCAGATGATCCCTGACCGAAGGCTCTACACTGGCCCAATTTCTCTCCGCCCCGAACAACGCACGGGACCGTTCAGTGGGGGATTATCGCTCCGCCGTTCTCACATGCCAGGCACCGAGGCGGGACACTGAGCCGGGCAAGCGTGTCGCAGGCGTTGGCGCGTGCACGGCAAACCATATGCTTTCCCGTCATCGACCCAGCGCAGGAGC
>CAMYKD010000184.1 GCA_947258885.1 uncultured Kiloniellales bacterium | reverse complement strand
TCGGCAAATGTCTCAAACTGCCTACGAAGCGAAGTTCGAACCGCCGGGGACCCGGGGACTATGTCGGCTCGACCCTCAGCAGCAGACATCCCGAACGCCGTTGCCGACAGCCGGGTTTGTGCAGGTTTCTCGGACGCTTGGCACGTCGTAGCAGTTGATGCGCGGCAGGATGCTGGCGTCGGAGAAGCGCCAAGGCACGAAATCGCGGGCCGGTTAGGCTCGGTGGTTCGGCTTGACGGGGCTATGGGGATTTGCGGCCGGGCGCGGCCTTATCGGGTGGATTGAAGGTCGATTGGTTTCGCCCTGGGGCGGATTTGGAGGCCTGTGGGGGCCGGTTTGATGGCCATTGGGCGTCAGGCAAGGTGCTTGCCCCGGGCTTTGCAGCCTTGTGGCGGACGGCGAGGCGTGCGGGGGCTTGGCCGTCGCGTTGCGGCTTGATCGTGGATGTCTTATGGACTTTCTGGTCATGCGGCCTCGGCTTTGCTTTCCGGCGGGTCGCGTGATTGTGGTCTGCGGGGGCCCTGTCCGGGTCCGAAGGTTTCGATGACGACCATGGCGCCGCCACAAGCGGGACAGGGTTGGTCCGAGGCGCGGTTGTCGGGCTCGCTCTCCCCGGGCTTAGGTGCGTCGGGCCCGGGTGCGTCGGGCTCTGCCGGGACGTGGAGGAGTTTTCTGGCCAGGTTGAGGTTTGCGGCGCGCTGGCCATTGGCGAGGAAGCCGTAATGGCGGATGCGATGGAAGCCCTTGGGGAGCACGTGCATCAAGACGCGACGGATGAACTCGTGGGTGGGCAGGGTCATTGTCCGATAGCGCGCCGCACCCTCCAGCCGATAATCCTTGCACCTGAAAGTGACGCCGCGCTGGTCGGCCGAGACGAGCCGTCGATTGGAGATGGCAACCCGGTGGGTGTAGCGTGAGAGGTAGGCGAGGACGGCCTCGGGTCCGGCGAAGGGCTCTTTGGCGTAAACCACCCATTCGATCTTGCGTAGTGGATCGAGATAGCGCTTGAAAGCCGCTGCATTGGTGAGGGCTGTGTGCTGGTTGAAGAAGCGGAGTTGGCCGGCCTTATGAGCAGTCAGCAGCTTTTCCAGGATCAAGCGTCGGAACAGGCGCGAGAGCACGCGCACGGGCAAGAAGAAGCGCGGCCGGCAAGAGACCCAGTGCTGGTGATCTGGCGAAAGACCACCGCCGGGCACGATCATGTGGACGTGGGGATGGTGTGTCATGGCCGAGCCCCAGGTGTGGAGGACGGCGGTGATGCCGACCTGCGCGCCCAGGCGCCTGGGATCGGCGGCGATGGTGAGCATGGCCTCGGCGCCGGCCTTGAACAAGATGGCGTAGATCACGCGCTTGTTCTGATAGGCGATGTCGGCGATCTGGCTGGGCAGTGTAAAGACCAGGTGGAAGTAGCCGACGGGCAGCAACTCGGCCTGGCGCGCGGCGAGCCAATCCCTGGCGGCGGCCCCCTGACACTTGGGACAATGGCGATTGCGACAGGAGTTATAGGCGATATGGACGTGCCCACAGTCCTCGCAGGCCGCGACATGGCCGCCGAGCGCCGCTGTGCGGCAGCGCTCGATGGCCGACATGACTTTCAACTGGCCGAGGCTCAGGTGGCCGGCATTGGCCTTTCGCCAAGCGGCGCCATGGGCGCGGAAGATATCCGCGACCTCCAGCGATGGTCGAGACATGGGAGCGAGGCGTTAGCCTGAGGCCTGTCCCTTGGTCTTCTTGCGCTTGCGAGGGCCTGGGCCGAGATCGTCGAGCGGGCTGTCGACGGCCGAGATCATGCCGGTGGCCACGCGGGTATAGCGGGCCGTCGTCTCCAGCTTGTCGTGCCCCAAGAGCGCCTGGATCACCCGGATGTCGACCCCGCGCTCAAGCAGGTGGGTGGCGAAAGAGTGGCGCAGGCAATGCAGGCTCACGGGCTTGGTGATCCCGGCCTTCTTGACCGTCTCCTGGAAGAGGCGCGCGAACTGCCGCGTGGTCAGCGGACGGCCCGGGTTGCGTCCGGGAAAGAGCCAGCGCTCGGTGGCCGCGACATCCCTGTCCTGGCGCCTCGGGCGTTCTTTCCACCAGAGCCGCAGGAGGCCCAGGATATCGGCCGGCAGCATCACGTTGCGATCCTTGCGGCCCTTGGCCTGGACGATGCGGATGATGGACTGGGCGCTGTCGACATCGCCGGCCTTGAGCCGCACCACCTCGCCGGCGCGCAAGCCGCAGCCATAGGCCAGGGACAGCATGGCCCGCACTTTGATGCTCGCCGCCATCGCCAGTAGGCGCTTGATCTCGTCCTGGCTCATCACCAGCGGGACCTTCTGCGGCGCCTTCAGGTGATAGATCTCGGCCGCCAGATCGTGGCGCCGCAGCGTCACCCGCAAGAGGAACCGCACACCGGTCATGATCCGGTTGCGGTTACAAATGCTGGCCCCGCTCTCGATCAGGAAGAGCTGAAACAGGCGGATGTCATCGGCTGTTGCCGTCTCCGGCGAGCGCTCGAGGAAGGCGGCAAAACGTTGGCAGCTAGAGAGATGGCTGCGCTGGGAGTGGCGGCCGAGTTTGCGGGCGGCCATGTCCTCGATCATGCGCTGACGCAGCGGCGTGACGGACCTTTTGCTCTGGATGTTCATCGGGAGCTCCTCTGTCAATCGAGGCAAAATCACCTCGCCAACACGACAGCTCCCTCCGCCGCCAAACACAAGTGGCGCCCAAAATCAGCGACCCTCTGCGATGCCCAAAATTATCGCGGAGCGATTTAGTGCTTTGGCGAGCCTGAGAAGAAACGACCGCCGAAACCGGCTTCCGCTTGACCCTCAGCTCCCGACATTCGGCCTTCGGCTTCCGCCACTCCTTTCGGGTGTGCTGATCTATTT
>CAMYKD010000183.1 GCA_947258885.1 uncultured Kiloniellales bacterium | reverse complement strand
CAGCGCGCCCTTCGAGGAGTCGGTCAGCAGGTAGAGGCGGCCGTCCGGCCCCTGGCGCACGTCGCGGATGCGCTCGTCCAGGTCCTCGAGCAGCCGCTCCTCGTGCACGACTATCGTGGCGTCGAGTTCGAGGCGCACCAGGGCCTGACCGGAGAGCGCGCCGAGGAAGAGGTTGCCGCGCCACTCGGGGAAGGCGTCGCCTGTATAGAAGGCCAGGCCCGAGGGCGAGATCGACGGCACCCAGTAGCGCAGCGGCTGCGCCATGCCGGACTTGGCGCTGCCCTCGCCGATCTTGAAGCCGGCGTAGCTGCGCCCGTGGGTGATGACCGGCCAGCCGTAGTTGGTACCGGCGGCGATCAGGTTGAGCTCGTCGCCGCCCCTGGGGCCGTGCTCGACCGCCCACAGCTGCCCGGTCCCGGGGTGCACGGCCAGGCCCTGCGGGTTGCGGTGGCCAGTGCTGTAGATCTCCGGACGCGTGCCGGGGCGGCCGAGGAAGGGGTTGCCGGGCGCCGGCGCGCCCGTGTCGGTGAGCCGCAGGACCGAGCCCGCGGGATCGTCCAGGTCCTGGGCGCGGTCCGGGCTGCCGCGCTCGCCGACGGTGACGTAGAGAAAGCCGTCGCGGCCGAAGGCGAGCCGCGAGCCGAAGTGCCGCCCGCCGCCCGATTTCGGCTCAACCGCGTAGATCGTCTCGAGATCGACCAGCCGCCGGTCGACGAAGCGAGCCCGCGCCACCTCCGTGCCGAGGCCGCCCGCGCCGCGGCCGGCGTAGGAGAAATAGACCAGGCGGTTCTCGGCGAAGCGCGGGTGCAGGGCGATGTCGAGCAGGCCGCCCTGGCCCGAGGCCGCGACCTTGGGCACGCCGGCGACCGGAGCGGGCTCCAGCACCCCGTCGCGGACCAGGTGCAGGCGCCCCGGCCGCTCGGTGATCAGCAGGTCGCCGTTCGGCAGGAAGGCCAGAGCCCAGGGATGCTCGAGCCCCTCGACGAGGGTCGTCACGCGGAACCGGTGCCGCTCGCTGGCGACCGTCTGCGCGAGGGCGGGCGCCGTTGCCGATGCCCAGAGCAGGGCCGCGAGGATCGCAAAACGAAGCAGGGGACTACGCATGACAGAAGGCTCCCTTAGAATCCGCTACCGTCCAGATAAGCGCCCGCCCGCCGCGCCGCAAGCTCCTCTAATTCGGGGACACAGTACTTATTTCCGGAGGCCCGCACGACCGGCCGTCGGGAAATCAGTACTGTTCCCGTCACGGCGCCTGCTCGTCGAGATACTCGCCGAGGAAGGCCTCCAGGCCGTCGGTGTAGGTTCGCCCGCTCACGAGAAATCCGTCGTTGTGGCCGCCGCTGAGCTCGAGGAAGGCCTTTGGCTCCTGCGCGGCCTCGAAGAGCGCGCGGCCGTGACTTGCCGGGATGATCTCGTCGTCGCGGCTGTGCACGATCAGCACCGGGCACGCGACCGCGCCGAGGTCGGCCCTGGCGTCGTAGCGGAAGCGGGACAGCCAGCGCACCGGGAAGATCCTATAGTACTTGGCCGCCAGGTCGGGCACCGAAGTGAAGGCGGACTCCATGATGAGCGCCTTCGGCCGACGACCTGCCGCGAGATGGGCGGCCACGGCGGCGCCGAGCGAGCGGCCGAACAGCACGATCTTGTCCTCCGGGACACGCCGCGCCTCGGTCAGGTGGCGCCAGGCGGCCTCGGCGTCGCGGTAGGTGCCCTCTTCGGAGACCTTGCCCTCGCTCTGGCCATAGCCGCGGTAGTCGAAGATCAGGACGGCCAGCCCGAGATCGTGGAAGATCCTGAGCGAGTCGAGCCGGTGCGAGATGTTGCCGGCGTTGCCGTGGAAGAACAGCAGGACGCCCCGGGGGGTCTCGCCCGCCGGCAGGAACCAGCCGTGCAGGCGCACCCCGTCCTCCGCGACCAGCGCGACCTCCTGGTAGGCCAGGCCGATGCGCGTTGGCGTGGCGACCACCGCGCGCGAGGGCAGGTTCGGATAGTAGAGCAGCCGCGACTGGCTCAGGAACAGCAGCAGCCCGAGGGCCAGGTAGACCCCGAGCACGAAGAGGAGAAACGACCCTATGCCGTCCAGCGACATGGCTGCATGACCGTCGGCGTCACGCCGCGGATCCCGAGTGAACGCGGGCCCAGGTCATGATCCACCGCCCGGCCGCGGCGTTCAAGGCGCTCGCGAAAAAGGGGACATTCTACTTTTCCGAAAAGTTGAATGTCCCCATTCTTGTTTTGCCCTACAAGACCGGGCCTCACCACACCCCCCCACGAAAAACGCGGCCGTCTGCCTGACGGCCGCAAGGTTGTGCAACAGGGAGGTTGCCTGGTCAGTCGAAGGCCTCGTCCCAGGTGCCGCGGGTCGCGGCCTTCGAGTATTCGGTCGCGCGGTTCTCGAAGAAGTTCGTGTGCTCGACGCCGTTCAGGATGGCGTCCAGCCAGGGCAGCGGGTTCTTGGCCGCGCGGTAGATCGGCTGCAGGCCGAGCTGCTGGAGCCGGCGGTCGGCGATGTGCCGGATGTAGGCCTTGACCTCGGCGGCCGCGAGGCCCTCGACCGGGCCCAGCTCGAAGGCCAGGTCGATGAAGGCGTCCTCGTGGGTCACGATGGTCTCGCAGGCGAGGTACAATTCGCGCTCGAAGGCGTCGGTCCAGACCTCCGGGTTCTCGGCGACGAAGGTGCGGAACAGGCGGATGATCGAGAGGGTGTGCAGGCTCTCGTCCCTGACCGACCACGAGACGATCTGGCCCATGCCCTTCATCTTGTTGAAGCGCGGGAAGTTCAGCAGGATCGCGAAGCTGGCGAAGAGCTGCAGGCCTTCGGTGAAGGCGCCGAAGACGGCCAGCGTCTTGGCGATGTCCTCTTTCGTGTCGACGCCGAATTCCTGCATGTAGTCGTACTTGTCCTTCATGGCCTTG
>CAMYKD010000182.1 GCA_947258885.1 uncultured Kiloniellales bacterium | reverse complement strand
ACGGGATCGCGCAGCACGGGGATCAGCTCCCCCGCGCGCTGCGGATCGACCGAGACCGCCCCCAGGAAGGTGTTGGCCCGGCTGGCGACGAAGAAGAAGCGCTCGATCTTGGGCGGCTCGCCCGGTCCCGACTCGGGGCCCGAGACGGTCTGCCAGTGCGGCTTGATCGCCCCTTCGATCTCCTCGGCGATCTCGGTCATGGTGTCCAGGTTGTAGCCCGGCGGCGGAATGATGATTCCGAACACCAGGTTGCGGTTGCCTTCGGGCAGGTACTCCAGCTTGGGCAGGAACTGCCACGCGCCGACGGCCGCGAGCAGGGTCACGCCGCCCACGACGCCGAGGGCCACGACGCGGTTCTTCACGATATAGCGCATGGAGCCCATGACGAAGGCCACGAAAAGCTCGGCCAGCCAGTCGAGGCCGGGCAGGCGGGTGCGGACGATGCTCTTCTCCGGCACGCCTTGGCGGCTGCCCAGGAGGTAGCGCGACAGGGCCGGGATGACCGTCACCGAGACGACCAGCGACAACATGACCGAGACCGATATGGCGACGGCGATGTCGCGAAACAGCTGGCCGACCTCGAGCTGCATGACCAGGATCGGGATGAAGACCATGACCGTGGTGAGCGCCGAGACCAGCACCGCGCCCCAAACCTGGCTCGCACCCTCGTAGGCCGCCTGGCCGGCCGGCCGGCCGCGCTCGCGCAGCCGGTAGATGTTCTCCAGCACGACGATGGCGGCGTCGACCACCATGCCCACGGCAAAGGCCAGGCCGGCCAGCGAGATCACGTTGATCGAGCGGCCAAGCGCGGCCATGGCGACGAAGGCGCCGACCACCGAGACCGGAATCGCCAGCGAGATGACCAGCGTCGCGCGGAGCGAGCGCAGGAACAGCAGCAGGATGATGGCGGCCAGGGTGCCGCCGATCCAGATGTTCTGCTGTACCAGGTCGATGGCCGAATTGATGTAGACCGTCTCGTCGTAGACCTGGCGCAGGATGAGTCCCTCGCCGGGGATCGTACGTTCGTTGAGCTCGTCGACCGCCGCGGCGATGCCGGCCATTGTCTCGATCACGTTGGCGCCGGTTTCGCGCTTGGCGTTGAAGGCCATCGCCTGGTCGCCCAGCATACGGATATTCGACACCGGTTTCTTGTAGCCGAAGGAGATCTCGGCGATCTCGCCGACGGTCACGCGGGCGATCCGGCCCCTCGCCCGGCCCTCGGCGGAACGCACCACCACCGCGCGGATCGCTTCCAGCGTATTGAGCTCGCCCTCGATGCGGATCGCATAGCGGCGCTTGCTCTCGTCCACGTCGCCTGCGGACATGCTGGCGTTGGCCGCGCGCAGGGCTTGGATCACGTTGCTGACGGTCAGGCCGTAGCGGGCGAGCAGCTCGGGCTCCACGGTGACCTGAATTTCCCGCTCGCTGGTGCCGTATATGTCGACGCGGCTGACGCCGGGCACCCGCTCGATGCGGTCCTTCACCACGTCCTCCACGAAGTCGCCGTACTCGTGGATCGGCCGGTCGTTGCCTTCGGCCCGGGTGATGATGAACCAGGCGATCGGGTTGTCGTCGCTGCCTGAGGTATCCAGCGTCGGCTCGTTGGCCTCGTCCGGATATCCGGTCACCCGGTCGAGCCGGTTGGAGAGCAGCAGCAGGGCGCGATCCATGTTGGTGGCGACGTCGAACTCCAGGGTCAGCCGGGCGCGGCCCTGCTCGGCCCGCGAGGTGATGTCCTGGAGTCCCTCGAGGCCGGTCATCTCCTCTTCCTGCCGGTTGATGATCTCGCGTTCGACCTCGGCCGGCGCCGCGCCCGGCCACACCGTGGTCACGGTGATGACCGGCCGGTTGACGTCCGGCGCCAGTTGGATCGGAATGGTCTGCAACGCGACCAGGCCGAACAGCACCACCATGATGACGGCGGAGATCACGGCGATCGGGCGTTCGATGGCGACCTTGATGAGGTTCATCAGGAGGCCTCGTCGACCCGCACCTTGTCGCCGGGACGCAGGCGCTCGTTGCCGCGCACCACGACGCTTTCGCCCTCGCTGAGGCCGTCCAGAACCTCGTAGCGGCTGCCGGTCGGCTCGCCCAAGGTGATGCGGCGCATCTCGGCCGTGTCGCCTTGGACCACGTAGACGAGGCTGGCGAGGCCGCGCTGGATGACCGCGTCCTTGTGGACCGTGAGCACGTTGCGCGGCGCGCCGACCGGAATATAGACCGTGACGCTTTGATCGGCGGCCAGGGGTCTGGCGGTGGCGCCGAATTCGGGAACGAAGCGCACCGTCCGCGTGCGCGTCAGCGGATTTTCCTCGGGCACGACGGCGCGTACGGTGGCGCCGTGGGTCGTGCCGTCGTCCAAGGTGACGCCGATCCTGGTACCCGGCTCCACCCCGGCCAGCCTCTGGAACGGGACGTCGGCCTCGATCTCTAGGGACCGGTCGCCGACCATGCGCACCACCGGGTCGCCGGTCTGCAGGTAGGCGCCGGCCTCGGTCATCCGCTGGCTGATCACGCCGCCATAGGGCGCCCGGATCTCGGCGTAGGACAGGTTGATCTCGACCAGCTCCAGGTCGGCCTGGGACGACAGCACGGCCGCCTCGGCTTCCGCGACCTGGGCCTCGGCGATGGCGACCTTCTGGCGGGCGTCGTCATAGCGCGCCTGGTTGAAGGCAGCCGATTTCCGCAGTCCCGCCAGGCGCTTGAGCTCTTGGCCGGCCAGCTCCAGCTCGGCTAGGGCGGTGGCCTTTCTCGCCCGGGCCTTGGCCAGCTCCGCGGCGGCCTGGTCGCGCTGGGCCAGCAGGTAGGTCCGGTTCAGCTGGGCGATGACCTGGCCTGGCTCGACCCGGTCGCCCACCTCGACGAGGAAGGCCTCGACGGGTCCGTTGATCCGCGCCGCCACCTCGCCGGCCTGGCGGGCCACGAGGCGGCCCAGGACCGGCACCTTCTGGGCAAGC
>CAMYKD010000181.1 GCA_947258885.1 uncultured Kiloniellales bacterium | reverse complement strand
CACATCGACCGCCATGGGCGACCATTCCACGCCGCCGTTGGCGCCCGGCAACATGCGCGCCCCGTCCTTGGTCGGCAGGACCCACATGTTCTCCTGCGGGACCATGGCCTCGGAATAACGGATCAGAGAGCAATCGTCGCGGTTATGGACATAGACGTGGCCGGTCTTACCGGCGTGGAGCACGCCCGGCACCGCCTTGCCGCCGGCGTCTTTCACGTCGATCAGGATCGGTGGGCTAACCGCGTCCAGATCCCAAACGTCGTGGGCGATGTACTGGAAGTGGCAGATGTACTTGCCGGTATCCAGATCCACCGAGATCAGCGAATTCGTGTAGAGATTATCGCCCGGCCGGAGCGACCCGTCGAGATCGGGCGAGGGATTGCCGGCCATGAAAAAGACCCGGTTCGTGGCCAGATCGACCGCCGGGTTTTGCCACACGCCGCCGCCCAGCGTCTTGTAGGGATCGCCCATCTTGGCGAGGGCCGCCTTTTCCGCCGCGATGTCGCGCAGCATGTCGCGGCCGGTCGCATCGTGAGTCGCCCAGACCCCGACCGAGTTCTCGGCCGTGGTGTGGAAGGTCCACAGAAGGTCGCCGTTGGCGGCATCGAAGGCCTTCACGAAACCGCGAATCCCGTATTCGCCGCCGTTGGTGCCGATCAGCACCTTGCCGTTGACCACGGTCGGCGCCATGGTTTCGCTGTAGCCCAGCTCGGGATCGGCGATCTCCTTGTTCCAAAGCACCTTGCCGGTCTTGGCGTCGAGCGCGACCATCCGCGCGTCCAGGGTGCCCATGAAGACCCGGTCCTCAGAAACCGCCACGCCGCGATTATTAGGCCCGCAGCAATAGGTCGTGACCGGACCCATGTCGTGCTTGTAGTGCCAGATTTGCTCACCGGTGGCGGCGTTCAGCGCGTAGACATGGTTGAACGCGGTGGTCGCGTACATGACGCCGTTGACGACGATCGGCGTCGTTTCCATCGTCTCCACAACCTCGGTCTGAAAAATCCAGGCCGGGCGCAGCTTGCTGACGTTGGAGACATTGATCTGGCGCGCCGGATAGTAGCGCGTCTGAGCGTAGTTGCCGTTGGTGTGCAGGAAGTTGTTGCCGTCGCTCCCCGCGCGGCTGAGCATATCCTGACTGACGACACCCATGTCGCCGTAGAGCGTGCCGCTCTCGACTTCTTGCGCATTCGCGCTCAGCGCGAGCACTAGGGATAGACTTCCCCCTACCGCAGCGCCGAAGAATCCGTAAATGCTGTTCCGAATAGCGTTCATTACTCCCTCCCCGAAGTTTATTGTGCAACGCACAGTTATTAGGTGCACCCAAGATTCTTGGATTGGCGGCGGCATTAAACACGATTGTCGTGTTTTTGTGTAGTCTGATTCGGTTTCGCCGGCGGACAAGTTGTCGTGACCGTACGCGCACAAAGTAAAGCCGGGGCACAACTGCGAGCGAAACCGGTATAAATTGCAACCAAGTTGGGGTGATGTACGGATGTTTGTGTCAGGCGATGAGAGGGGGGTACTCCGAGTGGGTTGCTGATATCCACGGAAGGAGCCCCCCCAATGCCGCGATCCGCGACGATCGAGAGTTTACCGCGAGCGTTCGAGATGATGAAAGCCATGCAGGCGCAAGGGATCGAGTGGGGCGAGGATTACCGGCACGCCGCCGGGGCCGCGCTCAAGGACGTTCTCGAGGGCCGCATGGCGGCCGGGATCGACCGCCACCTGGCCGAGATGGCCGCGCGCGGTGCGGCCGACCGGCGCAACGGGGCGTACCGGCGCTGGCTGATGTGCGAGCTGGGCGAGATCGAGCTCAGCGTGCCGCGCACCCGGAGCTGGAGCGCGCTCGCGGTGGTGCGCGCCTATGCCCGGCGCGCCAGCCACATCGACCGCATGATCCTGGCCTGCTTCGTGCTCGGGCTGTCGACCCGCAAGGTCGCCATCGCCTTGCGGCCCATCCTCGGCCGGCAGATCAGCGCCGGCACGGTGAGCCAGGTCGCCAAGACCCTGGACGCGGCGGTCGCCGCCTTCCACCGCCGGCCCGTGAAGGACATCTACCCGGTCCTGATGCTCGACGGCGTGGTGCTCGCCCGCAAGACCGGTATGGGCGCGCTCAGGCGCCCGGTCCTGGTCGCCCTAGGCCTACGGCCCGACGGCCGGAAGGAGGTCATCGACTACCGCCTGGCCAAGAGCGAGAGCGCCGCCGAATGGGAGCGCTTCCTCACCGATCTCTTCCGCCGCGGCCTCGAAGGCCGGGCCATCGAGATGGTCTGCGTGGACGGTGGCGCCGGCCTCTTGGCCGCCCTGCCCATGGTCTATCCCGGCATCGCCGTGCAGCGCTGCTGGGCGCACAAGATCAGGAACGTCCTCGACAAGGTCAGGGCCGCCGAGCGCGACGCCATCAAGGCCGGCCTGCACGCGATCATGAACGCCGCCAACCTGCGCGCCGCGCGCAAAGCCGCCGGCAGCTTCGCCCGGCGCTGGGCCGGCTGCTACGACAAGGCCATAGACTGCCTGAGAAACGACCTCGACGAGCTGCTCACCTGCTTCCGCTACAAGACCTTGGCCGTGCGCAAGGCCGTGCGCACCACCAACGCCATCGAACGAAGGTTCCGGGAAGTCCGGCGCCGAACCCGGCCTATGGGCGTCTTCCAGGACCGCACCTCCATGGACCGTATTCTCTTCGCCGTCTTCACACACGAAAACTCAAACCAGGGAGTGCCTACCCTCTTCGCCCTGACACAAAACAATTGACGTTACCCGAGGGGGGCAAGACTGGGTTGAGCTTCACCTGGCCGAAGGCGAAATTGGACTCCAGCTCGCCAATACCCGGGATCTTGCTATTACTTCGTCCAAGGCCTGGAAACCGGCCTCGAACGATCGTATGGTTCGTTCGTTCTGCTTCTCCAATTTAACAACCACGAACGCGGGTTTCGGGAGACCGTATTTTTCCTGGTCGACCATGGCCGCG
>CAMYKD010000180.1 GCA_947258885.1 uncultured Kiloniellales bacterium | reverse complement strand
TCAGGCCTCGGGCCGGGTAATGCCCACGATATCGAACACCTTTCTGAGCACCACGAAGACGAAGGCGGTGCTGACGCCGAACAGGATGATGCCGTTCGTGGCCTCGAGGCTGGACAGCAGCTGCCAGCGCTCGGCGAGCACGATGTCGCCGTAGCCCAGGGTCGTGAAGGTGACCGTCGAGAAATAGAGCGCCTGATGGAGCTCCGCGAGCTCGCCGAGCCAGATGTAGAGCACGGCCCAGCACCAGATCTCCACCGAGTGCAGCAGGAAGATGCCGAGGATGGTCAGCACCAGGACTCGCATCATGACGAGATAGCTGCCGCCGCCGACGGCGCGCAGGCCGCGGTTCCTGAGATAGGCGATCAGAGCGATCAGCCCCAGCGTGTGGATCACGACCGTGAGCGCGATCATGGCCGAGCCGATCAACATCTGTCCGCCCAACACAGGCTTGTCTCCCATGATCGTTCGTGTGGCCGCGGCCGGAAGGCCTCTCTAATGCCCAAGGCGCTGCGTCTTGGCAAGCCGTGGTGGTCTGCGCCGGATTTGCAGGCCCGCGGTCGCCTGGTCATGCCCGGCAACCGGTCGCGCCTGACTTGATCCGCTCGGGCAGAGGTCGATGCGAAAGGCCCGTGCCGCCCCGGCGGCGCGGGCCACCACGCTAGGCGGCGGCCGGCCAGGCGCGCGAGAGGTGGAACAGGCCGAGTATCTCTACCTTGATGCCGCGCATGCGCACGACCAGCACGAAAAGGGTGCCGTCGACGGCGATCTCGCGCGTCCCCTCGGTGTACCAGGGCCGGGTGGTGTTCAGCGGATCTATCCGCAGCCTCTCGAGCGTGCTTTCCAGGCGGTCGGCCTCTTCCTTGACCGCTTGCGGGCTCGTGGCCTCGATGTAGGCGCGCGCCTCGGCCAGGTCCTCCAGCGCCCGGCGGGTCCAGGCGAGCTTCACGGCCGCCACCTCGCGAGCGCCTCGGCGACCTCGTCGTCCGCGGCGAACTCGCCCGCCTCGGCCTGCCTCAACGCTTCCTTGATGCGCGCGATCTGCCAACGATCGATGTCGATGTCTTCTGCTGTCCGATCCATGTGACCTCCCGATTGATCGGGTGTGTGTTCGGGGCCTGCGCGTCCGCTTCCCCGTTATGTTTGACGAAAGATCAATGCCTGCATTTATTATATATGCAAATACAAAAGTATGAACAGATCTTAAAGATCGAAGGAACTGTAACAATTCTACTAGATAAATTGATTCCTTATCCACGTGATCGATTAAGATCGGGCTCCTCTCGTTGCAGGCAAGAAGGTGCAAACTGGCCTGCCTGAATCCGTGGCCCGGCAGGCCGGCTCGAGATGGTGGGGAGATGGCCGGGGGTCTCGGCAATCGGACGCCGCCGCCGCTCAGCCGAAGACCTCCTCGAAGGCCTGCTTCAGGGCCACGTCGGCGTCGGCGAGGGTGACCGGCAGGCCGAGGTCGGCGAGCGAGGTAACGCCCAAATCCGGTGCGCCGATGCCGCAGGGCACGATGCCGGCGAAGTGCTCGAGCTCCGGCTCGACGTTCAAGGCGACGCCGTGGTAGGCGACCCAGCGGCGCACCCGGACCCCGATCGCCGCGATCTTGTCCTCGTGGCCCTGCGGCCCACCATGCGGGCCGCGCTCGACCCAGATGCCGACCCGGCCGGCGCGCCGCTCCCCCACCACGTTGAAGCGGGCCAGCGTGCGGATCAGCCATTCCTCCAGGTCCGTGATGTAACGGCGCAGGTCGCGGCCGCGTCGCTCGAGGTCGAGCATGACATAGGCGACCCGCTGGCCCGGCCCGTGGTAGGTGAACTGTCCTCCGCGCCCCGTCCTGTAGACCGGGAAGCGCCCCGGCGCCAGCAGGTCCTCGTCCCGGGCCGAGGTGCCGGCGGTATAGAGCGGCGGGTGCTCGAGCAGCCAAACCAGCTCGGGCGCCTCGCCCGCCCGGATGGCGGCTACCCGCGCCTCCATCTCCGCCACCGCCGCGGGGTAGGGGACGACGGCGTCGGCGACGCGCCATTCGATCGGCGCGGCCGCGCGGCGCGGGCGCCCGTCGTGCACTGCGGACCGCCGGGACATCGCCGGAGCATAGCGGGACGGAGGAGCCAGGGATAGGCGCGAGAGCCGCGTGGGCGAGGACAAAACTCGGGGGACTTGGCGTCGAGAACCGGCCAGCGGACGCCGAGCCCTGAGACCGGATCTTGGCAACCCGCTCCCGGATACTCATACTCCTGGTTTCTGATCGAGCAAGCGGTTTGACGAAGATTTCCCGGTCAAGGTCGTCGCCAAAGAAGGCCGCCTCCATACGGGCCGGCAGGGCTTTGGGCTGGGTGCTGTGGCCGACCTGCGCCTGCATCGCTGTCTGGAAGGTTCTCGGCGATCTGCCGCCAGGCATTGAGACGGCCTTCGTCGTCATCCTGTGGTGTACGGTGGGTCTGGGTTTCGTAGTCGCTGGGACCCTGCTCTGGGCTTACCGGCGTTTTCCGGCCGAACTAAGCCGAGCGGAAGGACCGAAGGCGCGGCTCTCCGCGTTCGTCGTCCTGCGGATGGTCTCGTCCCTGGTTATCTGGGTCGCCTTGAGCCTTTCGGGACGGCCCGTGCTCGGCGGGCTCTGCGCCCTGTCGGTCTTTGCGGTCGAGGCGGTGAGGCATGCCCTCCATCGGCGCACCGGCAGAACCAAATCAGGCTGTTGAAGACCGGATCCCGGTCCGGTGTGTCCCTGAGCTTCAGAGGCTCAAGAGCAACATCGCGCGCTAAGCGCGCCAATACACCGATCTTCGTGCCTTGGTAAAATTCCGGTGACTGAATTCCGGGGACAGTTTACTTATCTCCTCATCGGAAATCACCGGCAGAAAGAGATCGATACGCTGGCCCCGGAATTCGGGAAAACCTCTCTCTGTGCCTTCTCTGTCCCGGCGTTTGGGGTCAAGAGGTATTACATGGCAGCTTCTCCTGGGTTGGGTGTTTTTCTCGGCGCTGTCGTTTCCGGCGGGGGCAGCCTTCTCTACGAGCTTGGCGCGGCGGCCAGCTCACGATGGGATCGGCAAGGT
>CAMYKD010000179.1 GCA_947258885.1 uncultured Kiloniellales bacterium | reverse complement strand
CCTTGTGGCGCTCGTCGCGGGCGTAGACGGTCTGGCTGCCCTGGGTCAGACGATAGAGCGGCGGCTGGGCGAGGTAGAGCCGGCCGTCCTCGATCAGGCGTGCCGTTTGTCAGAAACCCTGCCACGGCGGACAATTGGGGCCGGTAAAGAAGTCATAGGCTCGTGGTAGCGAGTCCGACCCTGGCGGGGCGGACAACCTCTGGTGTCAACGGAGAAAACGGGCTAATCCTCTGGTCCGAATCGAGGTAACCCGAGGCGAAGGCGAATTGTCATGGTACGGGTTCGTTTTCAGGTTGTCGCGGTGCTCGCGCTCCTGGCCGTGGGCCTCGGGGGCCGAGCCGAAGCCGAAGAGATAACAATCGGCGGCACGGGTTCGGCGCTCGGCGTCATGCGCCTGCTCGGCGACGCCTTCTCCGGGCAGACTTCGGGTGCCTCTGTCACGATCCTGCCGAGCCTCGGAAGCGGTGGTGGGATCAAGGCGCTGGTCGCGGCAAAGATCGATGTCGCGGTGAGCGCCCGGCCCTTGACGGACGAGGAGCGGGCCCTTCCGATCGCCGAGACCTACTATGGACGCACACCCCTCGCCTTCGTCGCCAATGACGTGCCCGACGTGGCCGGCCTCTCGTCGGCCGAAATCGTCGACATCTATCGTGGCGAGCGCGTGACCTGGCCGGACGGACGGCCGGTTCGCCTCGTTCTCCGGCCGAAATCCGAAACCGATGCCAAGCTGCTCATGCAAACGATCGAGGGGTTGGGCGAGCCCTACGAGCGAGCGCGCCAAATGCCGGGGATGCCCGTCGCCTATAACGACAGGAGGAACGCCGAGCTCCTGACGGTGCTCGAGGGCTCGCTCGGTACGGTCACGCTGTCGCAGTTGCGGAGCGAGATGCTGCCCTTGCGTCCCCTGAAGCTGGACGGCGTGGAACCCAGCGTGGAGAATCTGCAAAACGGCGCCTATCCCCTTTGGAAGGATTACTGGCTGGTCACCGCCTCGCAGCCCGGCACGCTCGTGGAAGCGTTTTCCGCCTTTGTCCGGTCGCCGGAGGGCCGGGCCATTCTGCAGCGTACCGCCCATGACGTGAGCATCCGGTCGAAATGAATTGGCGCGATAGAGCCGAAGGAAGGCAGCTGCGCACGCTCCTGACCGTTGTCGCGGCCTTGCTCTCGTTCGGTGTATTCGCCGGCCTCATCTTGCAGTCCTACGAACAGGCGTACCACTACGAGAATCGCATCGCCGAGCGCCTGGTCGGCGACCTCGCCAGCTCGATCGGCGAACTCGCCTATGACGATCCGGCGCTATGGCCGTACCAAGTCGACAGAATGGCGTCGAAGGTCGAGTCTTTGTTGCGAAACGAGCCGCCCGACGAGCGTGCCTGGTCCGTGAGCGTGTTGTCGAACGCGGGCGAGGTTCTGTTCCAGCAGCAAGCGGATTTCAGCGTTTTCGAGGTTACGGCGAGCCGTCCTGTCAGGCTCGGCTTCGAGACCATCGGGCGGATCGAGATCCACGGCCAGCTCTACGGGTTTCTGCGGAACTTGATCAAGCCGGCAGTCTTCGCGGCGCTGCTTTCGGGCGGCCTTTTCTCGGCGCTTTATTTCATTCCCTTTCGCGCCCTTCGGAACCGGGAGGCCAGCTTGACCGAGGCCATGGTCAAGCTGAGGGCGAGCGAGGCCAAGGCCTTGGCTGGCGAGGAGCGGTTGGTGCGCGCGATCGGCAGCATGCGAGACGGTTTCGCGCTTTTCGGCCGGGATCATCGTCTGGTTCTTTGGAACCAGCCCTTCGAGGAGGTCGTCGCCGATTGGAACCTCTCGGCGCGGCGGGGTACGTCCCTGGCGGAGTTGGGCGCCGTGCACGCCGGCTCCGGGCAAGAATCGGAGGACCCAAGCGACAACCCGGCGGGCGGGAAGAGGAGCCGCGGTGCGGCGGCGGGCAACGCGATCGAGGCCGTCACCCCGCGCGGACGCGTTGTCCGGCTCAATCAGGCCGAGACCAAGGACGGCGAAACCCTGGTGATCGTCTCCGACATCACGCGACGGCGCGAGGCGGAAGACAGGCTCAGGCAAGCGCAAAAGATGGAGACCGTGGGGCAACTCACGGGTGGCGTTGCGCACGACTTCAACAATCTCCTGGCGGTCATTATGGGCAATGCCGAACTCCTTGCCAAAGACGCGGCGACCGAGAACCCCAAGACCCAGGCGATACTTCGGGCATCGGTGCGCGGCTCGGAGTTGACGCAGCGCCTCCTGGCTTTCTCGCGCCGGCAGCCACTCCGCCCCCGGCCGATCGACCTGGCCGATCTAGCGGCCGGCATGGCGGATCTGTTGACGAGGACGCTGGGCGCGACGGTAGAGATCGAGGCGACGTCGGATCCCGATCTCTGGACCGCCTCGGCCGATCCCGGCCAAGTGGAGAACGTGCTTTTGAACTTGGCGCTCAACGCCCGCGACGCCATGCCGGCGGGCGGCAAGCTGACGATCGAATGCGCCAATGTACACCTGGACGAAAATGACGCGGCCCAGAACCCGGAAGCCGCGGCCGGCGACTACGTGGTCCTGGCGGTCACCGACACGGGCACCGGCATGTCCGCCGGTGTGCAGGCGCATGCCTTCGAGCCCTTCTTCACGACCAAGGAGGTGGGCGAGGGAAGCGGCCTGGGGCTATCGATGGCCTACGGTTTCGCCAAGCAGTCGGGGGGCTACGCGACGATCTACAGCGAGCTGGGCGAGGGCACGACGGTGAAGATCCATCTGCCGCGGGCCGAAGGGGTATCGGCGGCGGACCGCACCGAGCCGAGCGAAGACATTCCGCGCGGCCGCGGCGAGCTGGTTCTGGTGGTCGAGGACGACGATGACGTGCGTGCTCTGGCGGCGAAGATGCTGGAGGGGCTGGGCTACCGGGTGATCGCCATGGCGGCGGCGGCGGATGCGTGGGAGGCCCTGGCGGACGGCGAGAAGGTGGACTTGGTGTTGTCGGACGTCGTCCTTCCCGGCGGCGTGAGCGGACCGGAATTCGCCAAGGAAGCACGGACATCCTATCCCGAACTCAAGATCATCTTCATGTCCGGCTATCCGGCGGAAGTGGCCAAGCGCAAAGACGTCTTGGGCTCCGACACCGTGCTGCTGAACAAGCCCTTCGAGAGACGCCGGTTCGCCAAGGCCGTGCGCGAGGTGCTCGACTAGCCCGCATTTCTCACACTGTCCATGGTCTGCGCGACGCTGTCCCGCCAACAGGGTAGGAAAGCCGTGCGGCGCGATGCTGAAGCATCGGGCAAGCGGCTT
>CAMYKD010000178.1 GCA_947258885.1 uncultured Kiloniellales bacterium | reverse complement strand
CAACCCGAACGCCCGGGTCTACGTGCTGCCCTGCATCGCCGGCCATGTCGGCGCGGACACCGCCGGGGTCATCCTCTCCGAGACCCCGCACCTGGCCGAGGAGATCACGCTCGTGGTCGATGTCGGCACCAACGCCGAGATCGTGCTCGGCAACAAAGAGCGCCTCCTGGCCGCCTCCTCGCCGACCGGGCCGGCCTTCGAGGGCGCGCAGATCTCCTGCGGACAGCGCGCCGCGCCCGGCGCGGTCGAGCGCCTGCGCATCGACCCGGAGACGCTGGAGCCGCGCTACCGGGTGATCGGCAGCGAGCTCTGGTCCGACGAAGAGGGCTTCGCCGAGGCGACCAAGAAGACCGGCGTCACGGGGGTCTGCGGCTCGGGCATCATCGAGGCCCTGGCCGAGATGTACCTCACCGGCATCCTGGCGGCCGACGGGACGATCGACGGCGCCCTGGCCGCGAAGTCCCCCCGCATCCAGGCCGAGGGACGCACCTTCTCCTACCTGATCCGCGACGGCGAGCCCGAGCTGCGCATCACCCAGAACGACGTCCGCGCCATCCAGCTCGCCAAGGCCGCGCTCTATGCCGGCGCCCGCCTGCTGATGGACCAGCTCGGCATCGACGCGGTCGAGCGCATCGTGCTGGCCGGCGCCTTCGGCAGCCACATCGACGTCAAGTACGCCATGGTGCTCGGCATGATCCCCGACTGCGACCTGGCCAAGGTGCAGTCGGCCGGCAACGCGGCGGGCACCGGCGCGCGCATCGCGCTCTTGAACCAGAAGGCGCGCGACGAGATCGAGCGGGTGATCGGGACGGTCGAGAAGATCGAGACCGCGGTCGAGCCCAAGTTTCAGGCCCACTTCGTCGAAGCCATGGGCATCCCCCACGCCAGCGCCGCCACTCCCAATCTGGCCAAGGCGGTCCAGCTGCCGGGGCGCCGGGCGGCACCCAACCAGGGTGACGGCGCCCGGCGCCGCCGCCGCCGCGCCGCCGGCGAAGGCTGACCGCCTCGGCCGACCGTATTATACCAAATCCCGAAACTCGCCACGCGGCTGCCGTGCTTCGAGACGCGTGCCTTGGTCGCTCAGCATGGGGCGGCGGGGCCAAGGGCGTCGGCTCCACATGCTTCGACAAGCTCAGCATGAGGTGACGTGTTGATATGAAACACCCATTTGATATGAAACACACATCCTCATCCTGAGCCTGTCGAAGGATGAGGAGCGTTCGAAGAACGCGTCTCGAAGCCTCATCCTGAGCCTGTCCAAGGAACGGCCATGAGTCACCGCTCTCGAGATTCGGTATTAGCCGAGCGCCATGTCGACGGCGGCCTCGGCGTGCAGGCGGGTGGTGTCGAACACGGGGGCCGGGACGTCGCCCTCCTGGATCAAGAGTCCGACCTCGGTGCAGCCGAGGATGACGCCCTGGGCGCCCGCCGCCAGGAGATCGGCGACGACCGCCTGGTAGCGCGCCTTGGATTCGGGCCGGATCACGCCGCGGTCACTTGTCCGTCAGAACGAACGCGTAGAAGGTCCGCGGGTCGCCGTCGGACATGGCCTTCTCGCCGGCCACCGCGACCTCGAAGCCGGCCTCCTCGGCCAGCTTCACCATCTCCGCCAGCTCCGGATAGTTGGCCGTCACGATGTAGACCCGGCCGCCCGACTGCAGCTGCTTGCGCAGCCCGCCGAAGAACATCTTGTGGGCCTGGAACCCCGTGTCCCACTGCGCCGCCGCGGCGAGGTCCAGGGCCGCCATGTTCCTGTCCGGCAGGTTCGCGACGATCACGTCGAACAGCTCGGCCTCGCCGAGCGTGGAGAAGACGTTCGAGACCCGCGCCTCGACCAGCGACGAGACGCCGTGCGTCTCGGCGTTCCGCTTCGCGGTCTCGACGGCGTCCTCGTTCCAGTCCACCGCGACGACCTTGCCCGCGCCCGCGAGCGCCGCATGGACCGCGAGGATCCCCGAGCCCGTGCCGACATCCAGCACCTCCTCGCCCGGCTTGATCTCCAGGCTCTCCGCCAGCAGGCGGCTGTCGTCGCCCGGCGGGGCGACGCCGGGCAGGACCAGGAAGTCCTTGCCGAGGCACTCGACCAGATAGCCCTCGGGCCCGGCGCTCCGCCAGCGGCCCTGCTCGGCGGCCTGGTGCTCCGTGACCTGGGCCAGCTCGGCCTCGGAGAGCGTGTGGGACGGACTAAAGCTCATCGCGGCGTTCCATAACGGGCTTGCGGGCCGTCCGGCCGGCCGCCGGCGGCGCTTTCGGTCTCTCGCCGGAAAGGGGGGTACGGAAACAAGACTGACACCGGACTTACCATGGAGTGCGGGCTCGATCGATGGGTTATCGGGATAGCAGGAACTGCATAAAGCATTCTTCCATCGAATGTCTAAGAATTCTTAAGGATCGCTCCGCCGATCGCCGATGGACAGGCGCCGGCCCCTTGGCGCAGACTGCTCCGCGAAGGAGGATCCAGGCCATGGAGACCGTAAGCTTCACCCGCATGGACCAGGGCACGGCGGAAGAATACGCGTTCCTCGGCGGGCTCTGGGACGAGCACCACCGGGCCCACCTGGTCGACAATCTCTTCGCCCTCCTGCGCCTCATGCAGGGACCGACCCTGGGCTACAAGATCGACCGCTACCGGCACTCGCTGCAGACCGCGACCCGGGCGCTCAGGGACGGCGCCGACGAGGAAACCGTCGTGGTCGCGCTGCTGCACGACATCGGCGACCCGATCGCCCCCGACAACCACTCGGAGGTCGCCGCCGCGATCCTCAGGCCCTACGTCAGCGACGACAACTATTGGCTCCTGAAGCACCACGGGCTGTTCCAGGGCACCTACTACTTCGACAAGATCGGCCGGGACCGCGACGCCCGCGAGCGCTTCCGGGACCACCCCTGCTACGAGAAGACGGTGAGGTTCTGCGAGCGCTGGGACCAGACCTCCTTCGACCCGGACTACGACACCCTGCCGCTCGAGACCTTCGAGCCCATGGTCCGCCGGATCTTCGCCAGGACGCCGCGGGGCTTCGTCTGACCGGCGCGCGGCGAAGACCTGCAATAACGGAATTCCGGGGACAGTATACTTATCTCCCGCCATCGCCGCCTTTCTTCGGCCTGGGCCCCGGCTTGCCGGGCCTGAGCGTGCGGCCGAGGCGCGCCTCCAGGCGCTCGAGAAAGGCCGGGCTGCCGAGCGGCCGGCCGGTGCGCGCGTGGCGGCGGAGCGTCTCCAGGTCCTCCTCGCCCAGGCCGCCGGCCAGGAAGCCCCGCCAATCGGGCACGCGTTCCAGGAGCGGCGCGACCTGGACCAGGCCGTCGTCCTTGCCCGCCAGGTGCGCCCGCGCGCTCGACCAGCGCCAGTCCCGCGCCCGGCGCTTGAGCTTCGCGCG
>CAMYKD010000177.1 GCA_947258885.1 uncultured Kiloniellales bacterium | reverse complement strand
ACCTTTGCGCCGATCAGCCGCGAGGGCGGCCTGGTGCTCAACAACTTCCTGCTCTCGATCGTCACCGCGACGGTCTTCATCGGCACCCTCTATCCGCTGTTCATCGATGCGATCGGGGCACCCAAGCTCTCCGTGGGGGCGCCTTATTTCAACGCGACTTTCTGGCCGTTCATGGTGCCGCTCCTGGCTGCCGCGCCGCTAGGCGCGATCCTGGCCTGGAAACGCGGCGACCTGCTCGGCGTGCTGCAGCGCCTGTGGTTCGCCGCCGGCGCCGCTCTGGTGGTCCTGCTGGTCGTTTGGTACGTCAAGTTCGGCGGTCCGATCCTGGCCGTCTTCGGCATGGCGCTCGCCACCTGGCTCGTGGTGGGGGCGCTGGTCGAGCTGGCCGAACGCCTCAAGCTGTTCCGCATTCCCCTGGCCAGCAGTCTGCAACGTGCCAGAAACCTGCCGCGCGCAGCCTATGGCATGACCCTGGCCCACGCCGGGTTGGGGATCGTCGTGGCCGGCATCGTCGGTTCCAGTGCGTGGCAGGTCGAGGCTATTCAGATCATGCGCCCCGGCGAGACCGCCGAGGTTGCGGGCTACCAGCTTACCCTCGAAGAGGTGGCCGAGGTCCAGGGCCCGAATTACACCAGCCAGCAGGGCACCTTCTTGGTTTCCCGCGCAGGCAGCGAGGTGATTCGGCTCTATCCGGAGAAGCGGAATTATCCGGTACAACGGATGCCGACCACGGAATCGGGCATCTACACCACCTTGTTCGCCGATCTCTACACCGCGCTCGGAGACCGCCAGACGGACGGCGGCTGGTCCGTGCGGATCTACTACAATCCGCTGGTGCCGTGGCTCTGGGCCGGCGCGATTTTCATGGTCATCGGCGGTACCATTTCGTTGACCGACCGCCGTTACCGGGTGGGCGCCCCGACGCGCCGCCGCGCCATCAAGGCGCTACCTACCGGCTCCGCCCCCGCCGGAACCTGAGCCGGAGTCCAGGTCTTGAACAAACGCCTGCTCTTCATCCTGCCGGTGGCGCTTCTGATCGGCATTGCCGTACTGTTCGCGGTCGGCCTAAAGCACGATCCGAGCATCGTGCCGTCGGTCCTGCTCGACAAACCCGCACCGTCCTTCGACCTAGCTCCGCTGTCGAACGACAAGCCGGGGCTTGCGACGGCGGATCTGAACGGCGAGGTCTCCCTGGTCAATGTCTTCGCTTCTTGGTGTGGGCCCTGCCGGGTCGAACATCCGCTGTTCATGCGCCTCGCCGAGGAAGGCGAGGTGCCGGTCTACGGCATCAACTACAAAGACAAGGCCGCGGACGCCAAACGCTGGCTCCGGGATCTCGGCGATCCCTATACGCGCATCGGAGTAGATCGTGACGGCCGTGTGGCGATCGAGTGGGGCGTTTACGGCGTGCCCGAGACTTTCGTCATCGACCGCGAGGGCACGATCCGCTTCAAACACGTCGGCCCCCTCTCGCCGGAGGTGCTCGAGGAAACCATCCTGCCGCTGGTACGGAATCTGCAGCAATGAGAACCCTGCTCGCCGCCCTGCTACTGGCCTTCAGCCTCGGTCCGGCCTTCGCGGTCGAGCCGGAGGAGATGCTGGACGATCCGGCGCTCGAGGCGCGGGCCCGGGAGATCAGCAAGGAACTGCGCTGCCTGGTCTGCCAGAATCAGTCGATAGACGATTCCAACGCCGGCCTCGCCCGCGATCTGCGTGTCCTGGTGCGCGAGCGTCTGACGGCCGGGGACAGCAACGAGGACGCGCTGCGCTATATTGTCGACCGTTACGGCGACTTCGTCCTGCTGCGCCCGCCGGTCAGCCCGCGGACCTATGCCCTCTGGTTCGGTCCGTCA
Source organism: uncultured Kiloniellales bacterium (assembly GCA_947258885.1). GTDB lineage: Bacteria > Pseudomonadota > Alphaproteobacteria > Kiloniellales > JAKSDN01 > CAMYKD01. The sequence continues at coordinate 1,669 of CAMYKD010000177.1, read as the reverse complement.
CTGCTGTTCGTGATCGCGGGACTGGGTCTCGTCGTGTTCTTCCGGCGCCGCCAGGCGGCCCCCGCCGAAACGCCGCCGCCCCTCACCGGAGAGGAACGGGCGCGGCTCGAGACACTCATGGATGAAGATCGCAAGCCATGACCCTATGGTTGATCCTGGCGGCGATGACCGCCGGAGTGCTGGTATCGCTCCTGCTCCCCTTGGTGAGACGACAGAGGGCCGCCTTATCGCGTGCGGCGCTGGAGACGGCGATTTACCGGGACCGTCTCGCCGAAGTGAAGCGGGACTTCGAGCGTGGCCTACTGACGCCTTCGGAAGCCGAGGCCGCGGAGGCGGAAATCTCCCGCCTCATGCTGGCCGCCGCCGGCACCGCGGAGGCGCAGGCCCAAGAGAAGAGCGATCCATTGGCCGGGCAGAGCGCCCGGTGGATCGCCGCGGCGCTCGTGGCGGCGGGCTTGCCCCTTGGCGCCGTCCTCCTGTATCTCGCCGTAGGATCCCCCACCGAGCCGGGCTATCCCTTTGCCGCCCGAGGGAATGACACGACCGCCGCGGCCCAGCACGTCGGCTCCGACATGGCGGCGGCAATTGATCGTCTTGCCGAACGGCTCGAAACGGAACCCGACAACCTGGAAGGTTGGATCCTGCTGGCCCGTTCGTACCTTTCGGCCGGACGGTACCAGGAAGCGGCCGGAGCCTACCGGCGCGCGGTGGACCTTTCGGGCAACCGGCCCGATCTGGCGGGCGCGTACGGCGAGACCCTGATTGCCGCAGCCGGCGGGATCGTCACCCCGGAAGCGCGCAAGGTGATGGAGGAGGTCAGCCGCGCCCAGCCGGACAATCCCGGTCCCAAGTTCTATCTCGGACTGGCCCGGGTCCAGGCGGGCGACGGCCGGGGGGCACTGGAGATCTGGCTGGCGCTCGAGGCCGACGTGGACCCGGGAACGCCCTGGCTACCGGATCTGCGCGAGAACATAGAGCGCGCCGCGGCCGATTTCGATATCGACCTGGCCTCCATTGCCCCCAGCCGCCACCCGCCGCCCCGACCGTCCGGGCCGTCCGGGCCGTCCGCCGAGGATCTCGCGGCGGTGCAGTCGATGACCAGCGACGAGCAGACCGAAATGATCCGCGGCATGGTCGCCCGGCTCGCCGAACGCCTGGAGGGCAATCCCGGCGACGTCGAGGGTTGGAGCCGCCTGGGCCGTTCCTATCTCGTTCTGGAAGAGCCCGAGAAGGCGAAGTCCGCGCTGGCGCGCGCCGTCGCTTTGGATCCTGCGAACGTCGACCTGGTCTTGAGCTACGCCGATGCGACCCTGGCCGCCCCGGACCAAATCGATCCTTTGCCCGGCGAATCCGTGGGGACCATGCGCGATCTGCTCGGCCGCGACGCGAACAACATGCGGGCGCTATGGTATCTGGGGCTTGCCGAGGCGCAGGGCCGAAACCCGGCGGCTGCCGCCGCGCTCTGGGGCCGACTGCTCGTACAGCTCGACCCCGGCACGCTCCCCTATGAAAACGTCAAGCGCCGTATCGACTCACTCGCCCTGACGCAATAGCGCCCCCAAGGGCCCGCGTCGGTGCGGGCGGGTTTTGGTCAGACGGTGGTGCGGCGGTGGCGTTTGGGTGCGTCTGCCTCGAGGGTCTCGAGCGCCCGTTTGCGGCTGCGCAGGCT
>CAMYKD010000176.1 GCA_947258885.1 uncultured Kiloniellales bacterium | reverse complement strand
GCGTGCATCGGATTCCGAGGCGGCTGTGCGGGGTGCTTCGATGGTCGGGCTGGCGCCGTCTGGAGACATGATTGCTCTCGCGCTGGTGATGGGAATGCAGCCTGGAAGTCTATGCCTGTCAAAGCGAAAAATGATTTCTTTTTTGCCGATAATATGGTTAATTTAGAAAGAATTTTTCGAGTAGCCGGTAAGAGCGGAAGGATATTTTGTCATGCCGGAACCGGAGTCGAAGGGTGCGGTTCAACTCGACGCCTATGAGCGGCGCATTCTGATGGCGCTGCAGGCCAATGCGCGGCTTACCAACGAGGAGCTGGCCAAACAGGTGGGCCTGTCGCCGTCGGCCTGCTGGCGGCGGGTCAAGGCATTGGAGGAGGCAGGCGTGATCCTGCGATACGTCGCAATCATCGATCCGGCGAAGGTCGGCCTCGGGGAATGCGTGTTCGCGCACATCACGCTGGCGCGCCATTCGGCGAAGTCGGCTCAGGAATTCGCCCAGTCGATCCGTGTCCGCCCGGAGGTCATGGAATGCTTCTTCACGACCGGGGACGCCGACATCCTCCTGCGCGTGGCGACGCCGAGCGTGTCGGCCTATGACCGGTTTCTGGAGGAGTTCATCTTCTTCGCGCCCGGTAGCCCTGCCGCTGCACGTGGATTGAGCCTCGAGGAGCGATATCGCCGCTTTCCTTGACAGCGAGCCGGTGTCCGAACCAGACTTGTTCGGGCACCGAACAATCGGACGATGCCGCCCCGTGCGGGAGCATAGACCCTGACCGGTGTGGAGGAGAGGACGGGGCTGAGAATGAACGGCGCGGACGAGCTTCTCGGGACGGCTCTCCATGGCGGGCTCGCCGAGTCCCCGGCGATCCTGGCCGGCGAGCGCGAGATCTCCTATTCCGAGCTCGCGGCCGCCGCGTGCCGCTGCGGGGGTGCCTTCAGAAAGTGCGGTGTCGAAGCGCAGGACCGCGTCCTGTTGCTGGTCGACGACAGTCCGGAGTTCTTTTTCGCCTATCTGGGCGCCATGAAGATCGGTGCGGTTCCCGTTGCCCTCAACCTCCGCACCTCGGCGGGCGAGCTGGGATTCATCATCGAGGACAGCGGCTGCAAGCTGATCGTCGTCGGCCCGGAATTCGTCGCGCTCCTGGACCAGGCGGGACTTGGCCTGAAAGCCATGCCGATGGTCGTCCTGAGCGAGGGCCGGTCCGACGAGCGGCCCGGTCTCGCCGACCTGATGCAGGAGCAACCGGCGGAGCTGGATTCGGTGTCCCTGGATCCCGACGGCATGGCACTTTGGATGTATACCTCCGGCACGACCGGGACGCCGAAGGCCGCCGTGCATCGGCTGCGGTCACTAAGGGCAGCGGATCGCTACCTGGCCGCGGTCTATGGGGTCGAGCCGGGCGAGCGCTTGTTCTGTACGTCGAAGCTGTTCTTCGCATTCTCCCTGGGACATATCCTGCTGGCCGGGCTTCGCCTCGGCGCGACCGCCGTGCTCAATGCGGGTTGGCCCTCGGCACAGGCGATCGCCGCGGTGGTCGAACGCCATCGCCCGGACGTCGTCTTCAGCGTACCGACCCTCTATCGAAGCCTGCTCGAGGAGGATCTGGCCGGGTCGGCGGCGGTTTGCTCGGTTCGCCATTTCATCTCCGCCGGCGAACGTCTTCCCGAACGCCTGTTTCGGCAGTGGCTGGCGGCCACGGGCCATCCCATTCTGGAGGGCATAGGCGCGACCGAAGCTTTGATGATGTTCCTCGGCAATCGCCCCGACGACTATTGCCCCGGGGCGACCGGCAAACCGTTCCCTGGGATCGAGGTTCGCTTGGTCGGAGACACCGGGGAGACGATCGCGGATGCGGATACCCCGGGCGTTCTCTGGGTGCGTTCGGAGTGCCTGGCCGCCGGATACTGGAACCAGGCGGCGCGGACCGCCGCGGCCTTCGATGCCGGCTGGTATCGTACCGGGGATGTCTTCGTCCGGGACGGCGACGGCCGATACCAGCATCAGGGACGGGCCGACGATATGCTGAAGATCTCGGGGCAATGGGTCGGTCCCGCCGAGATCGAGGAGGCCGTCCTCAAGAACGCCAAGGTATCCGAGGCCGCCGTCGTCGGATTCGAGGATGGCGGCGGGTTCGTCCGTCTGGCGCTTTGTCTGGTGCCCCGCGATCCGGCGGTCGACCGGGAAAACCTCGAGCGCGAACTGACCGACGCGCTGACCGCGGAGCTTTCTATCTACAAATGCCCCCGGCGATTCGTCTATTTGGAGGAGCTGCCCAAGACGGCGACGGGAAAGATGCAGCGGTTCAAGTTGCGCGCCGTCGTCGGCGAGAAACTGTCGGGGACCTCGTGAAACCGAACAGCCGCCAAGGCCGTAAACCGAGCGCGCCGTCCCGGACCGCCGCGACCGTCGACAACGGGATCTTGGACGAGTTGCTCGGCTACCACCTGCGCCGTGCACAGGCCGCGGTGTTCAACGACTTCATGCGGACCATGGCCGAAGACCAGATCACGCCCGGTCAGTTCGGCGTCTTGACGCTGATCGACAGGAACCCGGACCTCAACCAGTCCGCCCTCGCCCGGGTTCTGGGCATCGAGCGTTCGACCATGGTGGCTGTCATCGACCGGCTCGAAGAGCGGCGGCTCGTGGCGCGTCATGAATCCGCCTCCGATCGCCGGTCCAACGTCCTTGGCCTGACCGCGCGGGGCAAGGCCCTTCTCGCCGCGGTTAGGCCGAAGGTGCGGCGTCACGAAAAGCACATCGCTGCCGGCCTCGAAGCGGGCGAAGTGGGGGCGTTGATCGACCTCCTACGGCGGATCAGCGCCGCTGGCTAAGATCAGGACGCTTCGGTCAGGCGGCGAAACAGCGAGCGCACCAGATTGGCGACGACCTTTCGGCGATAGCCGGGCGGCGTGAAGGTGCTGCTCATGGGCTGGATCTGCTTGGGCAGCATGGCGGCCAGTTTCTCCGCCGTCTCTTCGCCGATCGTCTCGCCGACCAGCCGCTCGGTTCCCGCGATCAGGATGGGGCAGGAGTTGGTACCCGTCAACGCGATGCGGAGGTCCTCGAGGATGCGCCCCTCCGTGTGCAAGGCGATGGCGGCGCCGGCCAGGGGAAAGTCGATGGCGCCCCGCACCCGCGCCTTGGCATAGCCGGATCGCCACCGGGGCGCGGCGTGGGGCGTAGCGGGAAGATGGACCGCGGTCAGAATCTCGTCCTCTGCGAGGCGCAGGTGGGCCGCGCCATCGTCTTCGTAGATCTCTCCCAAGGGCACCGTTCGTCCGCCGTCGGGCCCTGCGATCTCGACCGTCCCGCCGAGCACCATGACGGCGGGGGCGAGGTCCCCGCTGAAGGCCGCGAAGCAATGCGTGCCCGAAGGCGCCACATGGCAGACATCGCCGCGGTACTTCAGGCAATAGCCGTTGGCGCTGCGCCACCATTCGCTCTGGTTGTAGTACAGGCAGCGGGTGTCCAGGCAGAGGTTGCCGCCGAGCGTGGCGACTTCGCGATGGCTGGCGGCGGCCACTTCCGCCGCCGCCTCGCGGAGCGCCGGATAGTCGTCTGCGAGACGGCGGTCTTCCAGGAACTCGGCCAGCGTCACGGCGGCGCCGATCCTCAGGCCTCCGCCGCCCGTAGACGTGATCGCGCGAAGATCGGCGATGCCGGTGATGTCGATGACCGCCTTCGGGTCGACGATGCCGCGCCGAATATTGACGATCAGATCGGTGCCGCCCGCAAGCAGACGCGCCTCGGGGTTCTCCCGGCGAAGGGCGAGCGCTTCATCGACCGTCTTCGGCCGAAGGAGGTCGAAATCGGGCAGGTATTCCATCAGGCCGCGCCCCGCGCGCCTGCCCGCTTGGCCGCGCGCTCCTGCTTGATCAGCGCGGTCATGACCCGGTCGGGCGTCAGCGGAGTCTCGGTCAGGCGCACGCCGACGGCGTCGTGGACGGCGTTGGCGATGGCCGGGAGGATGCTGGACAGCGCGCCCTCGCTCGCCTCCTTGGCGCCGAAGGGGCCGCCCGGGTCGAGGGTCTCGACGATCTTGACCTCGATATCGGGCGATTCCACGATGGCACGATGGTCGGCACCCGGTAGTCGAGGATGTTGGGGCCGACCGGAAGGCCCGTCACATAGCGGGTTTCCTCGCTGAGCGCCTGGCCCAGGCCCATCCAAACCGCGCCCTGCACCTGGCCTTCGACCGAAAGGGGATTGATGGCGAAGCCGCAGTCGTGGGCGACCCAGACCTTATCGACCGTGACCCGTCCGGTCACCTGGTCGACGCTGACCTCCGCCGCGCTGGCCGAATAGGAGTAGGCCATGCTCGGGCCGACGCCGGCGCCGCGAAACTTGCCGCCCTGGTATTCCCGGGGCACGGTGAAGGTGCCCTTGACGGTGATGGTGCCGGTGTCGACCAGGGCCTCGGCCACCACGTCCTTGAAGGAGATGCCGCTGTCCTGACCGCCGGCGACCCGGTAGGTCTCGCCCAGGCACTCGATGTCCTCGGGCTTCGCCTCGAGCTTGCGCGCCGCCGCCGCGACCAGGACCGCTTTCAGTCGCTCGGCCGCCTGCAGGGCGGCGTTGCCGACCATGTAGGTGACGCGCGACGAGTAGGAGCCGTTGTCCTTGGGTGTGATGCGGCTGTCGTTGGCGATCACGGTCAAGCGGTCGAAATCCAGGCCCAGAACCTCGCCGACCACCTGGGCCAGAATGGTAGAGGAGCCCTGGCCGATGTCCGCCGCGCCGGTCAGGATCGTGATGCCGCCGTCGAAGTCGAGCTTCAGATTGACCACGGCGTGCGGCTCGCCCGTCCAGTGGACCGGCTTGGCCGCGCCGCTGACGTAGTGCGAACAGGCGAGGCCCAGGCCCTTGCCCGACGGCAGCCCGCCCTTGCGCCGCTGCCAGCCCGAAGCCTGCTCGACCCAATCGAGGCATTCCGGCAGGCCGTAGGACTCGACCATCAGGTCGTTGATCGTGCGCGTCGGCGCCTCGAGGAGGTGTTGCCGCCGCACCTGGAAGGGATCGAGGCCGAGCTCCGCGGCCATGGTGTCGAGCAGGCACTCGAAGGCATGGCGCACGTCGACCGTGCCGTGGCCGCGCATGGCGCCGCAGGCCGGCGTGTTGGTATAGACCCGGTAGCCGTCGTAGCGGACGGCTGGAATGTCGTAGATCGCGTTGAGCAGCGCGCCGGCATAGAGGATCGTGACGATGCCGTAGCCGCCGTATGCGCCGCCGGTCTGCTCGACCTCGCAGGCGCAGGCG
>CAMYKD010000175.1 GCA_947258885.1 uncultured Kiloniellales bacterium | reverse complement strand
ATCGATTTCCGCGCCGAGAACCAGGCCAAGGCCTGGGCCTTGGACTACGACGTGCCGGCGGTGCGCGAAGGCTGGCTGAAACGCGAGGCCATCGAGCACAGACGCACGACCGGCATGCAAGCCTTCATTATGAATACGCGCCGGCCGAAGTTCGCCGACCCGCGCGTACGCCGGGCGCTGGCCTACGCCTTCGACTTCGAGTGGACCAACCGGAACCTCTTCTTCGGCCAGTACACCCGCACGGAGAGTTACTTCTCCAACTCGGACCTGGCCGCCCGGGCGCTTCCCGAGGGCGAGGAACTGGAGATCCTGGAACGCTATCGCGGCCGCATTCCGGACGAGGTCTTCACCCGAGTCTACGAAGCCCCGGAGACGGACGGCTCTGGATGGCCGCGGGACAATCTGCGCCGGGCCTTCGCCCTGCTCGATGAGGCCGGCTGGGTGGTGCGCGACTTCAAGCTGGTGAGGGCCGAAACCGGCGAGCCATTCCGTTTTGAGATCCTGCTGATCAGCCCGGCCTTCGAGCGCATCGTCCTGCCCTTCGCGCGCAACCTGAAACGCCTGGGCATCGACGCGCGGGTGCGCCTGGTCGACCAGTCGCAATACATCAACCGAATCAGGGCCTTCGATTTCGATGTGTTCATCAGCGGCTGGGGCCAGTCGGAGTCGCCCGGCAACGAGCAGCGCAACTATTGGAGCAGCGAGGCGGCGGACTCGGTGTTCATCAGCGGCTGGGGCCAGTCGGAGTCGCCCGGCAACGAGCAGCGCAACTATTGGAGCAGCGAGGCGGCGGACTCGGCCGCGGCACGAAACTACGCCGGCATCAAGGACCCGGTGATCGACGAGTTGATCGAGTTGGTCATCACCGCGCCCAGCCGGGAAAGCCTGGTCGCCCGGACCCGGGCGCTCGACCGGGTGCTGCTCTGGGGGCACTACGTCATCCCCAACTGGCACCTGAGGGTCGACCGCATTCTTTACTGGGACAAGTTCAGCCGCCCGGAGGTGACACCGCACCGCGGCACCGCGATCGACTACTGGTGGTTCGACGAAGCCAAGGCCCGCGCACTGAAACAGCGCCGCCGGACGGAGGCGGCGGCCCGATGACGGAGCAGGTCTTGCCGGTGGTCGGGCCAAAGGCCCGTTGCAGAGAACAACCTCTCGCGGCTAGGGGAAGCTGACACTTATGCTCGCCTATATCATTCGCCGGCTGTTTCTGATCGTGCCGACCCTGCTGGCGATCATGGTGATCAACTTCGTGGTCATCCAGCTCGCTCCGGGCGGTCCGGTCGAGCAGATGATCGGTCAGCTAACCGGCCAGGGCGTGCTCGCGACCGAACGCATCACCCGGACCGGCACCGGCGAACTTCAGGCCATGCCGGGCGCCCAGGCGGGCGGGCAGGACGTCACCAGCAAGTACCGCGGCGCCCAAGGCCTGGACCCGGAGTTTGTGAAGGAGTTGGAGCGCCTGTACGGCTTCGACAAGCCGCTGCACATTCGCTTCGTCGAGATGATCGGGAACTACGTCATGTTCGATTTCGGCGAGAGCTTCTTCCGCGACCGCAAGGTCGTCGATCTGGTGATCGAGAAGATGCCCGTGTCGATCTCGCTCGGCATCTGGACGACGCTCTTGGTCTACCTGATCTCGATTCCTTTGGGCGTCGGCAAGGCGGTACGCGACGGCTCGCGTTTCGACATATGGACGAGCGTGGTGGTCGTCATCGGCACCGCCATTCCAGGCTTTCTCTTCGCGATCATGCTGGTCGTCGTCTTCGCGGGCGGGAGCTATTTCGATTGGTTCCCCTTGCGCGGCCTGGTCTCGGAGAACTGGAGCGAGCTCGGCTGGCCGGACAGGATCGCTGACTATTTCTGGCACATGGCCCTGCCGATCACGGCCATGGTGATCGGCGGCTTTGCCGGGTTGACCATGCTGACCAAGAACTCCTTCCTGGACCAGATCAACCAGCAGTACGTGACCACGGCTAGGGCCAAGGGTCTGACCGAGGGCAGGGTGCTCTATGGCCATGTGTTCCGCAACGCCATGCTGATCGTGATCGCCGGTTTCCCGAGCGCCTTCATTTCCATTCTGTTCACCGGCGCGCTGTTGATCGAGGTCATTTTCTCGCTCGACGGGTTGGGGTTGCTCGGCTTCGAGGCCGCGATCAACCGGGACTATCCGGTGATGTTCGCCACCCTCTTCTTCTTCTCGCTGCTCGGCCTGCTCATGAACCTGGTCGGCGATTTGATGTACACGGTGATCGATCCGCGCATCGACTTCGAACGCCGGGAGGTGTGAGGTGAGCACCGCCCTGGTCCGCAAGGAACGCTTCCTGGGTCTCAAGGTCTCGCCGTTGAACCGGCGGCGCCTGCACAACTTCCGCGCCAATCAGCGCGGCTTCTGGTCGCTCTGGATCTTCCTGGCGCTGTTCGGCCTCAGCCTGGTCGCCGAGGTGATCGCCAACGACAAGCCGGTGCTGGTCTATTTCGAAGGCGCATTCTACACGCCGGTCCTCAAGACCTACGCCGAGACCGAGTTCGGCGGCGAGTTCCTGACCGAGGCCGATTACCGCGACCCCTACGTCGCGGATCTGATCGACCAGCGCGGCTGGATGGTCTGGCCGCCGGTCCGCTACAACCACCGCACCGTTGCCTGGGACCTGCCCGTGCCGGCGCCGGCTCCACCCAGCGCCGAACACTGGCTGGGCACCGACGATCAGGCCCGCGACCTGGTGGCGCGGCTTATCTACGGCTTCCGCATTTCGGTCCTGTTCGGCCTCGTCCTGACTTTCTTCAGTTCGATCGTGGGCGTTGCGGCCGGCGCCGTGCAGGGCTACTTCGGCGGTTGGACCGACCTGCTGTTCCAGCGCTTCATCGAGGTCTGGTCGGGTCTGCCCATCCTTTATCTGCTGATCATCTTGGCCAGCGTCGTCGAGCCCAACTTCTGGTGGTTGCTCGGCATCATGCTGTTGTTCAGCTGGATGAGCCTGGTCGGCGTGGTGCGCGCCGAGTTCCTGCGCGCGCGCAATTTCGACTATGTGCGCGCGGCCCGGGCGCTGGGCGTGAGCGACCGGGTCATCATGTTCCGCCATGTGCTGCCCAATGCGATGGTCGCCACCTTCACCTTCATGCCGTTCATACTCTCGGGTTCGATCACGACCCTGACGGCGCTCGACTTCATCGGCTTCGGCCTGCCGCCGGGCTCGGCCTCGCTCGGCGAGCTTTTGGCCCAGGGCAAGGCGAACCTGCAAGCGCCCTGGCTGGGGTTGACCGGTTTCGTCACCATCGCAGTCATGCTGAGCCTGTTGATCTTCATCGGCGAGGCGGTGCGCGACGCCTTCGATCCGCGCAAGCTCTTCGCCGGGGCCGCGCCGCCCGAAGAGACCGGGCCGGCGCCGGAGGCCGGCGGGACACCCGAACCCGTTCCGGCAAGGGGGGCAGAATAAATGGCCGAGACGCTGCTCGGGATCGCCAACCTCGGCGTCACCTTCGACATGGCCGGCGGGGCCGTCGAGGCGGTCAAGGGCGCCTCCTTCGCGATCGACAAGGGCGAGACCGTGGCGCTCGTGGGCGAGAGCGGCTCCGGCAAGTCGGTGACCGCACTCTCGATCCTGCAGCTGCTGCCCTATCCGCTGGCCCGCCACCCGGCCGGCAGCTCGGTCCGCTTCAAGGGACGCGAGCTGATCGGAGCCAGCGGCGAGGTGTTGCGCGACGTACGCGGCGACGAGATCTCCATGATCTTCCAGGAGCCGATGACCTCGCTCAACCCGCTGCACAAGGTCGAGAAGCAGATCAACGAGACGCTGATCCTGCACAAGGGGCTGGTCGGCGAGGCGGCGCGCGCGCGCACGCTCGAGCTGCTCGACCTGGTCGGCATCCATGAGCCCGAGAAGCGCCTGGCCGCCTATCCGCACGAGCTCTCGGGCGGCCAGCGCCAGCGGGTGATGATCGCCATGGCGCTCGCCAACGAGCCCGACCTGCTGATCGCCGACGAGCCGACCACCGCGCTCGACGTCACCATCCAGGCGCAGATACTCAAGCTCCTGAAGGAGCTGCAGCAGAAGCTCGGAATGGCCATGCTGCTGATCACCCACGACCTGTCGATCGTGCGCAAGATGGCCGACCGGGTCTCGGTCATGACCCGCGGCGAGATCGTCGAGCAGGGCGATGTCGAGGACATCTTCGAGCGCCCGCAGCACCCCTATACACAGAAGCTGTTGGCCGCCGAGCCGAGCGGGGAGCCGCTGAGCGCCGCGGCCGATGCGCCGACCGTCATGGAGGGCGCGGACATCAAGGTCCACTTCCCGATCAAGGCCG
>CAMYKD010000174.1 GCA_947258885.1 uncultured Kiloniellales bacterium | reverse complement strand
AAGGACCAGGGCGAGCCCGTCTATATCGACGCCGTGACCGAGGGCGAGAGCCTGGCAAAGGCCGCTTCGCCAAGGGCGACACCGGAGCCCGGGGACGCAATTTAGAAGGCCGCTTTCTGTGGCTAAACTTGCCCGTATCGACCCCACCAAAGGTAGGTTCGAAATAGCACACAAGACAGACGTGCCTCCCCGAGCCTAGAACGCGTTCCTGGATCATCCGCCGCAACCCGGCGGCTTGCCGCCCCGTCACCCCAGCCCCGCCACCCCCTTCCGCCACGCCCGGATCAGCGCGCGCAGGCGCCGGCGGTCGGCCTCGGCCTGCGCGCTGTAGAAGCCGTGCTTTAACGCGTTGGTGTTGCCGGGCTGGGCGCCGGAGCCCCGGGCGCCGCCGTGCAGGCGGCAGCGGCGCTTGGCCCGGACCGCCGGCGCCCGGCAGGGCGTGCCCTTGCGGGTCCGCGCGCCGCAGCGCGGGCTCGTCTGCCTGGCGGGGCGGGATAGGGTCACGATCGGCATACCAAGAAAGGGTTTCACCACAGCCTCCCTTCGCCCGCCGAAGCGGGCTTCGCGAAGGGAGGCTGTGGTGAAATCTTTTTGTTTTCAAGAGGTTACGTAAAATCCCGATCGGCAGCTGCCTCCAACACCTTGGAATCGAAGAACTTTTTACCGTGCATGGGCTCGTTCCGTTTTTTCGCGCCGGCGCGGGTCGGCTGGCCGCGGCGGGGCTTGCGCCTTGCGCCGCCCTCGCCTTTACTGGCCCTTGCGGCGCCGCCCTCCCGGCGGCGCGGACGGGAGTGCGATCATGGCTGCACCGGCGCCCACTTACTCCAACGTGCTCGAGATGATCGGCGACACGCCCATGGTCGAGGTGAAACGCATCGACACCGGGCCCTGCCGCCTGTTCCTCAAGCTGGAGAACCAGAACCCCGGCGGCTCGATCAAGGACCGCATCGGCCGCTCGATGATCGAGGCGGCGGAAAAGGAGGGCCGGCTCGAGCCCGGCGGCACGATCGTCGAGGCGACCGCCGGCAACACCGGCCTGGGCCTCGCCCTGGTCGCCGCGCAGAAGGGCTACCAGCTGATCATCGTGGTGCCGGACAAGATGGCCCAGGAGAAGATCTTCCACCTCAAGGCGCTGGGCGCCGAGGTGCGCCTGACCCGCTCGGACGTCGGCAAGGGCCACCCGGAGTACTATCAGGACATCGCCGAGCGCCTGGCCAAGGAGATCCCCGGCGCGTTCTACGTCAACCAGTTCGGCAACGAGGCCAACCCGGACGCCCACGAGGCCACCACGGGCCCCGAGATCTGGGAGCAGATGGGCCACGAGCTGGACGCGGTCGTAAGCGGCGTCGGCTCGGGCGGCACGATCACGGGGCTCGCCCGCTTCTTCGCCAAGGCGGCGCCCCATGTGGAGATGGTGCTGGCCGATCCGGAGGGCTCGGTGCTGACCCACTACGTCGAGACCGGCGAGATCGCCGAGGAGGTCGGCTCCTGGGTGGTCGAGGGCATCGGCGAGGACTTCCTGCCGCCGGTCTGCGACCTCTCCTCGGTCAAGCGCGCCTATGCCATCCCCGACCGGGAATCGCTAATGACCGCGCGCGAGCTGCTGGCCAAGGAGTGCATCCTGGGCGGCTCCTCCACGGGCACGCTGATCGCCGCGGCGCTGCGCTACTGCCGCGAGCAGACGGCGCCCAAGAGGGTCGTCACCTTCGTCTGCGACAGCGGCAACAAGTACCTGTCCAAGATGTTCAACGACTACTGGATGATCGACCAGGGCTTCATCGAGCGCGCGCGCCGCGGCGACCTCTCGGACCTGATCGCCCGGCGCCACGGCGAGCACGCCACGGTCACCCTGGCCCCAGAGGACACGCTGCTGATCGCCTACGGGCGCATGAAGCTCTACGACATCTCGCAGCTGCCCGTGCTCGACGCCGACGGCAAGGTGGCCGGCATCATCGACGAGAGCGACATCCTGCTCGCCGTGTTCCGCGACGAGGCGCACTTCAAGGACCCGGTCTCCTCGGCCATGATCACCCGGCTCGAGACCCTGCAGGCCGACCAGCCCATGGACGCGCTCCTGCCGATCTTCGAGCACGACCACGTGGCCATCGTCTTGAACGGCGAAAAGTTTCTCGGCCTGATCACCCGCATCGACCTCCTGAACCACCTGCGCCGGCGGATGAAGTAGGACAGCCATGACGGACCAGACGAAACGCCCGAACCGGCTCGGCTTCGCGACCCGCACGATCCACGCCGGCCAGGCACCGGACCCCTCGACCGGCGCGGTGATGCCGCCGATCTACGCCACCTCGACCTACGTGCAGGAGAGCCCCGGGGTGCATAAGGGTTACGAGTACAGCCGCACCCAGAACCCGACCCGCATGGCCTACGAGCGCTGTATCGCCGATCTGGAAAGCGGCACGGCGGGCTTCGCCTTCGCCTCGGGCATGGCCGCCACCGGCACGCTGCTCGAGCTGCTCGAGAGCGGCAGCCACGTGGTCGCCATGGACGACCTCTACGGCGGCACCTACCGGCTGTTCGAGAACGTGCGGCGGCGGAGCGCGGGCCTCGACTTCAGCTTCGTCGACATGACCGATCTCGCGGCGCTGGAATCCGCGATCCGGCCGGAGACCCGGCTCATCTGGGTCGAGAGCCCCACAAATCCGTTGCTGAAGCTGGTCGACCTCGAGGCTGTCGCCGAGCTGGGCCGGCGGCGCGGCATCCTGAGCGCCTGCGACAACACCTTTGCCACGCCCTGGGTGCAGCGTCCGTTGGAGCTGGGCTTCGACCTGGTCATGCACTCGGCCACCAAGTACCTGAACGGCCACTCGGACATGGTCGGCGGCGTGCTGGCGGTCGGCGACCGGCCCGAGCTGGCCGAGCGCCTGGCCTTCCTGCAGAACGCGGTCGGCGGCGTGCAGGGGCCCTTCGACTCCTTCCTGGCCCTGCGCGGGCTCAAGACCCTGGCCCTGCGCATGGCCCGGCACTGCGCCAACGCCGCGGCCGTGGCTGCCTTTCTCGAAGCGCACCCCAAGATCGAGCGGGTCTTCTACCCCGGGCTGGAGAGCCACGCCCAGCACGCGCTGGCCCAGCGGCAGATGCCGGCCGGCGGCGGCATGGTGACGGCGGTCCTGAACGGCGGCCTGGACGAAGCGCGGCGCTTCCTCGAGCGGGTCGAGATCTTCTCGCTGGCCGAGAGCCTGGGCGGCGTGGAGAGCCTGATCGAGCACCCGGCGATCATGACCCACGCCTCGATCCCGGCGGAGACGCGCGCGGCGCTCGGCATCTCCGACGGTCTGGTGCGGCTGTCGGTCGGCGTCGAGGAGGAGGCCGACCTGATCGCCGACCTGGGCCAGGCGCTCGCCTGAACGCCGGGCGCCCCGGCCCGAATCGCCCCCGGAGCGCCTCGCTGTAATTAGCTAACTATTTCCGACTAAACCATTTCTTTACTCCACTTTGTAACCTTACGGGCCTCGGATCAACCGTCCTGCCGGAGACGGAGTCTTCATGGCCTTGATCATCGGTGCCATCGTCGTGGTTGTCTGCACCTTCGGCGGCTACGCCGCCCTGGGCGGCAAGCTGGCGGTGCTGTGGCAGCCCTTCGAGGTGGTGATCATCGTCGGCTCGGCGATCGGCGCCTTCATCATCTCCAACACGGCGCCGGTGCTCAAAGGCGCGGCGGGCGCGTTCACGGCCAGCCTCAAGGGGCCGGTCTACAAGAAGGAAAGCTACATCGACCTGCTCGGCCTGCTGTACCAGGTCTTCAAAGTGGCCAAGACCAAGGGCAACCTGGCGCTCGAGCAGCACGTCGAGAACCCCGAGGACAGCGTCCTGTTCCAGCAGTTCCCCACCATCCTGAACGACCATCAC
>CAMYKD010000173.1 GCA_947258885.1 uncultured Kiloniellales bacterium | reverse complement strand
AGGCAATACGGCGGCGTGAGCGCCGTCACCGGCCTGAACCCAAGGACAGTCAGGAGTTGGATAGATGAAGGCATGCCGCAGCTGCAGAAACTGGACCGGAGTCGACGAGTTCCTCGACCGCGACGATCCGAACATCGTCAACACCAAGGTCCAGTTGGGCAACTGCCGGCGCTATGCGCCGCAGCCCTTGAGCTTCGATGCCTCGACGGGCGAAGCGCCCAAGGCCCAGGCCGCCTGGCCCCTGGCCCCCTCGGACGAGTGGTGCGGCGAGTGGGAGCCCGCCTTCGAAAGCTAGCCCGGATATCTCACCGATGTAATTTGGATTCGTCGGATTGTGGTTAGCTCGGGTCGTTGTTTTGCGCGGGCGCGCGGGAGCATTGCCGCGCCTGGCGGCTGTTTCAGGTCTGTGCTGTTGCTGTGTTGTTGAAAGGCGGGGTTGGTTGAGCCGCTTACGCCGCGGCGGCGGATAATCGGGCGTGGGCCAACGCCCACTCCGGCTGCCAGGGATAGGCCGAGGCCATGGCGACCTTGACCCGGCGGACGCTGGCGCGAACCTGGGCGCCGATCTTGAGGAGCTTCAAGCGGAGAGTGCCGCAGGTGGCGGCGGCGAACTGGGTATGGGCGAGGCCGATGCGCCTGAGCGCGCAGATCAGCACGTAAGCCATCGAGGCGAACCACAGGCGCAGCTGGTTGGCGCGCATGGTGGCCGCAGAGGTGCGGTCGGCCAGGAGGTCGAGCTGGCACTCCTTGATCCGGTTCTCCATCTCGCCGCGCGCGCAGTAGAGGTCTTCGTAGAGCTTTCTGGCGCCATACTCGGCCGGCTTGAGCGAGGTGACGACAAAGCGCGGGTTGGGGCCGCCCGTGGTCCACTCCGCCTTGGCGACGACCCGCCGCCGCCGGCTCCAGCTCTCCTTGGTGGTCCACAGGAAGTCGGCGAACAGACGCGCCGCTTTGCCGCTCGCCGCGCGCGCGGCCTCGGCGGCGAGAAGCTCGCCGGCAATGCGCGCCTCCAGGCGCTTGTTGCGTTGCAGCCCGAAGAGGTAGTCGACCCGGTTCTTCTCGCACCACGCCATCAGCGTCTCGCGCGCGAAGCCCGAATCGCCCCTGAGCAGGATACGCACGCGCGGCCAGCGCGCCCGGATTTGACCCACGATGTGCGCGACCTCCTCGACCGATCCCGCCGAGGCATCGATGTTCGAGCGCCGGAGCTTGGCCGCCAGAAGGTGCCGGCCACAGAAGATGTAGAGCGGCAGATAGCAGTAGCAGTCGTAGTAACCGTGGAAGAACCTTCCCTCCTGGTGCCCGTGAATCGGATCGTCGGTGGCGTCGAGGTCGAGCACCAGCCGCTTGGGCGGGGTCTTGTGCGCCTCGAGGAACAGATCGACGAACAGGTCCTCGATTGCACTCGGATCGTGACCGATCTTGTGGTAGCGCCCCGGCGCCCCCTCGGGCGCGTGCTCCAGCCGGTTCAGCGTCGACTTGCCGGCAAGCGGCGCGCAACGCGGATGCCGCGCCTCCAGCCGGCCCGACAGCGCCCCCAGAACCGGATCATGGCGCAACTCGTCGTGGTCGTTCACGTCCTCGTAGCCCAGCGCGATCCCGAACACACGCTGGGCCACCATGGCGCGGACCTCGTGAACCACCTGGTCTTGCGCGCGCCCGTCCTCAAAACACGAAGCAAAGCGATCGACCAGTCCGATCGCGCAGTCCGTCGCCCCCAGGAGCAAAGCCCCCGCATCCGACGTCACCGCCCCGCCGTCGAACGCCGCCACCACCGAACGCCCTTCGACCCTGGAAAAACCAAACATATCCGGGATACACTCTGTCGGCATCGGGGAACTCCTCTGCTCTCGGCTAACTCTTTGGTGCAGAAGATTTATCGCCGATTCAGAGCCCCGATGCACCTAAACTCCGTGAGATATCCGGGCTAGAGCCTCGAATGCGGAAAATTGACCCGTCGCCGGGCAATTGGAGCGATTGGCTCCTACTTAACTTCCCTGCGCTCTTGGATGCGATCTGGTTCCGTGATCCTTATTGAACTTATGTAAGCTCAAATTGAGTGACGCACTGACTTCTGGCCCTGGCTAGAAAGACCCTTTCGGAGCCGGCGCCGGCCATGCCCGGAAGACCCCTGACACCGGAAATTCGAGCGCGCACGTGCGCTTTCCCTCGCCGGTAACTCAAGCTGCTCTATCGAATCGCCGCTCGAAATGCCGGGCCAGAACGTCGAGCCCTTCGATCAGGAGCTCAGCCTCACGCACGTCCGAGGGCCTGGGCCCGACAGGCCTCATCCAGCGGGGTGTGCGCTCGTAGACCGCGAGGCTTTCCAGCACCATCCGAAGCCGCGCTGAGCCTGCCCGATCCAAACGACGACCCCGATGGGTGGTGGCAAGTTGGATTCGGCTGAGAGGTCGATGTGACCGAGAAAGGCGTCCCGGCCATCGTTGGTTCCTGCCGCGCGAGCCTGTTGCGCGCGCTCGTGCCCGTCGGGACGCACAGCTCCCGCGCGGCCCGCACTCAAGTCCTTGACGCCACAGGCAGTTAGCGAGTTATCCCCAGATTTTTCGCGTGACCGGCTTGAAACAGCCGCGCGAAGTCGTTTAGGCTCATACCCCAGTCAGTAGAGAGCAGCCCGCGCCTGGATGGGGCGGCCCCGGAACGGGACGGCAGGCGGCGGCGGCTCGAAAGAGGGGGGAAGGGCGCGTGTCAGCCCTAGCGGACACCCGAACCGACTTCGCGGCCAAGCGCGCCGCCGGCCAGCTCACCTACTGCCAACCCACAACGATCAGAAATCGTAAGACCACGCGACCGGCCGCAAGCGGCCGGCGGGGAGAACTGTCATGACCCTGCGCGAGCGCAGCATCATCGTCGTCATCGTCCTGGGCCTCGTAGGGGCGCTGCTGGGGCCGACGGTCGCCTGGCGCGACCTGATGCCGGCCTGGCTGGGTGACGGGCCCGGCGCCGCCGAACGCGCGAACCTCTATGCGCCCGCCTTCGCGCAGGGCAACCTGCCGCCGACCGCCGACGCCGGCCCGGACCAAACGGTTTCCTTGGATCCCGTCACCGGCACGGCCCGGGGCACGCTCGACGGCTCGGGCTCGACCGATCCCAAGGGCATGGTGAACGACTTCGCCTGGCGGCCGGTCGAGTGGCCCGACCGGCTGACAGGCGCGGCGCCGCCGACGCTGAGCGATGCCGCTGCGGTCAAGCCGATCTTCGAAGTGAATGCTCCCGGCGACTACGAGTTCGAGCTAACGCTCACCGAGGGCAACCGCTCCTCGCTGCCCGACACGGTCTACATCAGCACGACGAACTCCGCGCCGGTGGCCGACGCCGGCCCTGACCAGAGAATCCTGAGCGCATCCCCCCCGGTCCAGCTCGACGGCTCGGGCTCGACCGATGTCGACGGCCAGTTGCTGACCTATGCCTGGACGGTGCAAGAGCCGACCGGGGGTGCGACGTTGGACGGTGCAAACACCGTCAGGCCCACCTTGAACGTGCCCTTCGACGGCACATACGTCGTGCAGCTGGTGGTCACGGATGAATCCCGCGCGGAAGCAAGCGACACGGTGGTGATCAGCACCGAGGGCGTCGCCCCCGTGGCGCGGGCGGGCCGCGACGTGACGTCCTACGTCGACCTGATTGACAACCGCCACAAGGAGCAATTCGACGGCAGCCTCTCGACGGACGCGGACGAGGATCCGCTGGCCTACGACTGGAAGCTGATCTCGGTGCCGGAGCTGAGCGCGCAGGAACTGGCCAGCCAGGCCGACGTGCGCCCGACCCTGGTGGTCGACAAGGACGGCCTCTACCTGCTGCAGCTCACCGTGACCGATTCTTCCGGCGAGACCAGCCGCGACACGCTCGTCGTCTCGACCGAGAACTCGCCG
>CAMYKD010000172.1 GCA_947258885.1 uncultured Kiloniellales bacterium | reverse complement strand
AACCCCCCTTCAAGTAGTCCCAAAGCCCCGGGCCGCCGCCCTCCACTTCGACCGGCTCCGGCTCCGGCAAGGGCAGCATCTCTTCGTGGCGGATGAAGCGCACGGGCGGGCGGTGGACCACCTCGACGCCATCGTCGGAGATCCGCACGGCGGCCCAGTCGTCGCGGCAGACGTCGATGTAGACCGCCCCCTCGTACTCCGCCACCCGGAGAGCCGCCTCGTGATGCGGCCCCTTCCTGGCGTCCTTCGCCAGGCTGGCCACTACCTTGTTGAGATCCGGCTCGCTTGGGTACTCGTCGAGCTCGGCCTCGTGACGGTCGCGCAGCAGGTCAAGGACCGCCGGGCTGTCCACCGGCCAGTGCTCGTCGTGGCCTTCGCCCAGGATCGTGACGTAGGGCTGCTTGCGCGCGCCGTGCCAGGCCTTCAGCCCCGCCGTCAGGACCGGCGCCAAACGCGACTTCGCCGTCTTGCGGCTGCGCCGCTTGATTGGCGAAGACCCGTTTCTCTCGGCCTTTGATTTCGAGGCCTTGCCGCCCGCTTCGCCCCGCGCATCCTTGGCATTGTCGACAACAAGCCGCACAGCATCTTTTCCCGACACGCACGTAGGATCGCCATCGGGCGGTGGGGCGCCGGGCTCCTTGTCGTCGTTGTCGTCGGTCATCGCCTTCCCCCCGACGCATCGTCGCAAAGGGCTCGCGCTGGCAGGCCGAGATCAACGGCTTCAATCCAGAGCTCGGCGGGCGCGTTGAGATGCGGACAAGAGGAAAGCTTGGCGGCTCCCGCGCGGTCGGTCCCCGGCGCCCAGCCATGAAGAACCACAGCCTTCGGTTCGGCGCCCCACGGACACAAGTAGGCCGCCTGCCAAATCTGCTCGATCGTCTCGCCCAAGGGCTCGGGGCACAGGGAAACAAGACGCCGCCGGATCAGGACCGCTCGGACCACGGGCAGACCCTCGCGCGTTTCGCCGCTCAGACCGGTCCTTGTCCTAAGCACCCAGTGCTCGCGCGCCGAGCACCCCTGCAATCGCCCGGCCACCCCGCACCTGCAGGTAGGAGGGCGTCGCCGAAGGAAAACAACCTCACCCATGCTAGGCGTCCCCTCTGGCCGCGGCCTCGCCCGTGTTCCGGGCGGCCCGGGCCTCGACCCAGGCGCGACAGGATTCTCTCCGGTAGCGGATACAGCGGGCCGAGAGTCGGCGGTAAGGCGGGCCACCTCCCGTAACTCTCAATTTCTCCAGCGTTGCCTTCGAAAGCCCCACTTCCTTGGCCGCCTCGGCCGTGGTTAGCAGGTCGTCGGCGTTAGGCTGTGGCACGGAAGGCCCGGGCGCTGGCGCCGTCAGGTAGCCGGGCGACTCGGCAAGCAGTTCGGCCAGTGCCTCTTTGACCGCGGCCTTGATCAGGGCCTCTAGTCCTACTGAGTCAAAAGGTTAGCCGAGTTTTGTGAGGTATGGCACAAGATGTTGTGTTATTAGGGAAGATTCACGCTGAATGAAGGGTTTCAGTCATGGATCTTGAATGGCGCGACGGGGACAGTGAAGCTCGGTTTTCGGCTTATGTCGAACATCTTTCCGCTTGCCTTGGCCACGCCGACCGGGTTGCGCCGTTTCGGTCTTATTGCACGGGCCTGCTTTTGCCGGGAGATCGCAAGTCGGTGGAGCCGATGGCGGCGCGTCTGAGCCCGGAGCGGACCTCGGCGGAACATCAATCGCTTTTGCATTTTGTCGGCCAATCGCCTTGGGACGAGACGGCCCTGCTGCGGGCGGTGCGCGGGGCGGTGCTTCCGGTGATGACGGCACGCCGGCCGATCGAGGCCTGGATCGTGGACGATACGGGTTTTCCGAAGAAGGGCTGTCATTCGGTCGGCGTGGCGCGGCAGTACTGCGGCCAGCTCGGCAAGCAGGACAATTGCCAGGTGGCGGTTTCGCTCTCGCTTGCGACCTCCGAGGCGAGCTTGCCGATTGCCTGGCGGCTTTACCTGCCGGAGGCCTGGGCCGCGGATGCGGCGCGCCGCAAGACGGCCAAGGTGCCGGCGGAGCTTGTGTTTCGGACCAAGGCCGAGATCGCCCTTGGTCAGATCGAAGAGGCGCAGGCCGAGGGCCTTACGGAGGGCGTGGTCTTGGCGGATGCCGGCTACGGCAATTCGAGCGCCTTTCGCGACGGCCTCGCGGAGCTGGGTCTGGTGTTTGTCGTCGGGGTTTCGGGGCCGGCAACGGTCTGGCCGCCTGGGATGACCCCCGGGGTTCCCGCGCCAAGCGGGCGCGGGCGACGCCCCAAGCGGCTGCGCCGCGGCGGCGACGATGCGCCGGTCGTCCAGGTCGCGGCCCTGGCCAAAAGTCTCCCTGCCGGGGCCTGGCGGGAGGTCAGGTGGCGCGAGGGCACAGCCGAAATCCTGACCTCGCGTTTCGCGGCCTTGAGGGTGCGCCCGGCCCAGGGCGATCACCGGCGCTCCACGCCGCGGCCCGAGCACTGGCTGCTCGCCGAATGGCCCCGTGACAAAGCCGAGCCGACGAAGTTCTGGTTTTCCAACCTGTCCGCCGACACCCCGATCCAGCAGCTCGTCCGGCTGGCCAAGTTGCGCTGGCTGATCGAGCGGGACTACCTGGAACTCAAGCAGGAACTAGGGCTGGGCCACTATGAGGGCCGGGGATGGCCCGGCTTCCACCATCACGGCGCCTTGTGCATTGCAGCTTACGGATTCCTGCTCGCCGAGAAAGCGGCGATTCCCCCCTCAGCCAAAGAAACCGCCAGGCTGGTCGAAGCGCTTGAGTTTCCCGCTGGTCACCGACCTCGTGGCAGCCCCGATCCGAACCGAGCGACACGTACCCCACTCGATCGCAACACTGCGACGAAGGATCGCCCATGCCCTGGCGCAAAACCTGCCCCGATGCCCCTGCTGCACCCAGATCGTCCGACCGCCATCCAATGCAGCTATCCATTTGTGACACAGTAGGACTAAGAGTCTGACTCGGAATTGCGGTCATAATGTATCAGGTTCGGGCGAGCCTGCGTGAGAGGAGCTTGACGCTGGCGATGAGGATCCAGGCGAGAGCGCTTTCGATGGTGGTTTCGAAGTCCTTGGCGAGGCGGCGATTGCGGTTGAGCCAGGCCAGCGTGCGCTCGACGACCCAGCGTCGCGGCAACAGCACGAAGCCCTTGGCGGCATCGGCGCGGCGGACGATCTCGAGGGTCCACTGGCCGAGGCGGGCGAGAGCGCCTTCCAGCTTGTCGCCGGCATAGGCGGCGTCGGCGAAGACGTGGCGCAGCCAGGGGAGCAGGAAGCGGGCCGAGGCGAGCAGCAGCGGCGCGCCGTCGCGATCCTGGAGATCGGCCGGGTGGACGCGCGCGGCGACCAGCAGGCCGGTGGTGTCGGTCAGGATGTGGCGTTTGCGGCCCTTTACCTTCTTGCCCGCGTCATACCCGCAGGGCCCGCCGCTCTCGGTGGTCTTCACCGACTGGCTGTCGATGATGCCGGCCGACGGGCTGGCCTCGCGGCCCTCGGCTTCGCGCGCCTGCATCACCAGCGCGTGGTTGATCTGCTCCCACCGGCCTTCGTCGCGCCACGGATAGAAGTAGCGCTGCACCGTCGTGTAGGGCGGGAAGTCCTTCGGCAGCATGCGCCATTGGCAGCCCGTCTGGGCCATGTAGAACAGCGCGTTCACCACCGCGCGCAGGTCCGTCGTGCGCGGCCGTCCTCGACCGGGCCGCGGCGCCGGCATGAACGGCGCGATCACCGCCCACTCCTCTTCCGTCG
This sequence comes from uncultured Kiloniellales bacterium, assembly GCA_947258885.1. Lineage (GTDB taxonomy): Bacteria > Pseudomonadota > Alphaproteobacteria > Kiloniellales > JAKSDN01 > CAMYKD01. Next base: position 234 of record CAMYKD010000172.1, on the reverse strand, counting down.
TGTCGCTTGCATAGCGCAACCCATCCCGGCGATACTGAACCCGAGTGATTTCATCCCACATCTTGTGCCTCCGTCGCGGTTCATCAACACGACAGAAGCACAGGGCACTGGAATCACTCAACTTATTTTCGGGTCAGCCTCTTAATGAGGGAAGTGAAGAGCGCTTTGGCGTCGGCGCGTTTCCAAACGTATTCCCGCTGGAATGCGGGGACGAATAATTGGTCGTCGTCAATC
>CAMYKD010000171.1 GCA_947258885.1 uncultured Kiloniellales bacterium | reverse complement strand
GAGGTGGCTGTCGAAGTCCCGGATGAAGATGAGGAGGAAGACGCGGCCGAAACAGCCACTACCGAGATAGAGCCGCGCGCAGAGGCGCGGCAGTCAATTCAGATGCAGGCCATGGTCGCGCAGATTGGTGCTGAGATGGGATTTCGGATTTGGGTGCCACGAAGCGACCGAGTTCGTGTACTTGAGAACGTGGCTGAGGATATGCACAAGGCATTCCTGGAATCCTTACCGCTGAACTACGACGATACAACGCTCAAAACGATTGAGCAGATCGATGTGATCTGGTTGAAGGGCCGCTCCATGGCGCGGGCCTTTGAAATCGAGCATACGACCGCCATCTACTCAGGCTTGCTGCGAATGGCGGACCTGCTCGCGCTCCAGCCAAATATGGATATCCACTTGCATATCGTCGCGCCGGTCGAGAAAAGGGACAAGGTCCTTCGGGAGATAAAGCGGCCCGTGTTTTCCCTTCTCGACCAGGGGCCCCTCTACGAGAAGTGCACATTCCTATCGTATGATTCGATCAACTCACTCGGCGAGACGCCGCATCTCGGTCACATGAGCGATTCGATCATCGAGGAGTACGAGGAATCGGCTGAGGAATAATGTGATACGTCCGCCTGACAGGTAAGAGCTCCGCCATGACAGAAACCAGCATTTACGCTCCGACATATTCTAATAGTTGGGCGCTCGTCGTTGGGATAAACAAATATAACGCCGCTCCGCCCCTCGGATATGCCAGAAACGATGCCGAGCAATTTGCTAATATACTTAAGGATTAGAGATTCGGGGTCAAGTCTTGAATTATAAGTTTTTTGGGATTCGGCCCGCGCGCGTCTCAATCCGAATGCAAGACCCCGGGCACGAGACCTGACCCCGGGCACGCCGGCCTGGCTCGAACACCGCATCGCGGACGCGGCCCTTCACGCGGGGCGGCTTATTGGCTACCGTTCGCACGATTCCTTGCGCAGAACCGGAGTCGCGCCATGACCGTCGCTGCCGGAGCCGCCGAAAGCGTCCAGCTGACGACCTCCGAGGCCGCCTGCCTCGAGGCCGTCAAGGCGGGGCTGGACGGCAAGACCGGGATCGCGGTCGCAACGAAGCAGGACCTCAAGGCGGTCGCCAGGGCGCTCGAGACCTTGGGCCGCGCCGGCCTGGTCAAACGGACCGGCAGCCGGCGTTGGCGACCGACAGAGCACGGCCGAGACTGCGCCGTCCACGTCGTGCCGGACCCGGAGCGGCGGCGCGGCGGCAAGGCCTTCGGAAGGCTCGTCGCGGGCTCGGCGGCCGAACGGCTGCTCGCCGCGCTCGACCGGCCCAGGCACGGCGCGGACCTGGTCGCGCGTCTCGGCGTCACACCGCAGCGCGTTCACCAGCTGGTCGTGCGGCTTCACGCGCAGGACCGCGTGAGGCTCGGCGATCGCGGGAAGATCCTGCACATCGTCGCGCGACGCGACGATCGATCGCTGCTGCTCAGCCGGGACGAGGAGCGGATCCTCTCCGCGCTGCCCGACAAGGCCGCGACGACCGTACCCAAGCTGGCGGCAGGGGCACGCATGATGTCGGCGCGGGCGAGAGCCGTGGTGGGCCGGCTCCGCGAAATGGGGCTTGTCGAGGAGACGGGGTTTGCCAGGGGCGAAACGCAGTATCGCGTTGCTGCCGAAGGGCGGGCGCATTTCCAAAGGCGGGCATCGGCGCGGCGTGCGGAACCGGCGCCGTTGAAGGTCAAGTCGGACCGCGTCCGCAGTGTTCTGTCGTATCTCGCCGAGCGGGGGGAGGCGCGGATCAGGGACGTTCGCGATGCGCTTGCCATATCGCAGGCCTCCATGAACGCCTTGATGCAGTACCTCAAGCGGAAGGGCCTCGTGAGCAAGACCGGCCGTGACCTGAGCGCGCCCTACGAGTTGACGACCGAGGGGCGCGACATCCTGAGAGAAATGTCCCGGAGGACCCGGCGCCGGCCCCCGGAAGCCTGACGACGGCGAATTGAGAGCCCGCGGGACCGGCCATCCGATCGACGAAATCGCGGAACCCCCGCCCCGGAACCGGAAAGGCACATGAGCGGCACCCTCTCGAAGAAACTGCAAGACCTGGACGACTTCCTCCTTAGCGACGCGCTCGGCGACGACGCCATGCTCCTGAGCGAGCTCGACGGCTTCTTCGCGGGTCTCGTCGTCTCACCCGCCCTGATCATGCCGAGCGAATGGCTGCCCGTCGTTTGGGGCGACGAGGAACCGGTGTTCGAGAGCGAGCAGCAGGCGCAGGCCGCGGTCGACCTGATCCTGGGGCACTACAGCGACGTCATCCGGCAGCTGGACCGGGGCGGATACGGCCCCCTCTACGACTTCGATCCCCACGACAACATCGTCTGGGAGACCTGGATCGAGGGCTTCTGGCGCGCGGTTCTCCTGCGCCCCGAGGCGTGGCTGGCCCACACGGATAGCGACGACGAGGACCTGCAGCGCGCCATATTCGTCCTCACGCGTCTCCGCGAGCTTGCCGCCGTGCCGACGGCGGAGCTGGAGTCCATGGAGGTCGACGAGGAGCTGGAAAAACTGGCCCCCGACCTCATACCGGAATCCGTGGAAACCCTGCACCGGGCCAGACTCGCCCAGGCCAGGTCGCCCACAGACCCGGCCAACCAGAACCGCCCCAAAGTCGGCCGCAACGACCCCTGCCCCTGCGGCTCGGGCAAGAAGTTCAAGAAGTGCTGCCTGAACTGAGGGCCGAATTCGAACAACCGGACCCTTGCGCCCGGCCCCGCGAATGTGTATATTTTTTGAAATCATACACATCGAGGTCCCCATGCGCACCAATGTCGTGATCGAAGACGCGCTGATGGACGAGGCCTTGAAGGTCTCGGGCCTGAAGACCAAGCGCCAGGCGATCGAGGAAGGCCTGCGCCTTCTGGTGAAGACGCGCCGCCAGGCGCGGATCCGCAGACTGCGCGGCAAGCTCCAATGGGAGGGCTCGCTCGACGACATGCGGCGCGACCCGTGATCCTGGTCGATACCTCCGTGTGGATCGACTACTTCAACGGCGTTCCGACGCGCGAGACCGACCTTCTGGACGGCTTTTTAGGCACCGAGCCGCTTCTGACCGGCGACCTGATCCTGGCGGAGGTGCTTCAGGGCTTCCGCGGCGACCGCGATTTCCGCCGCGCCAAGGCCGCGCTGGACACCCTCGCGTACGAAGACATGGTCGGCCGCGACATCGCGCTCGCCAGCGCAGGGAACTATCGGAAACTGCGGGGTCTCGGCGTCACCGTGCGCAAGACCATCGACGTCCTCATCGCGACCTTCTGTATCGAGGGCGGCCACCGCCTCCTGCACGCCGACCGGGACTTCACACTGATGGAGCGGCCCCTGGGGCTGGTTTCGGTTTAGGCGCGCGGGCCCCTCACCCCACCCCTTCCCGCCGCCCCGCCTTCCTTCGCAGGCGCGCGAGCGCCCGCCGCTCCCGGCGGTTCAGGGGCGGCTCCGCTTCGGCGAAGGCAGGCGGTGGCGCCGCGTAGGCCGCCCGAGCACCGGAAGCTGAGGCAAGATCGGCTCTCGCCTCGGGATCGAGCCCGGCGTCCAAGTCCTGATCGAGCGCGGCGTCGAACGCGGCGTCGAGCTCCGGGTCGAAGTCCGGATCGAAGTGCGGGTCGGCGGCGAGGCCCGCCAGGGCGGCCCGGTCGGCCCGGTCGGCCTCTCCCGTGGTCTTCAAGGTCCGCTCGAAGCCGGCGATCGTGGCCCGGACCTCCGCGGCCCGGGCCTTGAAGCGCGCGGCGGTCTCGCGCTCGGCCCGGCGGGCGGCCTGCTCCGCGGCGCGCGCGGCCTCGGCCCGGTCCGCCCGCTGCTCGGCCTTGAGGCGGCAGAGGCCGTTCAGCTGGCTCGTGGTCAGCGCCATGAGCTGGCGGGCCAGGCGCTGGCTCGTTGCGCGGGCGTGGGGCGGCAGGTCGCGGCGGTTGGCCTCGGCCTGCCAGTCCATCGCGGCGGCATGCGCGCAGACGAACTGCGCAGCCTGGATGCGCTCGACGATCCCCGGGCCGTCGGGGTCCAGGACCTCGCCGGCCAGACCCGAGACGGCGGCCCGGGCGCCGGCCATCTCGCGGGCGTGCCGGTCCACGCTCAGGCCCTCGGGCAGAGCGAGCCCGCGGACCAGCAGTCCGCCCAGCCAGTCGGACAGCCGCGCGCC
>CAMYKD010000170.1 GCA_947258885.1 uncultured Kiloniellales bacterium | reverse complement strand
CCAGACCGCCAAGGCGACCGACGAGATCGGCCAACAGATCGCCGGCATGCAGGGCGTCACCGGCGACGTGGTCAAGGCGATCGAGGGCATCGGCAAGACCATCGGCGAGGTCAACGAGATCGCGACCGGCATCGCCTCGGCGGTCGAGCAGCAGGGCGCGGCGACCCAGGAGATCGCCCGCAACGTCCAGAACGCGGCATCCGGCACGCGGGAGGTGAACTCGAACATCTCCGGCGTCACCCAGGGCGCCGCCGAGACCGGCGAGTCCGCGAGCCAGGTCCTCGACGCCGCCGGCCAGCTGTCCAAGCAGTCCGAGGCCCTGCGCCAGGAGGTCGACAAGTTCCTCGCCGAAGTCCGCGCCGCGTAACGGGCGGGCGAGGGAATCGCATACCTGTGAGCGGAGAGTTCCGGAGCTCGGACGGCTGCCGGACGCGGCGGGCGGCACGGCGGCGCAGCTGATATAGGAAGACGAGGCCGGCCGACTACCGACAGTTCGAGATCTGAATCACCCGATGCGCGGCACCTGCAGGAATGCACTCACGGCCGATGCCGTGCGGTGGATTTGGCGCTTCGAAGTCTGTTTCTCAAATGCGTGTTAGCATTTTGCTAGTTATTTTGCGTTACATCAAAACACCTATATACGATTACGGCGGGCCGAACTCGTCCTGGCCCGGGAGCGGAATGGCACGCTCGCGCGAAGGGGCGGTCCGCAGCACCACGATTGTCATGAATAAGGAGTCGACAGAGATGAAGAAGCTTATTCTGGCCGCGATCTGCACTGTCGTTCTGGCCTCGCCAGCGCTCGCGGAGGATATTCGGGTGGAGGGCGCCTGGGCCTCGATGATGGAGAACGAGACGGAGCGCGGCGATATCTTCCTCACGATCACGAACAAGGGCCAGGCCCCCGACCGCCTGTTTGCCGTCAAGACCCCCGTGGCCAAGAAGGTCCATCTGGAGACGAAATCGGAAACCGATGTCCTGCACGGCGAGGATCAAGCGGCCTTGGCGTTCGACATCCTGCCGGGCCAGCCTCTGACGCTCGGCGAAGACGGTCCGCATATCTAGCTGTCCGGGCTCGAGTCGCCTCTCGTCGTCGGCCAGAAGTTCACTCTGACCCTGTTCTTCGAGAACGCCGGCCCCGTGAAGACCGAGGTGGTGGTCAAGGAGGAATAGGGGACGGGACAAGACTCCCGAGGCCCAGCCATCCTCCAACCGCCCTAAGGAATAGAGACCGAGACCATGAGTCTGCGCAACCTGCTGTTCGCCGTCATCGGCGCACTGAGCCTTTTGCTCGTGGTCGTGGCCGGCAAGTCGGCCCTCGACGCTTGGAAGGGCAACGAGATCGCCAGCGAAGTCGTGACCGACAACGCGCTCACGGACCTGTTGCTCAAGAGCGGCCATTTCCTGATCGAGGAACGCGACAGGACCGCCGCCGCGTTGCACACGCTCGACGGCGCATCGGCGCGGGGCAAGGCCGGTCTTTCGGAGCTTCGAAGCAAGGCCGACGCGGCCCTGAAACAGGCGCTGGGCGGCATAAGGGCCGAACACGCCTTCGCCGGGAAGGAGCAACTGATCGGCGAGGTCGAGACGGCGCTCCGCGAGGCTCGGCAACTGCGCTCGACCGTGGATTCAACCCTATCCGCGGCGATCGACGATCGGGATCACCGCGTGACGAAGAACTGGAACCAGGGCATGACCGCGTTCATCGCCGACGTCGAGATCCTGCGCGCCGCCGCCGCGCGCGAGGCGAACGGCGCCGATGCGCTGACCGGGCGCTACTCGGCGCTCAAGCATTTCGCCCTGGTCATGATGGACTACGCGGGACGGGAGGGAAGCCTCCTCGCAGGGCTCATCCACCAGGAGATGCCGCTGTCGCCCAAGCAGCTGCGGCGACTGTCGGACTATCGCGGCCGGGTCGAGCTCGCGTGGGACGCTCTGGAGGAGGCCGCCGCGGACGGGGTCGACCCGCTGCTCGAGGCGGCCGTGGACGAGGCCCGGGCGGAGTTCATGGGCGTCTTCGAGAAAACCCGCAAGGCCGTCTATGACGCCGGCATCACGGCGCAAGACTATCCGCGCTCGGCGCCGCAGTGGATCGGGGAGTCCGCGCGCGCCATGGGGTCCCTGCACGAAGTGCTGGAGGCCCTGATCGCCATCAACGAGGCCCATGCCGCGCGAAGCGCGTCCTCGACGATGACCTCTCTCATGGTGTACTTGGCCTTGTTGGCCGCTGGTTTGGGACTGAGCGCGCTCTCCTTCGGACTGGTCGCCGGCCGGGTGGCGAGGCCGATCAACGCGATCACCCGGACGATGCGCGCGCTCGCCGCCGGCGACAAGACGGTCGAGGTGCCCTATCACGAGCGAAACGACGAGATCGGCGAGATGGCCAAGGCGGTCCGGGTGTTCAAGGAGAACGCCATCGAACGCGAGCGCCTTCAGGCCGAACAAAGCGAGGCCGAGCGGCGCGCCGCCGAGGAGAGGGCGAAACACGACGAGGAGCGGCGCGCGGCGGCCGAAGACAAGGCCCGGCGCGAGACCGAGCGCCTGGAGGCCGAGCGCAAGGCAGAGCAGGAGCAGCGTGCCGCCGAAGAGCGGGCGGAAGAGGACAAGCGGCAGGCGGTGCGCCGGCTCGCCGACGGCTTCGAGGCCAGCGTGATGGGTGTCGTGGACACCGTCGGCACCGCCTCCTCGCAGCTGCAGTCCACGGCCCGGTCCATGACCGCCGTGGCCGAGGAGACCGCCCGCCAGGCGACCACCGTGGCCGCCGCCTCGGAGGAGGCCTCCACCAACGTCGAGACCGTCTCCACCGCGGCCGACGAGCTCAGCAACACGATCGCCGAGATCGGCCGCCAGGTGGCCCAGTCCGCCGACATCACCCGGCGCGCCGTGGACGAGGCCGAGCGCACCAACGGTAGCGTCCAGGGCCTGTCCGAGGCGGCCCAGAAGATCGGCGAGGTGGTCGGCCTGATCAACGACATCGCCGAGCAGACCAACCTGCTGGCGCTCAATGCCACGATCGAGGCGGCGCGCGCCGGCGAGGCCGGCAAGGGCTTCGCCGTGGTCGCCTCCGAGGTCAAGAGCCTCGCCACCCAGACCGCCAAGGCGACCGACGAGATCGGCAGCCAGATCGCCGGCATGCAGGGCGTCACCGGCGACGTGGTCAAGGCGATCGAGGGTATCGGCAAGACCATCGGCGAGGTCAACGAGATCGCCACGGGCATCGCCACGGCGGTGGAAGAGCAGAGCGCGGCCACCAGCGAGATCGCCCGCAACGTCCAGCAGGCGGCGGCCGGCACGCAGGAGGTGAGTACCAATATCGGCAAGGTCACCCGGGGGGCCGGCGAGACCGGCACGGCGGCGAGCCAGGTCCTGCAGTCGGCCGGCGAACTCTCCGAGCAGTCCGAGGCCCTGCGCCGCGAGGTCGACACGTTCCTGGCCCAGGTGAACGCGGCCTAGCGGAAGGCTGAAGAAGTCCGTGGTGGCCCGTCGCCCTCGTTCTTCGACAAGCTCAGGATGAGGTCAACTCTTTGAAAACGCTCATCGTCACGCTGATCTCCCTCATCCCGAGCGTCCTCACCCGGAGCTTGTCGAAGGGCGAGGGAGAGCGTTCGCAACTTTTCAGCAACCTGCTAGAGCAGTTTCGGTCTGCTCGGAATCGCTGCCGCGGGGTGTTCCTTGCAGCAGGACTCGCCGACCTATCTTCGGATAGCTTGACCTGGATCATGGCGCGCCTGCGCCCATCGGCGCAGCCTGTCCGCACACTTGCCCGGAGCTTGGACTCCGAGCAGTCGGCTGTCGTTACACCTGAAGATCGGGAGGAACGAAGCCATGCGACATTCGATCCCGCTCGTTCTAGGACTTTTCCTCGTACTGGCGCCGGCCGCGGCGAATGCCGACGCGCACCAGGCTTGGCAGGCCTACCGCGCCGGCGCCTACGCCAAGGCACTCGCGGCGCTGCAGCCGCTGGCCGAGGCCGGCGACCCGGAGGCCCAATACGACCTGGGCTCGCTCTACTGCGACGGCCTGGCGGTCGCGCGCAACTACCGGCAGGCGGCCGAATGGTACGGCCGCGCGGCCGCGCAGGGCCACATGCGCGCCCAGTTCACCCTCGGCTTCCTCGCCTATCACGGCGCCGGCCGGGGCGAGGAGGACGGCGCGGTGGCGCGCGACCCGGTCGCGGCGGCGCGCTGGCTGAAGCCGGCGGCCGAG
>CAMYKD010000169.1 GCA_947258885.1 uncultured Kiloniellales bacterium | reverse complement strand
GTAGATATGAAGGTCGGGTCCGCCGGGGAACGGACCACTTGGGATTGGGAGGATGGGTCCATGCACAAGACGAGAAGCGGCCTTTTGATGCTGCTCGCGGTTGTGGCGAGCGTGGCTCTCACGGCCTGCCAAAGGGGTTATCGGGTGGACGACCGCGTGTTCGATACGCCCGAAGAGGCCTTCGAACATCAGGCGTTCCTCCTCGAGCAGAGCCTGGACGTCGTCGAGCCGCTGGACAAGCCGATCGCCAAGTCCGTGACCCTGATCATCCCCTCGGCGGAGGACCTCGAGGCGTACCTGCTGGCCACCGAACCGAAGATCACGGAGCAGGATCTCGATTTCCTCAGCCGCAAGCAGTACAACATCTTCGCGATCGTCGAGCGGCAGCTGGCCCGCTCCAACCGCTTCGAGCGCATCGAGTCGGTGATCCAGGACGAGGACGGCGGCGACATCGCGCTGCCCACCGGCGGTTACGGACTGTGGATCCGGAACATCGCCGACGCCAAGCAGCCGCCCGGACGCTACATGCGGGCCGGCGCGGGCGACTGGCAGTGGCTCGACTACCGGTCCCAAGGACCCGGCAGGGCGGCCGGTCTCGAGGCCTTCTACGGGGCCATCGACAAGTTCGTCGCCGAGAACCCCGCCGAATAGACGGCGCCGCCGCAGGCCCTATCGGCCGAACCGGGCGCAGGCGCCGGAGCCACTGATGCGTCCGCACGCGATAAGCTGTCGACCGCGCGCTTATCGAACTACCCCCTCGCCCATCGCCTCGCGGAACAGTATCGGGTGGTCCTCCACACCGCCGGTATCGGGATGCTGGCTCTGCCGTGATCAGCCGGTCTGCTTGGCCAGCGCCGTGGCCAGCTCGGCGCCAGCGGCGAGCGCCAGACCCCTACCGCGCAGAGACCAGCCAATACGAAAAGCCGTTGACGATGACTTTTGGCATCGGTTGAAAACCCCCACCGCCCTCAAACCGCGATTGGCGGAAAGGCGGGGCGATGGGGGATCCGTACCCGCTACATGACGAGCTTGCCTACGTGGCAAACCGATGGCTGTTTGCCGCTGTCATATATCGCGGAACGTCGTCAGTCGGCGTCGCCGCTCGCGATCTCGAAGCTGTCGTCATCGTCGTCATCATCATCGTCGCGCTCTTCTTCCTCGAAGACATAGAGCCCGCCGTTGCGGTCGGAGGCGTAGACGTGATCCCGACCGGGAATCTTGTAGATGCCCCAGAAGTCCTGATGACCGCCGTTTTGCGCCTCGAAGACCGCGTCGGTCCGGCTGAACCGGGCGATCTCGATCGGGTCGTAGGGATCGGTGACATCCAGGACCAGTACGCCGTCCCAGTACCAAGAGATGTACGCCTTGACCCGGCGATCATCGTCATCATCATCCTCGGTCTCGACGATCACGTTGTGCACCGAGTAGGTGCCCATCTCGTCACACCCGGCAATCGGTTCGGTGCTGGCGCTGCAGATCGTATCGAAGGTCGAGGCAAGCACCGGATCGGCCGGATCTGAATAGTCCCAAATCCGCACGCCGCCCCAAGGTGTCGACGTTTGATTATTGGCAATGACAACCGCCGCGGCGCCGAGGTCGGCCGCGGTGTTGTTCTTGTCTTCGAAGAAGCAAGCGCCGCGTCGAACGATGGCAATGTCACCCGCATCGAAACTGCCGGCGTTGAGGACGGGGTCGCCCGGACAAGCCCGGCCGATGAAGACGAACTCACCCGAAAGGTCCCCGGTGTCGGCGAATGTCGGTGAGCCCGCGGCCGTCGCAAGTTCGATAGCGGCAAAGACCGGTCCGCCGTCAACCGCGACCTGCGAACCGCTCACGGTGCCTGTAAGGCCGGTCTGATTGGCCTCGAACAAATCGCCCGCGGTCGTCGCGATCGCAGTGCCGGGGATCCTCGGGTCGCCAGGGACGCTGGAGTCGAAGGTGAGATTGCTGGGAGGGATATTGCCTTCCCAGGCACTGAAGTCCTCCTCGGATTCGACCACGATGGTGCCGTCTTCGCTGGGCCAAGCGGCATGACTGTTGACCTCGCCGTCAAGCGAGCCGTTCACGGGGTCGAGCGCCACGGAAACCAGCTGCGGATCGGTGGGATCGGCGATGTCCAGCAGCACTAGGCCCGCGTCCCAGTTGCTCAGATAGGCCTTGGTACCGTCGGCGCTGATCGTGACGTCGTGCAGGAATCGATTGGACGAGGCCCCGAAGCCGTCGAACAGCCAGGCGTCGAGGTCCAGGATCGTCCCGAACTCGGCGGCGCCGAGATCCGGAACCGTGGCCGGGTCGAGACCCAGCTCAACCATGCGCAACTCCTCCGCGCCCCAGAATCCGACGAGAGCCGGTGCGGTCGGGACGGTAATGTCGAAGATTTGGAAGTTGCCGAACTCGGATTCCACGACGGCGGCCACGTAGTCCCGGTCGCCCCGGGTGAACAGCCAGAGATTGTGGACGCCGAAGTCGACGAACCCCAATGCATCCCGCAGGAAGGGGTTGACGTCATCGGTCTGCACGCTGGCCAAGAGGACCGGGTTGTGCGGGTCGTCAACGTTGTAGAGCTCGAAGCCGCCGGGTCCGCCGGCGCAGGATTCGTTGGAGTGCACAAGGATGTCGCCACTGTTCATCCTAGCCACCTTGACGTCGTTGGAGCGGCTACCGGTCGGCGAGGGGATGACCGTCACCAGTTTGGAGTCCCTTTCGTCTCGGACCTTCCAAACGTGCACGCCGGCACCGGGCTCGCCGCCGCAGGGGCTGTTGAACGTCCCAGTGTAGGCGAAGCGTCCGAGCGCCCAGACGTCGGTCGTGGCGTCGGGCTCCAGGCGCCGGCCACGGCTCACAAGCTCGAGCCGGCTCGGCAAGCCTCCCGCCGCATCCTCGTCATCATCATCACCGTCATAGGCGCTGCTCGGGCTGGCGGCGCGCTGGGCATCGCGCTGCATCATGGGCGCGTGCGTATGAGGACCATTCCGCCTGGACACCATCCTTTGTCGCAGCGCTTCGAGCCCCGAGACGCTGGAGCCGTCGCTGGCGGCCGCCTCCGGCGGGTCACCGGTAATGATTTCCTGCGCCTCGTGGTGCGCCCGGACGCCGGACAGTGGCGCCAGGCCAGCCAACAGGATACTCGCCAGGAAGGGTATCCTGGCGAGTTTGGTTACGTTTCGGTATTCCATTGAGCCATACTCCCCAATACAACGTTGCAGTTTCATTCGGCGCTCGCTTTCTGCGTGAACACGACCGAAGGCGGGGCAAAATACCCGCAGCCGTGGCCGACCCGCACCAGATGCCGGCAACTTCCCGGGTCGTTTCGATGGAGTGTCGATGTCCCCCTCACCCCACGCTCTTTGGCGCGGCTTAATGTCTCTTTGAGCCTTACGAGGTGGCAAGACACCACCGTCCCCCTTTGCCCAACACCCAAGTCGAACAAGTTAGCCATAATACCATGGGTTGACAATCGGAAATGAATTTATCCCTTTCATACGTATGGTTGTTGCCCCGATGGGTCCTTCGATTTCCGTCTTTTTTCCCTGCTATGCCGAGCTAACAGGCTCTATCGCTGCTGTCGCGACAAAGCTCGTCGCTTTCGAAGGTCGGCTTCGGATCCAAGCTGTGTGAAAACAAACTTCTGGAGACCGACATGAAGCAAGGAATCCCGGAGTTGGCCTTGGCCGCGACACTGACCGGTCCACCTTACCTTCTGGATTCGGATGCCCCTTCGCGCCACGGACCCCTGGCCACCCGTCCGTGAAACTATCCCCTAGTCCATCGCCTCGCGGAACAGCGCGACGTAGTCCTGGACTCCGGCGGGCCGGGGGTTTGTGGCGGTGCAGTGGTCGGCCACGGCCTGTTGGGCCAGGTCGGGCAGCCAAGCTTCCTCGACGCCCATCTCGGCGAGGCCGGCGGGGATCGACAGTCGGCGGTTGAGGTCGGCCAGCGCCGGGACCACCTCGGCGCCCGCGGCCAAGCCCATCACGTCTGCCAGGCGCGCCATCTTGTCGCCGACGTGCCCGGCGTTGAAACGCAGCACGGCCGGCATCACGACGGCGTTCAGCGTGCCGTGGTGCAGCTTGAGCTCCGGCAGCGCGCCCAGCGGGTGCGACATGGCGTGGACCGCGCCCAGGCCCTTCTGAAAAGCCATGGCGCCCTCCATGGCCGCCATCATCATCTGCCAGCGCGCCTCCCGGTCGGCCGCCGTCTCGAGGTTGGCGATCGCGCGAGCCAGGCCGTCGAGCGCGATCGCCTCGGCCGGCGGGTTGACCAAAGGCGACAGGAAGGTCTCGATGCAGTGGGCGATCGCGTCCAAGCCCGTGGCCGCGGTCAGGCGCGGCGGCAGGCCCAGCGTCAGCTCGGGATCGCAGAGCGCCACGTCGGGGATCATGCGCGGCGAGACGACGCTCAGCTTGCGCCCGTCGGCCATGACGATGACCGCGCCGCGCCCGACCTCGCTGCCGGTGCCCGCGGTGGTGGGGATCGCGACCATGGGCGGCATGCCAGGGCGGATGCGCGCCACGCCGCCCTCGATCATGGCGTATTGGACCAGCGGCTCCTCGTGGCTCGCCAAGATGCGCACCCCCTTGGCCAAGTCGAGCGACGAGCCGCCGCCCAGGCCCACGACCCCGTCGCAGTCGGCCGCGCGGTAGGCCGCCAGGCCGTCGAGCACCGCCGCCTCGGTGGGGTTCTCCGGCGTCTGGTCGAAGACAGTGACGGCAAGCCCCGCCGGCAGCAGGTCCCGGACCTCTTTCAGCAGACCGTAGGCGACGATGCCCGGATCGGTGACCAGCAGCGGCCGCTGCACGCCCAGCCCGGCCAGCTCCTCGCCCAAGAGCGAGACCGCCCCGAAGTCGAACTGAATTTTCGTCAGATAGGTGATCGTCGCCATGACATGCCCTCCCTCGGCCGGTCCCCGAAACGCGCCGAACGCGCGGGCGCTCAGCTAAGCACCGCGGCGCCGG
>CAMYKD010000168.1 GCA_947258885.1 uncultured Kiloniellales bacterium | reverse complement strand
ACGAACGGCATCATCCTGTTCGGCGTCAGCACCGCCTTCGTCTTCGTGGTGCTCAGAAAGGTGTTCGATATCGTGGGCATTACCCGGCCCGAGGCCTGAGCGCGCCCCGCCGTTTCTGGCCGAGCCAAGCATCGAGGAGCGAGCGCATCTTTCCGGCATGCTCCGAAGAGCCGATAGAAGCGGCGATCCAGGCCGTACAGATCGGCGCAAAGTCCTTGTTGGGAACGGCGCAGCGAAAGAAGAAATCCAGCGTGTCTCCCAGCGATTCGGAATCGTGCCATGTCGTCATGAGCACGCCTTTGTCCTGGTCCTTCGGAAGATCCAAGCTGCGCATGACGTGGCACTCGTCGAAGATATCGTGCAGCCGCTCGCAATCCGCCCCCCAGGCGCAGAGATAGGCCAGCCCCTGGTCCATGGTCGTCTCGGCGAAGGTGGAAATGGTATCGACGTCCAGCCGGGTGGCATCGCAGGCGACGAAGAGCACGAAGTGCGGGGACTGGACATCCAGTCGCGGCGACCAATCTTCGATCCGTTCGAGGTCGTGCAGATAGAAACTGCGGCCGGAGGAATCGCTGCCCAAAAGCTGTAGTGGCCTCACCGGCGTGGCCTTTCTTGCGTCGCTCGAACTATCCCACCAGAACGAGCAACCCCTGATAGCCGTAGCCTACGGCGAGCGAGCCCAGGAGAGCAAGGCCCAGGTACCAGAGGAAGACCGGGCGCTTGACCAGCGCGTAGACCGCCATGGCGGCGGGCAGGCTGGTCACGCCGCCGGCGGTCAGGAAGGCGAGCGCCGCGCCCGGCGCCATGCCCAGGTTCATCAGCTCGTCGATCAGCGGGATCGCCGCAAAGCCGTTCAGATAGGCCGGCACGCCAACGACGACGGAGAGCGGTATGGCGCTCCAGCCCGCGCCGCCCAGATACGCCGTCACCGTCTCGGGCGGCAGCCAGGCGACCATCAGGCTTTCGAGCGCGAAGGCCAGCAGCAGCCACTTGGCGAGGAACAGGGTGACGGTCTTGGCCTCGCCGGCGAAGGCGGCGCGGCGCTCCCCCTCGTGCCAGAAGGCCCAGCGCAAGGCGACCGGTTCGAGGGACGGCTTGGAACAGCCGCCGCCGCAGCCGCCGCCGATGCCGGGCCTGAGCGCGCCCTCCAGCAGTCCGGCGCGCTCCAGGCCGAGCGTGGCGAAGCCGGCGAAAAGCCCCATGAAGAGGGCCGCCACGGTCTTGGCCAGGGTGAAGGGCAGACCGACGACGACCGACGTCAGCACGAACATCTCCGGGTCCATGATCGGCGAGGCCATGGCGAAGGCCATGACGGCCGAGAGCGGCACCCCGGCGGCCAGCAGCGCGGCCATCAGCGGCACCACGCCGCAGGAGCAGAAGGGCGAGAGAGCCCCGAAGGCCGCGGCCAGCGCGATCGCCCGCACCGGCGAGCGCGATACCGCGGCGCCGATCAGCCGGTCGGCCCCGGCCGCCTTGAGCCACGCGGCCAGGAGCACCGAAATCAGCAGGAAAGGCAGGATCCAGCCGAAGGCCCGGAGCGTGAAGACGACACTCTCGGCCGCCTGCTCGGGCAGGAACACCGCCAGGGCCGCGAAGAGCAGGATCAGCGCCGCCCAGACCCGGTCGAGGCCCTTGAGCGCCTGGCCGAGGCCGCGCACCGCATAGGTGATCGCCGTCATATCCCGTCCTCCTCCAGCCGCCTATGCGCGCGCCGCGGCCGGTTCTTCCGGCGCGTCGGCCAGCACGCAGCACTCCGAGGTGAGGAAGCCGATCAGCTCGTCCATCAGCGGGAAGTTCGGCCGGCAGCGCAGCACCCGGCCCTCGCGCTCCTGGCTCACCAGGCCGACGTTGACCAGATGCGCGACATGATGCGACAGGGTCGAGGCCGGAACGCCCAGGTGCTCCTGGATCGCGCCGACCGAGAGCCCGTCGTGCCCTGCCTTGACCAGCAGGCGGAAGACCGTCAGGCGGGTCGGGTTGCCCAGCTTCTCCAGACAGCGCGCGGCATGATCGAGTTCCATGCCCTTAGTATGGCGGAGGTTTCTGGCAGAGTCAACGATATTTCTAGAATTATCGAAATTAATCAAAATATGTCAGGCGAAGCGCCCCGAACCCGCCCTCCGGGAGCGGGAAATCACGCGAGCGAAAATGGGGACTGGCTCGCAGCTGCGTCGGCGACCGTGTGGCTGTCCCCATTTTCGCGGACCGGCTGGCCGCGGTCTTCGCGACTGCCCGGGAAAGCGGGACAGGCACCATGCCGCTCACGCGGCAAGGAGCCAGTCCCGGTTTCCCTCCGCAGGCGAAAAATGGTGTCGGAGTCGATTAATTTCGCCGCCGTCCTGTGGCGATCAGCTCAATCAACGCACCCTCACCCTCTCGGCTTCGCCTTGCCACCCTCTCCCAAAGGGCGAGGGATTCAAGAGGGGCGCCTTTCGACAAAACGGACGCGCTCCGGATTGCCGCCCGCTCACAGGCTCGGTTTGGGGTGGAAGCCCGGCTCTACCGGCTCGCCGTAGTCGAAGCAGCGGACGGCGGCGACGCGGGCCATGGAGGGGCCGTGGTGGCAGGCCCGAACCATCGCATCGACCTGCTCGTCTTCGCCGGCGAAGACCGCCTCGACCGTGCCGTCGCGCCGGTTGCGCACCCAGCCGTCGACCCCGTGATGAAGCGCCGTCTCGATCGTCCAGCCGCGGAACCAGACCCCCTGGACCCGGCCGGCGACGATCACCCGCACCGCTTTCATCGCCCCCTGCCCGCACCGGCCGACCGGTCCGGTCCCGTCTGCCCTGAGGGCGCATAGAGCGCCGCCAGCGCGGCCTCGACCGCGCGCCTGGCCTTTCGCTCCCAGCGGTCGCGGCCGGTCCACTGGTCCCGCATGGTCAGGCCCGGGCGCTTGGGGTGCTCGTGGACCAGGGCGTTGCGCAGGAGCCGGAGCCAGTCGCGCTCCTTCTTGTCGAGGCCCGGCACCGCGCCGCGCTGGTTCGACTGCAGGTCGACCACGGCGGCCGCCAAGATCACGACCGCGGCCCAGGCCCCGGCGCAGAAGCCCGCCTGCAGGTCGACCATCAGCGCGCAGGCCTGCTCGGAAAGCGCCCCGGCCCCGGCCCGGCCGAACGCGGCCTCGCGCGCCTCGAACCACAGCCGGCGCTCGTCCCAGGTCGCCTCGTCCGGACGCTCGAGCTGTTCCATCACCAGCGCCGCTATTCGAACTCCAGGATCGCCTGGTCGACGGCCAGGCTGGCGCCCGCCTCGGCATGGACCTTCGCGACCACGCCGTCGCGCTGGGCGCGCAGCACGTTCTCCATCTTCATGGCCTCGACCACGGCGAGCTCCTGGCCGGCCTTGACCTCCTGGCCGGAGCCGACCGCCAGCGAGACCAGGAGCCCCGGCATGGGCGAGAGCAGGAAGCGCGACAGGTCGGGCGGTTCCTTGCGCGGCATGCGCGCGGCCAGCTCGGCGGCGCGGGCGGTCAACACCAGGGCCTCGAGCCGGGCGCCGCCATGCGTCAGCTGCCACCAGGGCCCGCGGCGGTCGACCTGGACCGTCACCGTCCGGCCGTCGATGCGGCCCCTGAACAGGGCCTCGCCGGGCCGCCAGGCGCTCTCGACGAGGCGATCGCCGTCCGCGCCGGTCACCCGGTAGGCGTCCCCGGCCCCCTCTCCTTCGCCGGCCGCGCTGAGCGTGACCGGGTGGCTGTCCACGGCGGTCACCACGACCCAGTCGTCGCCCGGGGCCTTGGCGCGGCCCGGGAGCTGGCCGCTGATCCGGGCCTCGCGGGCATCCCAGACCCTTTGCAGAACCACGGCCACGGCCAGCAGCCGAGCCAGGGTCTCGCCGGCCGGCGACCCGCCGTGGAACCCGTCGGGGAACTCCTCGGCGATGAAGTTGGTGGTCAGGCGGCCCTCGTGGAACCGCTCGTGGGCCAGGACCGCGGCCAGGAAGCTGGTGTTCTGGGCGATGCCGCGGATCGCGAAGCCGTCGAGCGCCGCCTGCATGGCCGCGATGGCGGCCGGCCGGTCGGGGCCGTGGGTCACCAGCTTGGCGATCATCGGGTCGTAGAACATCGAGATCTCCGAGCCCTCGACGACGCCGCTGTCGACCCGGACGCTGCAGCCGTTCTCCAGGCCGCCGGCCTCGGGCTCGATATAGCGCACCAAGCGGCCGATCGAGGGCATGAAGTTGCGGGTCGGGTCCTCGGCATAGACCCGCGCCTCCATGGCCCAGCCGTCCAGATGCACCTCGCCCTGGCCGAAGCCGAGTTTTTCGCCCGCCGCGACGCGCCTGGCCGAAGCCGAGTTTTTCGCCCGCCGCGACGCGGATCATCCACTCGACGATGTCGAGTCCGGTGATCATTTCGGTCACGGGATGTTCGACCTGGATTCGTGTGTTCATCTCGAGGAAGTAGAAGTTCCTGTCGAGATCGACGATGAACTCGACCGTGCCGGCCGAGCGGTAGTCGACCGCCTGGGCCAGGGCGACCGCCTGGGCGCCCATCGCGGCCCGGGTCTCTTCGTCGAGGAAGGGCGAGGGCGCCTCCTCGATGACCTTCTGGTGGCGCCGCTGGATCGAGCATTCGCGCTCGCCCAGATAGACCGCGTTGCCGTGGGTGTCGGCCAGCACCTGGATCTCGATGTGGCGCGGCTCCTCGATGAACTTCTCGATGAACACGCGGTCGTCGGCGAAGCTCGACTTGGCCTCGCTGCGCGCCGAGCGGAAGCCCTCGCGCGCCTCGCCGTCGTCGCGGGCGATGCGCATGCCCTTGCCGCCGCCGCCGGCCGAGGCCTTGATCATCACCGGATAGCCGACCTGGCGCGAGATCTCGACCGCCTGCTCCGCGTCCTCGATCAGGTCCATGTGGCCGGGTACGGTGTTGACCTGGGCCTCGGCCGCCAGGCGTTTGGACTCGATCTTGTCGCCCATGGCGGCGATCGCCCTGGTCGCCGGTCCGATGAAGGCGATGCCGGCGGCCTCCAGGGCCTCGACGAAGCCGGCGTTCTCGGCCAGGAAGCCGAAGCCCGGATGGACGGCTTGGGCGCCGGTGTCCTTGCAGGCCTGGACGATCTTCTCGACCACCAGGTAGCTCTCGGCCGCCGCCGGCGGGCCGATCGGGACCGCCTCGTCGGCCAGCTCGACGTGCAGCGTCCCGGCGTCGGCCTCGGAATAGACCGCCACGGTCCCGATGCCCATGCGCCGCGCCGTCTTGATGACGCGGCACGCGATCTCGCCCCGGTTGGCGATCAGGATCTTGTCGAACACCTCGCCCCCCTTCCCCCGCGGACCGGCCGCGGCCCAGTCGAACCATAGCGGATTTTCGCGCGACAGCCCCAGGGGCACAAGGGCCACGGCCCGGACCAGCGGCGCGGGGCGTCGTCGGAACGAAGATCCCCGCGGTTTATCGGTGCATTCCAAAGGTCACTGATAATGACCTTTGGATCACCCCTTCGCCCCGAAGACCGCCGTCAGGTCCGCAGCGGAGGGGGCGAACCAGTAGGCGCCGGTGACCGCCCGGGAGAAGTCGATCAGGCGGTCGCGGAGGCCGTCGCCGGCCAGGCCGTACATGCGCCTCAGCTGGACGTCGAAGCGGTGGAGGTCGCAGGCGAAGGCCACGAAATAGAGGCCGTGCTCGCGGACCGTGCCGTAGGGCGCGCTGCGCCGGTAGATCTTCATGGCCACGCCGTC
>CAMYKD010000167.1 GCA_947258885.1 uncultured Kiloniellales bacterium | reverse complement strand
TCGTTTGCTCCGAAGAGCGGGGGCGTTCAGATGAAGAGGCAAATGTAGAAGGTGAGGAAGATCTGGACGGCCTGGGGCAGGGTGATGGCGTGGGGGTTGAACCCGGGCACGGCGTCCTCGGCCTCGAGAGGGTTGAGCACCCGGCCGTTCGGGCCGCAGAAGTCCTTGATGTAGAAATCGACCGTCTCGTGGAGGTAGGTCAGCGCCCGGACCTTCTCGCGGTGGTCCGCGGGGATCGGCAGGGCGAACTGGAGCATCTCGATGCCGCCGTCCTGCGGGCTGCGGGTCACCTCCACGGTGTCAACGAGCGAGTTCGGCATCTCTTGGTCCTTGCGCGGGTTCGACGAAACCGGCCTTGCCGTTCCGCCCCGCCGCCGGGCCGTTTTCGGGCCGCTTTCGGGCCGTTTCGCGGAAGGCGGTTCTCTACCTGTTCAGATTGCCAGATTGAGGTTAAGAATTGCCTATCGCGGACGGTAAACCGGCGGACTTTCGGGTGAAAGTCTGGTTAAAGAGCGTGGGGGGAGGGCGGCCCATGAACGAGAGCCTGGCGGTCCGGCGCAAGCGCCTCGCCTACCGCAGCCGGCACCGCGGCACCAAGGAGCTGGACATTCTTGTGGGCGCCTTCGCCGAACGCCACGTGGCGGGCCTCGACGCCGAGCAGCTCGGCCGCTTCGAAGCGCTGCTGGAACTGCCCGAGCCGCTGCTCTATGACTGGCTGACCGGCAAGTCCCTGCCGCCGCCCGAGCACGACCACGACGTCACCCGCCTGTTCTTGCAGTTCAAGTTGAAGCCGTAATACCCTTGAAAACACTCGTAGAAAGGCTTTCGGAACCCGGCCGCGTGCTGCTCGCCAACGCGCCGGAAGGAGTGGACGCCCTGGTGCTGGCGCGGAGCCTCGCGGCGCGCCGGGCGGCCGGCGAGGCCGGGCCGCTGCTCCACGTGGCGCGGGACGACGCGCGCATGGCGCGCCTGGCCGAGGCGGTCCGGTTCTTCGCGCCGGAGGCCGAGGTCCTGACCCTGCCGGCCTGGGACTGCCTGCCCTACGACCGGGTCAGCCCGCACCGCGACATCGTCGCCCGGCGCATCGCCTGTCTCGCCCGCCTGATGGAGCCCGCGCCGGCGGCCGGTGGGCGCCTCGTCGTCACCACGGTCGCCGCGCTGCTGCAGCGCTTGCCGCCGCGCGCGGCGCTCGAGGGGCGGGTGCTGGCGGGGCGGCCGGGCGACCGGCTGGACCCGCGGGCACTGGCCGGTTTCTTCACTGCGAACGGCTACGAGCGCTCCGAGACCGTGGGCGAGCCCGGCGAGTACGCGCTGCGCGGCGGCATCGTCGACGTCTACCCGCCGGGCGAGGCCCAGCCGCTGCGCCTGGACTTCTTCGGCGACGAGCTCGAGTCCCTACGCCGCTTCGACCCGCTGAGCCAACGCACCATAGGCACGGCCGAGGGCTTCGCGCTCAGGCCGGTCAGCGAGGTGGTCCTGGACGAGGCGGCGATCGCGCGCTTCCGCAGCGGCTATCGCGAGGCCTTCGGTGCGGTGCGCGGCGACGACCCGCTCTACGCGGCGGTCAGCGCCGGCCGGCCGCACCCGGGCCTGGAGCACTGGCTGCCGCTGTTCTACGACGCGCTGGACACCCTGTTCGACTACCTGCCGGAGGCGCCGGTCACACTCGACCACCAGGCCGAGGAGACTTGCCAGGCCCGGCTCGAGACCATCATGGACTTCTACCAGGCGCGCCGGAACCTGCAGGGCGCCCGCGAGACCGGCGGCTGGCCCTACCGGCCCCTGGTGCCCGAGCGGCTCTACCTGGACGGCCCCGAGTGGCGCGACCGCCTGAGCGCGCGGCCGGGCGGGCAGATGTGGCCCTTCGGGGCGCCAGACGACGCGGCCCCGGGCGCAGCCGTCGAGGTGCTGGACGCGGGGGGCCGCCGGGCCCACGATTTCGCCGAGGCGCGGGCCGCCGCCGACGGGCGGCTCTACGATGCCGTGCGCGACTTCGTCCTGGGCCAGCAGGCGGCGGGCCGCCGGGTCCTCATCGCCGCCTTCAGCGCGGGCTCGCTGGACCGCCTCGGGCACCTCCTGGCCGAGCACGGGATCGCGCATGAGGCCAAGGTCGGGTCCTGGGCCGAGGTCGCGGGCCTGGCCCCAGGGACGCTCGGGCTGATCACGCTCGGGCTCGAGCAGGGCTTCGGCACCGCCGAGGTCACGGTGATCGGCGAGCAGGACATCCTGGGCGAGCGCTTGGCCCGGCCCGCCGTCAAGCGCCAGCGGCCGGAGAACTTCCTGACCGAGGTCTCGGCGCTCCACGACGGCGACTTCGTCGTCCACATCGAGCACGGCATCGCGCGCTACGAGGGCCTAGAGACGCTGGACGTCGTCGGCGCGCCGCACGACTGCCTCAAGCTGATCTACCACGGCGGCGACAAGCTCTTCGTCCCGGTCGAGAACATCGAGGTGCTGTCGCGCTTCGGCTCGGAGGAGGCCGGAGCCGAGCTGGACCGCCTGGGCCAGGGCCAGTGGCAGGCCAGAAAGGCGCGGGTCAAGGCGCGCATCAGGTCG
Source organism: uncultured Kiloniellales bacterium (assembly GCA_947258885.1). Classification (GTDB taxonomy): domain Bacteria; phylum Pseudomonadota; class Alphaproteobacteria; order Kiloniellales; family JAKSDN01; genus CAMYKD01. The sequence continues at coordinate 1,897 of CAMYKD010000167.1, read as the reverse complement.
ATCGCCGACGAGCTGATCAAGGTGGCCGCCGCGCGCCAGCTCAAGACCGGCGAGGCCATGGTCCCGGCCGAGGGCCTCTACGAGGAGTTCTGCGCCCGCTTCCCCTATCCCGAGACCGACGACCAGCAGCGCGCCATCGAGGACACCCTGGACGACCTCGGCGCGGGCCGGCCGATGGACCGGCTCGTCTGCGGCGACGTCGGCTTCGGCAAGACCGAGGTGGCCCTGCGCGCGGCCTTCGTCGCGGTCATGACCGGCCGCCAGGTCGGTGTCGTGGTGCCGACCACGCTGCTCGCCCGCCAGCACTTCCGGACCTTCGGCGAGCGCTTCGCCGGCCTGCCGGTCAAAGTCGCCCAGCTGTCGCGCCTGGTCTCGGCGCGCGAGGCCGCCGAGGTCAAGGCGGGCCTGAAGGACGGCCGTCTGGACATCGTCATCGGCACCCACGCGCTGCTCGCCAAGAGCGTCGAGTTCCGCGACCTGGGCCTCCTGGTCGTCGACGAGGAGCAGCACTTCGGCGTCAAGCAGAAGGAGCGCCTCAAGCAGCTGCGCGAGGACGTACACGTGATCACGCTCAGCGCCACGCCGATCCCGCGCACCCTCCAGCTGGCGCTCACCGGGGTCAAGGAGATGAGCCTGATCGCCACGCCGCCGGTCGACCGGCTGGCGGTGCGCACCTTCGTGCTGCCCTACGACCCGGTGGTCGTGCGCGAGGCGATCCTGCGCGAGCACTACCGCGGCGGCCAGGTGTTCTACGTCTGCCCGCGTATCGAGGACCTGCCGAAGCTCGAGGAGCGGCTGCGCAAGCTGGTTCCGGAGATCAAGCTGGCGGTCGCCCACGGCCGCCTGACCCCGGCCGAGATCGAAACCGTGATGACCGGCTTCGTCGACCGCCGCTTCGACCTGCTGCTCTCGACCAACATCATCGAATCCGGCCTCGACATCCCGAGCGCCAACACCCTGGTCATCCACCGGGCCGACATGTTCGGCCTGGCCCAGCTCTACCAGCTGCGCGGCCGGATCGGGCGCGCCAAGCTGCGCGGCTATGCCTACCTCACCCTGCCGCCGGGCCGTCTCCTGACCCCGGCCGCCGAGAAGCGCCTGCACGTCATGCAGACCCTCGATACGCTCGGCGCCGGCTTCTCGCTGGCCAGCCACGACCTGGACATCCGCGGCGCCGGCAACCTGCTGGGCGAGGAGCAGTCCGGGCACATCCGCGAGGTCGGCATCGAGCTCTACCAGCAGCTCCTGGAGGAGGCGGTGGCCAACGCGCGGGCCGGCGGCGCGCGCGCCGGGGAGCTTGCGCCCGAGGCCTGGACGCCGCAGATCGCCATCGGCACCCCGGTGCTGATCCCCGAGCGCTACGTGGCCGACCTCAACGTGCGGCTCGGCCTCTACCGGCGCGTCGCCACGCTGGTCGACCGCGCCGAGATCGACGCCTTCGCGGCGGAGCTGATCGACCGTTTCGGCCCCCTGCCCGAGGAGGTCGAGAACCTGCTGCAGATCGTCGCGATCAAGCGCCTGTGCAAGGATGCCGGGGTCGACAAGGTCGAGGCCGGGCCGAAGGGCGCCGTGGTGTCTTTCCACCAGGACCGCTTCGCCAACCTCGAGGGCCTGGTCGGCTTCGTCCAGCGCCAGGCGGGCAGCGTCAAGCTGAGGCCCGACCACAAGCTGATCTATCAGCGCCGCTGGGACGATTCGCAGGCCCGGCTCGCCGGCGTGCGCCGCCTGCTCGGCGACCTGGCCGAACTGGCGGCGTGACAGGGAGGCGGGGAGCCGACCGCAGGAGGTTCGCCATGACCGACACGAGGCTCGAAGCGCGCCGGGACGACCGCTTGCAGGCCGCCTTCCGCGCGGAGGAGTTGGCCGGGCTCAAGCTGGCCGCCCGGGCCCGCCTGGC
>CAMYKD010000166.1 GCA_947258885.1 uncultured Kiloniellales bacterium | reverse complement strand
CGGCGGCTCTCCACCCCCGGGATAAACGCCCGGGGCGGGCCGGACGCGCCGCTCGCCCCCGGCGAGGTGACGGCCAAGTTCCGGGACTTCGCCGAGCCGGTGCTCGGCCGCGCGCGGGCGGGCGAGATCGAGGACGCCGTCGCCACGCTGCACGACCCGGAGAGCGGGCTTGCGCCGTTGCAGGATTTGGTGCTGACGGACGCTACTCGACGAATACGAGACTGAGATTGCCCTGGCCGGGCGGATCGGTCGTCGCGGTTTCGAACGTGGTGATACCGCCCGGCGGCAGCTCCGAAGAGTCGGCCGCGAAGGTCCAATTGGCGAGCTCGGCGCCGCCGGCATCGATCAGGCTGGCCCGCAGCCGGGGCACCGGCCGAACTCGATCGGACACGTTCGCGACGACCCCTCGGACGATCAGCTTGCTCTCACCGTTCACCGACCGGCGGATCGAGGTGACGTCGCGCAGGTCGAGGCCGTCGCCGATCATCTCCTGCAGCCCCAGCCGCTCGTAGTAGGCCGCGGTTCCGGGCGCCAGCGCCACGATCTTGTCCCGGGCCACCACCAGGCCACCGACCAGCGCCACCAGGAACAAACTGAGCAGGACCCAACCCAGCACTTGGGACGGCGGCTTTCTTTCGGAGGTCACCACGGGCTGGCGCTGTCGGCGCCGGCGCTGTTCGTCCAGTTTGTCGAGAGTGTCGGCGCGCGCTGGCCGGCTGTCGTTCCCAGGCGCCGCCGCCGTGCCCGGCTGGTCTTCTTCGGCCGGCCCGGGGCCGGGCGGCGTTTCGTGCCAACTGTGCCCGCAGTTGCCGCAGCGCACGCTGCGGCCGGCATCGCCGAGCAGCGCCGCGTCCACCTTGAATTTGGCGCCGCAGGAGGGGCAGTCGAGAATCATGCGGAACGGACGTGCCAGGGACTCATACCAAAGGTCATAGATAATGACTCATTTCATGGGAGCGGATCGGGTCGCCCGGGCAGGCGCGGCCCGCAGCGCGATGCGCGCATCGGGCAAGCGCCGCAACGCCCCCGGCGCCCCGAGGCGCCCCACCCGAGAGGGCCGGGCGATTTTGGCCGCCAGCCGCGTTGCGCACTGCTTGTTGTACCCGCACAACGGCGCAGCGCGCGCCTTGCTGGCGGCCAAAATCGCCTCGGTGAAATGCGTCATTATCTATGACCTTTGGTATCATGCCGATATTCTTATATGGACGCCAAGTAGGCAACGCAAGGCGGGAGCCCGACGCTTTACGGCGCTGGCGCCGCTGTGTCATTCTCGCCGCCGCCGGAGGAACAAGGACAACACCGCCGTGGTTCGATTCGAGGACGTCGCGACAAATTACGGCACCGGTCCCGACATTCTGCGCGCGGTGTCGCTGCACTTGAGTCCGGGTTCGTTTCACTTCGTCGCCGGGCCGAGCGGCTCCGGCAAGTCTTCGCTGCTCAGGCTGATGTACCTCGCCAACCGCCCCTCGAACGGGCGCATGACCCTGTTCGGCCGCGACGTGGAAGGCCTGACCCGCGACGAACGGGCGATGCTGCGCCGGCGCATTGGCGTCGTGTTCCAGGATTTCCGCCTGCTGAAGCATCTCAGCGTCGCCGAGAACGTGGCCCTGCCGCTCCGGATCGCCGGCCGCCGCGAGGACAAGATCCGCGAGCACGTAACCGAGTTGCTGGCCTGGGTCGGCCTGGGCGACCATTTCGACGACCTGCCGGCCACTCTGTCGGGCGGTCAGCAGCAGCGGGTGGCCATCGCACGCGCGGTGATCGGCCAACCGAGCCTTCTGTTGGCCGACGAGCCGACGGGAAATGTCGACGACCGAATCGCGGTGCGCCTGCTCTATTTGTTCGAGGAGTTGAACAAGCTGGGCACCACGGTGGTGATCGCGACCCACAATCAGGCGCTGGTTTCGCGCTTTTCCCATACCGTTCTGACTCTCGGCGAGGGAACGGTGCGGGTGGAGCCGGCGCCGGACAGCAAGGCGCGCGACGCCGCCGAGGGGAGCATGGCCTGAATGCGCCGCAGACCCGCGGACGTGCCGCTCGCCAAGGACGTTTCGGACCGCTTCCTGCCTTGGCTGGTCGCCTTCATGGTGTACTTCGTCGCCCTGGCGGCCATCAGCGCGACGACAATGCACAAGCTGGTCGAGCGTTGGGACAAGGGCCTGTCCGGTCAGCTGACCGTAGAGGTTCCGCCGCCGGATCCCGGGGTGTCCGAGACCGAACGGCGGGGTCGGATCGACCGTGTCGTCCAAATCCTGAGACGGACCATTGGCGTCGAGGAGGTCGCCCTCTACGGCGCCGAGGAAATCGCCGAGCTGCTCGAACCATGGCTGGGCGGCGGCTTGGCAGAGCAGGACTTGCCCCTGCCCGGAATGATCGCGGTCACCGTCGACACCGAGGCTCCGCCCGATTTGGCGGCGCTCGCCGAGCAGCTGGACAAGGCGGTGCCGGGAACCTTGCTGAACGACCACAAGCGCTGGCTCGGCAAGCTTCTCGACTTGGCGCGCTCCATTCAGATCTTCGCCGGGGCGATCGTTCTCCTGGTCGGCGGCATCGCGGTCATGGCGGTGGTTTTCGTGACGCGAACAGGCCTCTCGATCCACCGGGAGGTCATTGAAATCCTTCATCTGATCGGCGCGCGCGACCCATATATCGCCAGGCAATTCCAGCGCCACGCGCTCGGGCTGGGGCTGCGCGGCGGCATGATCGGGTCGGCTCTCGCGCTGGCGACCATCCTGGCGATCGGCCAAGTGCTCGGGCCGGTCGAAAGCGCGCTGCCGCCCGTCCTGTCGTTGTCGCTCGCGGAGTGGGGCCTCTTGGCCCTGCTGCCTTTTGCGACAGCAGCGGTGGCCATGGTAACGGCCCGATTGACCGTGCTCGGCACCCTGACCCGGATGCCCTAAGACCCTAAGTGCGAGATCGGACATGTTGATGCGCAGGCGACGACGCCGGATCACCTTGCACCTCCTGGTGCCGGCCATGGTGGTGCTTTTCGTACTGTGGATTATCGGCCTCTTGTGGTTTGCCACCGTGTTGCCGCGCGAGGTCGGCCAGGCCAAACGTCAGACCGATGCCATCGTCGTGCTGACCGGCGGCAGCGCGCGCCTGTCGCAGGGCCTCGACCTGCTGGCCGAACAGCGTGCCCGGAAGCTCTTCATTTCCGGGGTTTATCGCGGCGTCGACATGGCGGAGCTGTTTCGCGTCAGGCAACAGTCACCGGACGAGTTCGCCTGCTGCGTGATCCTCGGGCACGACGCCGACGATACGCGCGGCAATGCCATAGAGACCGCTGCCTGGATACGCGAGCAGGGGTTCGGCTCGCTACGCCTGGTGACAGCCAATTACCACATGCCGCGCAGCCTGCTCGAATTTCGCCACGCCATGCCGGACATCGAGATCGTTCCGCACCCGGTCTTCCCGGAGAACTTCAAGCAAGACGAATGGTGGCTGTGGCCGGGCAGCGCGAGCCTCGTCGCCTCGGAGTACAGCAAGTATCTCATCGCTTTCCTCCGCACCATGGTCGCGGGACCGGCCGAATGACCGCGATTCGATCGCTCCTGTTCAACGTCTTTTTTTTCGGCTGGACGGCAGTGGCGTCCTTCTTCGCCTTCCTGACTTTTCTTCTATCCCGCAGCTCGTACCTGGTCCATAGGGTCGCACGCATCTGGTCGGGTGTCGGTTTCGTCTTTCTGCGGGGCCTCTGCGGCATCGAATACCGGGTCCGCGGCCTGGAGAATTTGCCGGTCGGTCCCTGTATTCTGGCGGCGAAGCACCAGTCGGCGTGGGACACCATGATTTTCGCGCACTTGGTCGAGAACCCGTGTTTCGTCCTCAAGCGAGAGCTGTTGCGGATTCCGCTCTTCGGCTGGGCCCTCGACCGGGCCGGAATGGTCGGCGTCGACCGCGCCGGAGGCGCCTCGGCCCTGAAGCGGATGGTCGCCGAGGCGCGCCGCCGCGTGGCCGAAGGCCGCTCGATCGTGATCTTTCCCGAAGGCACCCGCGTCGCGCCCGGCGCCAGCCACCCCTACCTGCCGGGCGTCGCCGCGCTGTACACGTCGCTCGGCGTACCGGTCGTGCCGATCGGCCTGAATTCGGGCTTGTTCTGGAGTCGGCGCAGCTTTCTGAAGAGGCCGGGCTGCATCCTGCTCGAGATTCTGCCGCCGATCGAGCCGGGACTGCGGCGGCGCGAGTTCATGAAACGGCTCGAGGAACAGGTGGAGGGCACGAGCAACCGTCTGGTTGCCGAAGCCGGCGTCGGGTCGCCCGCCGTCGCGGAGTCGCGAGGACTCAAAACAAACCAGGAACGTTGACCCCCTTTCGGAGCTGTCCTATCCTACCGGGCGGACACCGGTTTTTCCTGTCTTTAAAGGGCGTTATACCAAAGGTCACTGATAATGACGCATTTCATGGGAGCGGATCGGGTCGCCCGGGTAGGCGCGGTGCGCAGCGCGATGCGTGCATCGGGCAAGCGCCGCAACGCCCCCGGCGCCCCGATGCGC
>CAMYKD010000165.1 GCA_947258885.1 uncultured Kiloniellales bacterium | reverse complement strand
GTGTGGTTGTAGACGGTGTACGCCTTGCAGCCGTAGCGCCGGGTCGCGGCGAAGAAGGGCGACTTGCGGACCCGCGGACCGAAGGTGATCGCGGGCTGGGCGGACGGATCGGTCATTTCGGCTCTCCCGGCTGAACGGCGCCCCAATGCGCGCCGTCCATTAGCAGCCGGCAAAGCGGCGCTCAATCCCGAATCAGACCACCTTCGGCCGGTTCACGACGTGGGTGGATTTAGAACCCGGGCACCGTCTCGCCTTCGGGATAAGTCACGGCATAGCCGAAGACGACCGCGCGCTTCTCGCCCGGATCGTAGCTTTCGGTCCATGCGAGCACGCCTTTTCTTTCTTCCACGTCCTTTTGAGTCGGCGTGGTCGATTGCTTGAGCAGCTCGACCTTGATCCGCTCGTCGCGCGGCATCGGCAGCTGGTCGAGGACCGTGATCTCGATCGGCCTTGCATGGTGGTTGACCACTTCGGTCCGGTACAGCCGTTCCTGGCGCCGCTCCTTGTTGATCAGGCCCTCGCGCGAGCGCTCGCCTTCGACCAGGCGATAGGTCACGCGCACCTTGTCGTCGATCCCGAAGGAGAACTTGTGCATCTCGCCGGAGCGCAGCAGGCCGAGGCGGCCGGTGCCAATGAAGGAGTCGTCGCGGAACACCGAGACCGGCCCGGGCAAGAGCGCCGCCTCGCCGGAATATTCGATCTCGGCGTAGAGGTAGGCCCGGGGCGCGACCTTGGGAACCACCCGCACCGCCAGGGCCGCCTCGAGCGACTGTTCGGCGATGACGAACTTGTGCGGTGCATTGTCCGCGGGCACGTTGGCCGCCCCGGCGATGCGGTACTCGCTGGCGAACTCGCCAGCGACCACCTCGGCGACGGGCGCCGGGGCCGCCATGGGCTCCGGCGCTGCCTCCATCTCCATGGCCTGATCTCCCAGGACCGCCAGCCCTTCCCGTGCGGCCTCGGACTTCTCCAAAATACCCCTCGAACGGAAATTCTCCAGCGGCATGACCTGGGCGAAGTCGATGAACCAGGACTCGAGATCGGGCATCCGGGCGCTCGCCGACGGGCGGGCGGTGGACAGGACGAGCTGGACCTCCTGCCAGTCCTCGCCGGTGCGCTGGCGCACCTCGCCGATCTGGGTGAGCCCGACTTTTGCGGTCTCGGAGTCGAGGCGCGCGTCGTAGAGCGGCCGCCAGGAGGCGCCCGGGAGCTGGTAGCTGAGCTCGAGGCGCAGGCGCGTGGGCGCGCTCAGCGCAACGTTGACCTGGGCGGTCACGCTGGCCTTGCGCCCGGTGCGGATCTGGTTCAGCTCACGCTTTTTGCGCGCGACACTGCGGTCGAGCTTGCGCTGCTCGACTTCGGCCCCGCGGATCCCTTCGTAGGCCTCGGCGGCACCGCCGCCGAGCGAGGTCCAGGCCTGCTTCCAGCTCTCCGGGTCCAGCTTGCCGCGGACCAGCTCCTCGTTGGCGGTCTTGGGCGCTTCGCGGCCGATGGCGGTGATGAAGTCGAGCTGGACCCGCAAGGCGGCGACCTTGTCCTTCAGGGCGCGGCGCTGGTCCCCCAGCTCCTCGATCTCCCGGTTGAGGCGCCGTTCCTCTTCCTTGACCGCGGCTTCGGCAAAGACCTGCCTGGTTTCGACCGAGCCGATCTGGAACCGCCCCTCCGCGGCGCCGCGCACGCGCACGGTATCCGCGAACAGGCTGGCCGGCAGTCCGGCGATCGCGACCGTGCTTTCGCCCGCGGGAAGGGCGGCCTCGGCCACTCTCGTGACCTCGGCCCGGTCCGGGAAAACGGTCACGGCCGTGATCCGGCTCTCGACCTGGACCGCCTCGGCGGCGTGACTTGTCGCCGACTGCACTATCAGAGTCAGTAACAGGCCGAGGATCCCAACACGCATAGCCATGGCTCGCCCTCCCTTGATCCAGCGGGAATCGGGCACCGTTCTACGCCGACCCGACACGGGCGCTGACGACAGACCGGCCCCGCGGTTACTGCGATTCACGCGTATCCTATAACATTCCGAGGTGAAGCCAATGAGGCGAAATGCGGCGCCAATGGGGCGTTCGACCGGAGCGCCGCGCGACACCGGACCGGATTCCGCTAAGGGACCGAAGGTCCGGCTATTTCGTCGGCTCGCTCCCGTCGTCGAATCGCGTCGGCCGGGAGCCGGGGGCCGAACGGGGATCTTCGGGCCGGTCCGTCGCCTCGCCGGCCGACCGGGCACGGCGGAACGGCCAACGGCGCGGGCTCTTGTCCTGCCCCGCCTGCCACCGGCCCGACTCCGCGTCGTCCCAAGGCTCGGTCAGACACCTTGGCAGGGCTTCGCACGGGGACTCGGGGTCCGAGGGCGACGTGATGCCCCGGGACACCGGGTCCGTTCCGGCGGGTCGCGCCCGGGGCGCCGTTCCCGTACCCGGCGCGCCGGCTGCGGTGGGGGCAGGGCGGTCCGGCGCACGCGCGTCGGCCGCGGGGGGCACGCCGCTAGATTTCGCGGCCGATTGGGCAGCGACGGGCCGCTCGACCGGTTCGTCCCCCGGCCCCGGCCTGTGCGGCAAGCGCGCGGGGCGCTCGATGATTTCCGGGGTTTCGGCCGTCCCCAACTGCAGCGGTTCGGACTCGCCGGCCCTGCGCCGCTCGGGAGACCGGGCCGCAGGCTCGGGCCGCCGGCCAGCCGGACTTGCCTCGGTCCTCGCGTTCACCGGCCGCAGCAGTCTGGCGATCTCTATGGCCGGGTCCTCGATGCCCAGCGAATCGTCCGTGTCGTCCAAGGTGTCCGGCGCGGTCGTTGACGGCGGCTTTTGGAGGCCGAGCCGCGTTTCGGGCGGCCGTGCCAAAGGGGGCACCTTGGAAATCACCCGCTTTTGCGCCGGGTCGCGTCCCGGCACAGGGGCCGCGGGTTCGGGCCGCGTCGTCGGCGCTGCAGGCGCCGGGTCCTGCCGATGCATCGCGGCATTCGGGGCGGACGCCCGACTCGGATCCGCCGTCCGCGCCCGTGCCGCCGACTTGGTGGCTAGGTCGAGCCGCGACAGAGCATTTTGAAGAGCGGCGGCCGTGGCCTCGACGTCGCCGACTTGCGGAGCGCCCGGATGCACCTGCGGTTCCCCCGGCGGCGGCTGGGGCGTGGCCGCGGTGTCGGCCGGCCGCGCCGTCGAGGCGGATGGCTGCGGGTACCTGGCGGTTTCGGTTTGCGGCGCCGGCGCGCGCGGTCCGGCTCCGATGTCCTGCTGGCGCGGCTCGGCGGTACTTACCGGCGGCACGGGCGCCTGCACCGGTGCGACCGACCCGCTTGCAGGGGGTGGTTTCTGTGCGGGACCGTCGAGCATTTGCAGCACGGCCTGCAACAGGGGCTTGACCGTGTCGCGCAGGTCGGCGCCCGCTTCCCCGCCGCCACCTTCTTCGGACTCCTTCATGACGATCAACTTATCCACGCGTCGGCAAAGATTGGCAAGCTCGCCCTGCAGGCCTTCGCGCTGTTGGCGGTCCTCCTTCTGCTGATCCAGGATCTGCTCGAGACGCCGGTCCAGCCGCTCGGTCTCCCGCGCCAGGAGGTCGAGTCGGATCCGCTGAACCTGGTCGCGCACGGGCTGGTCTTGCGTGGCCGGTCCGCCCCCGCTCTCCGGCGGAGCCCGGCCGGGCAGATCGTCGGGCGCGGTGAACAAGGGCGTTACCTCCGGGCCGCCGTCCCGTGGGGTTTCGGCGTCGGGTCCGGTGGCATTGGCCGTGCTGTCCTCAGTCTCGGTCACGGTTGAATTCGCGAAATTCGGCATGTTGCAGGTCGTGTCGCTCGCCCCGTTATTTCGGTCAATGCCAATGTGCACCCCGAAGGTTTAACACTTGGCTAACCTTGATTGCCGAGGCAGTGACAGGCGGCGCGCGGTTCTCGCCCGGCGCTTGCCAAGCATAATACACCGAGCCGGTAAACGATTAGTGAGACAGCTGACCCCAGGGAGCGAGCCGTATCCCGTCGGCGCCCCGCCGCCCATCCCCAACAAAAATCACCAGGGCGGCGAAGCCCCGGTGGCGCTTTGCTTTGCAGGCTACTATGCGAGGCCCCGGTCACGCGCGGCCAGCGCTGAGCCCCGACCGCGTCATTCTGCGACCGGGATCAAGATGTTTGGATCTAGAACGGCTCGGGTACGCGCCTGAAGGTCTCGGGCGCGACGGTGGCAGTGCCCTCCCGGCGCCGTCTATCGCCGATCAGCCGGGCCAGTTCGATGGAGAGTCGCACCAACTCCGCGAAGGGATATCGCGGATAGGTTTCCTCAAAGGTCTTGATTTTCTCCATCATTCTTCCCCTGAGCTAGAGTTCGTGTTCGACACATGCCTTCACCAGGAAACATCGGTCAGGCGTGGCGATATATCTACAACCAACGTCGAATTATTCTACTATTTACAAGATTTCTGTTTAAAAAATGTAAAGTTTATTATATTTGATTTTAGATAAGCTTTATTTAGTTTTGTATTAAATAGAGTCAGTTTCCCGATATTTGAAGTAGGTCTATTGCCTCATCAAGATGCCTGAGTTCAGGAAGGCCTCCAGATCGGCCCTGCGGCAGGCGCCGAGGCCACCGTCGTACCGACGACGTCACGTCCGCATGGGGCAAGAACCAGCCGGCGG
>CAMYKD010000164.1 GCA_947258885.1 uncultured Kiloniellales bacterium | reverse complement strand
CGCTCGACACGGCCCGTCACCACCGTCCCGCGCCCCGAGATCGAGAACACGTCCTCGATCGGCATCAGGAACGGCTTGTCCTTCGGACGCTCGGGCTGCGGCACGTAGTCGTCGACCGCCGCCATCAGCTCGACCACAGAGTTCCTGCCGGTCTCGTCCTCCCGCCCCTCAAGCGCATGGAGCGCGGAGCCCCGGATCACCGGGATGTCGTCGCCCGGAAACTCGTACGAGCTCAAAAGCTCCCGAACCTCCAGCTCGACCAGATCCAGAAGCTCGGGATCGTCGACCTGATCAACCTTGTTCATGTACACGACGATCGCAGGAACACCCACCTGACGCGCCAGGAGAATGTGCTCGCGCGTCTGCGGCATCGGACCGTCGGCCGCCGAAACCACCAGGATCGCCCCGTCCATCTGCGCCGCGCCCGTGATCATGTTCTTCACGTAGTCCGCGTGACCAGGACAGTCCACGTGCGCATAGTGGCGGTTCTCCGTCTGAAGGCGCCTTGTCGATCTGGTCGAAAGCCGTGAACTCCGCTCCGCCCGTCTCCGCCAATACCTTCGTGATCGCCGCCGTCAGCGTCGTCTTGCCGTGATCCACGTGCCCGATCGTCCCAACATTGCAGTGCGGCTTCGTCCGCTCGAATTTCGCCTTCGCCATGGTCCTCTATTTCCCGTCTCCGGCCCGCAGTCCCGGGGCACTGCCGGCTCGCCTGTCTAGTCCGCCCGAAATTCCCGTCTCCGGCCCGCCTCGGTCTGGAGCGGGTGGCGGGAATCGAACCCGCGTAGCCAGCTTGGAAGGCTGGAGCTCTGCCACTGAGCTACACCCGCATTCGACTCATGCCCAAGTACCACGAGGCGCCCGCGTTCCGCCATCCGTTCCGCCGACGCCCCATCCGATCTTTCCTTGCCGCCAACCGCCATCCGGGATGCTGTGGTGGAGGGGGTTGGATTCGAACCAACGTAGGCTAAGCCAACGGGTTTACAGCCCGTCCCCTTTAACCACTCGGGCACCCCTCCTGCGACCCGCCCTCGGCGGCTCTACGGCGTTGCGAACTATGGTGATTTAACGCGGCCTGTCAACTTTAAACGAGACATAGCAACCGCCCCGGCCGAATCTTGTCCTCCGGCCGATGACGGCACTTGCGGAGCGCCTTGCTCCTCATGTCTTATAGTAAGCGCCGCCATGACCAAGCGCAAGCCCCCGAAATCCTCGCGTCGCGGAAAAGCTCCCGAAGGCCGGCCCGGCCATGCCTTGCGCCGCCCGCGGCGGGGGACGCACGAGGGCCCGGCGCCCGGCACGGCCGCGGCCGCGGCGTGGTTCTACGGCACGCATGCGGTGCTCGAGGCCCTGGCCAACCCGCGCCGCCGGGTCGCGCGACTGCTGGTCGCCGGCGACTCCGCCGCCAAGGAGGCGCCGCGTCTGGCGCCGCTGCTCGCGAAACGGCCGGACGGCCTGCGGGCGGAGGCCGCAACACGCGAAGCCCTGGCGCAACTGCTGCCCGAAGGGGCGGTCCATCAGGGACTGGCGCTTCAGGTCCGGCCCCTGGACCAGCCGGACCTGCCCGCCCTGTTGGCGGAGCTCCCGCCTCCCGGCGGCGCCGGAAAACCGGTGGTCGTCGTCGCGCTCGACCAAGTGACCGACCCGCAGAACGTCGGCGCGATCCTGCGCTCGGCGGCAGCCTTCGGCGCGACGGCGGTGGTCGCGCCGCAACGCCACACCGCGCCGGAGACCGGTGCCCTCGCCAAGGCCGCCTCCGGCGCCCTGGAGCATCTCGCCTACCTCCAGGTCGGCAATCTCGCCCGCGCCCTCGACCAGCTCAAGGAGGCCGGGTTTTGGGTGCTCGGCCTCGCCGCCGAGAGCGCGGCGACGATCGCCGAGGCCGACGCGGGCGCGCGCATCGTGCTGGTCCTGGGCGCGGAGGGCAGCGGATTGCGCCGTCTGACCCGCGAGCGTTGCGACCTTCTGGCGCGCCTGCCGACAGGCGGCGCGATCGGCCAGCTCAACGTCTCGAACGCCGCGGCCGTGGCGCTCTACGAACTGCTCGCGCGGCGGCCTTGACAGCACCCGGCGAACCGCCAAGGCGCTTGCCAGGACCGGAGGGGCCATGATAGCGGTTCGCTGGTTTTCGGCGGCTTCCGCAACCACAGAGCCACCTCCATGAGCAACATCGAAGAGTTCCTGAAAGAGCACCGCATCGAGGAGGTCGAGTGCCTGGTGCCCGATATGGCGGGCATCGCGCGCGGCAAGATCCTGCCCGCCGAACGCTTCATCAAGGGCCTTAAGTCGAATGCATTGAGGATTCCCGAATCGATCTTCGTGCAGACCGTGACCGGCGACTACCCGCCGGAGGCCGACGGCGTCGTGGTCAGCCCGGCGACCCAGGACGTATACCTCGTGCCGGATCCGGCCACGGTCTGCCTCGTGCCCTGGTACACGGAGCCGACCGCGCAGATCATCTGCGACGCCTTCCACTTCGACGGCCAGCCGGTCGGGATCTCGGCGCGCCACGTGCTGCAACGGGTCATCAAGCTCTACGAGGACCGGAGCTGGAGCCCGATCGTGGCGCCGGAGCTGGAGTTCTTCCTGGTCGACATCAACACCGACCCGGACTATCCCCTGGAGCCGCCGGTCGGCCGCTCGGGCCGTCGCGAGACCTCGCGCCAGGCCTATGGGGTGGACGCGGTCAACGAGTTCGATCCGCTGTTCGAGGAAGTTTACGACTTCTGCGAGGCCCAAGGTATCGACATCGACACCCTGAGCCACGAGTCCGGCGCCGCCCAGATGGAGATGAACTTCAACCACGGGGCGCCCCAGCTGCTCGCCGACCAGGCGTTTCTCTTCAAGCGCACGGTGCGCGAGGCCGCCCTGCGCCACAAGGTCTACGCCACTTTCATGGCCAAGCCGATGCAGGGCGAACCCGGCTCGTCGATGCACATCCACCAGAGCGTGATCGACACCAAGACCGTCAAGAACCTGTTCAGCCGCAAGGACGGCGGCGACACCAAGCTGTTCCTCAGCCACATCGCCGGGCTGCAGAAGCACCTGCCGGCGGTCATGCCGCTGCTGGCGCCGAACGTGAACTCCTACCGCCGGCTGACGCCCCATTCCGACGCGCCGATCAACACGCACTGGGGCTACGACAACCGGACCACCGGCCTGCGCGTGCCGCACTCCGAGCCGGAGGCCCGGCGGGTCGAGAACCGCGTGGCGGGGGCGGACGCCAACCCCTACCTCGCCATGGCCGCCTCGCTGGCCTGCGGCTATATCGGCATGACCGAGAAGCTGGAGCCGCGGCCGCCGGTCGAGGACAGCGCCTACCGCCTGGCCCACACCCTGCCGCGCACGCTCTACGATGCGCTCGCCCGCTTCAGCGGCAGCAAGACGGTGAAGAGCGTGCTGGGCGAGCAGTTCGTCGAGGCGGTCACCATGGTCAAGGACCGCGAGCTGCTCGCCTACCAGCAGGTGATCTCTTCTTGGGAACGCGAGCACCTTCTGCTAAACGTATAGCTCCTTCGTTCAGGACCGAGACGGCATGACGCGAACACGGGTTACTCTCCTGACGTGCCTCGGCGCGGCCAAGGTCTCGCCGCGCTCGCGCCATGCCGAGCTGCTGATTCTCTGCGCCCGGCTGGGCTTCAATCCTTAGAGCGGCGGTGAAGCCGCGGGGCCCCGGCCGGGCCCCGCGTCGTCCTTATCCCTGCCCCCCGCGGGACGACCCCTTCGCCGTCAAGGAGAACAGCCATGACCAGCCTCCCCGTCCGTAATTCCACCGCCCAGTGGCGCGCCACGGACCTCGCCCACCACTTGCACCCCTTCACCGACACCAAGGCGCTCGCCAAGGAAGGCGGCAGCCGGATCATCGTCAAGGCCGAGGGGGCCTGGCTCGAGGATTCGGAGGGCCAGCGCATCCTGGACGCCATGGCCGGCCTGTGGTGCGTCAACGTCGGCTTCGGCCGCAAGGAGCTGGCCGAGGCCGCCTACCGGCAGATGCTCGAGCTGCCCTACTACAACACCTTCTTCAAGACCGCGACGCCGCCCTCGATCGAGCTCTCGGAGAAGCTGGCCGCGCTCACGCCGGCGGACCTCAAGCACGTGTTCTTCGCCTCCTCCGGCTCGGAGGCGAACGACACCATCGTGCGCATGGTCCGCCATTACTGGAACCTCAAAGGTCAGCCCGGGAAGAAGATCTTCATCAGCCGCCACGAGGCCTATCACGGCAGCACCATGGCGGCGGCCAGCCTGGGCGGCATGAGCGCCATGCACGGCCAGGCGGACCTGCCGCTGCCGGGCTTCGTCCACGTCATGGCGCCGCACTGGTACGACAACGG
Organism: uncultured Kiloniellales bacterium; assembly: GCA_947258885.1. Classification (GTDB taxonomy): domain Bacteria; phylum Pseudomonadota; class Alphaproteobacteria; order Kiloniellales; family JAKSDN01; genus CAMYKD01. Next base: position 1,046 of record CAMYKD010000164.1, on the reverse strand, counting down.
CGGCGACCTCGACCCCGAGGACTTCGGCCGCGCCGCGGCCAAGGCGGTCGAGGACAAGATCCTGGAACTGGGCGCCGACCGGGTCGCCGCCTTCATCGGCGAGCCGGTCATGGGCGCCGGCGGGGTGCTGGTGCCGCCGGACAGCTACTGGCCCGAGATCCAGCGCATCTGCCGCGCGCACGACGTGCTGCTGATCGCCGACGAGGTGATCTGCGGCTTCGGGCGCCTCGGCCACTGGTTCGGCAGCGACCTCTACGGCATCGAGCCGGACATCATGCCCATGGCCAAGGGTCTCACCTCGGGCTACCTGCCGCTATCGGCGGTGCTGGTCGGCGACCGGGTCGCCGGCACCCTGATCGACGAGGGCGGCGAGTTCTACCACGGCTTCACCTACTCGGGCCATCCGGCGGCCTGCGCCGTGGCCCTGGAGAACATCCGCATCCTCGAGGACGAGAAGCTGATCGAGCGGGTGCGCGAGGACACCGGCCCCTACTTGCAGCAGACGCTGCGCACGGCCCTGGAGGGCCATCCGCTGGTCGGCGAGGTGCGCGGGGTCGGCCTGATCGGTGCGATCGAGCTGGTCGAGGACCGGGCGAGCCGCAAGCACTTCGAGCCGGTCGGCCGGGTCGGCGGGATCTGCCGCGAGCACTGCTTCGCCAACAACCTGATCATGCGCGCGGTGCGCGACGCCATGGTCTTCTCGCCGCCCCTGACCCTGAGCCACGAGGAGGCCGACGAACTGGTCAAGCGCGCCAGGCACTGCATCGACCTCACGGCCAAGGACCTGGGGGTGTTGTGATTTCGAGACGCCCGTTCAGGACAAGGCAACAACGAAACGCGGTGTCCTCGGCTAATTCGTTGTCGAACTCACAGGATAATCCCAAGCCCGGTTTTCAGGAGACCGAAGGCCGTATTGAAGGCGTTCACGCGCTGTTCATGGGCCTTGGTGGCATCTACCGCCGCATCGATCTGCGCCTTCATCTCGTTGAGGTCCGGCAAGGTGATGTCCCTCAGTGCGGCCGTGATATCGGCTAGCGCCATCCCTT
>CAMYKD010000163.1:5091-9052 GCA_947258885.1 uncultured Kiloniellales bacterium | reverse complement strand
CCGGGCCGGCGTGACCTGCTCGGACTGCCACGACCCGCACGGCCTCGAACCTAGGCTCGAGGGCAACGCGCTCTGCGGGCAGTGCCACGATCCGGCGGTCTTCGACGCCGCCGGCCATCACCATCACGCGCCGGGCGAGGCGGGCGCGCGCTGCGTCGACTGCCACATGCCCGCCACGACCTACATGGTGGTCGATCCGCGGCGCGACCACAGCTTCCGTGTGCCGCGCCCGGACCTGTCCGACGCTCTCGAGGCGCCCAACGCCTGCACCCGCTGCCACGCCGGGCGGTCCAACCGCTGGGCGGCCGAGGCCGTGGCGCGGGGGTGGGGCGCCGGCCGCCCGCCACGGCCGCATTTCGGGACGGCGCTCAAGGCCGGCCGGGACGGCCTGCCCGACGCCGGGCCCCGCCTGACGGCCCTGGCGAGCGACCCTGCGCAGCCGGCCATCGCCCGGGCGACCGCCCTGTCGCTCCTGCCGCGCTACCTGAGCCCGGCGGTGCTCGCGGCCTACCGGGTGGGCTTGAGCGACGGGGACCCCCTGGTCCGGGCCGCGGCCCTCCGTGCGCTCGAGCCTTTTCCGCCGGACCAGCGGCTGGCTGCGGCCGGCCAGCTTCTCGGCGACCCGGTCAGGGCGGTGCGCATCGAGGCGGCGCGCGTCCTGGCGCCGCTGCCGGCGATGTCGCTGTCGGCCAAGCAGGGCCTCGACTTGGAGCACGCGGCCGCCGAGCTGGTCGCGGCCGAGACGGCTTCCGCCGAGCGGCCCGAATCCCATCTCAATCTCGGCAACTTCCACGCCGGGCAGGGCCAGGCCGAGAAAGCGGAAGCGGCCTACCGGACGGCGCTGAGCCGCGACGCCGGCTTCGTCCCGGCCTACGTCAACCTGGCCGATCTCTACCGCGCGCAAGGCCGCGATGGAGAGGGCGAAAAGGTCTTGCGCGCCGGACTGACCGCCCGGCCGGACGCGGCGGCGCTCCATCACGCCTTGGGTCTCGTGCTGGTGCGCGGAAAGCGCCTGGCCGAGGCGGTCGACTCGCTCGGCCGTGCCGCGGCGCTGGAGCCTGACGACCCGCGTCTCGGCTATGTCTACGCCGTGGCCTTGAACACCGCCGGAGAGGATGCGCGCGCCGTCGCGGTCCTGGAGCAGGCCCACCTGCGCCATCCCTACGACCGCGATCTGTTGATCGCGCTGGTCACGATCAACCGCGACCGGGGCGCCCTCGACCTGGCGCGCCAGTACGCCCGGAAGCTGAGCGCCGCCTATCCCCGGGACGAGACCGGACGGCAGCTGCGCATGGAGCTGCGAGGCCCCTGATCGCCGGACCGCTCCGGCCACTGCGCCAGGGGCTTGCCACGGGTGGCCGTCTGCGATCTCATCGGAGCGGAGGCCCGCTGCGCCGGGGGCGCCCGAGCACGGCACGAGGGCTCGAGGTCGACGATGCGGTTCAAGATCAGGAAAGGCCTGGACATTCCGATCCCGGGGGCGCCGGAGCAGGCGGTCGCCGAGGGGCCGCGCGTCGCCTCGGTGGCCCTGCTCGGGGCCGACACCCACGGCGTCAGGTCGGACCTGCTGGTCGGCGAGGGCGACCGGATCAGGCTCGGCCAGACGCTCTTCACCGACCGCAAGCGGCCGGAGGTCCGCTTCGCCGCGCCGGCCGGCGGGACCGTGGCGGCGGTCAACCGGGGCAAGCGGCGGGCCCTGACCTCGATCGTCATCCGGCAGGACAAGGGCGAAGAGGAGCAGGAGACCTTTCCCGCCGAGCCGCGCGACCGCCTGGCGGTCCTGGGGCGCGATCCGGTTGCCGAACGGCTGCTCGCCTCCGGCCTTTGGACCGCCTTTCGCACCCGGCCCTACGGCAAGGTGCCGGATCCCGATGGCGTGCCGCACTCGATCTTCGTCACCGCCATGGACAGCAACCCTCTGGCGGCCAGGGCCGAGGTCGTGATCCCCGCCTACGCCGATGACTTCGCCGACGGCCTCGCGGTTCTCGCGCAGGTCACGCCGGGACCGGTCTTCCTCTGTATCGACGCGGGCGCGGAGATTCCGGCCGGAGAGTCCGGTCAAGTCAAGATTGCGCGTTTCGGCGGGCCGCACCCGGCCGGACTCGTGGGCACCCACATCCACTTCCTGGACCCTGTGGGCGCCGGCAAGACGGTCTGGCACCTGGGTTATCAGGACGTGATCGCGATCGGCCGGCTGTTCACGACCGGGCGGCTCTGGGTCGAGCGCATCGTCGCGCTGGCCGGCCCCATGGTGCGGCGGCCGCGGCTGATCCGCACCCGGCTGGGGGCAAGCCTCGAAGACTTGGTCGCCGGCGAGCTGCGCGAGGGAGATTGCCGCGTCGTCTCGGGCTCGCTGCTCTCCGGGCGCCGGGCGGCCGGAGACGACGCCTATCTCGGCCGCTACGACACCCAGGTCTCGGTCCTCGCCGAGGCGGGCCGTGGCGAGGCGTCTGGGCCGTCCACCGCGCTCAACGGCGAGCCCACGGCCATGGTGCCGCTCGGCGGCTTCGAGCGGGTCGTGCCCCTCGACATCCTGCCTACACAGCTGCTTCGCGCGCTGCTGGTCGGCGACATCGACATGGCCCGGGCGCTAGGCTGCCTCGAGCTCGACGAGGAGGACCTCGCGCTCTGCAGCTATCTCTGCCCCAGCAAGATCGACTACGGACCCCTGCTGCGGGCCTGTCTCGCCGAGATCGAGAAGGAAGCATGAGAGCCGGCCCGCGCAGTCTGTTCCATGGCGCACCGCCCCGGCCGCCCGCGGTCACCCGAGGTGCGCCGCACCTGCGCGCCGCCATGAGCCTGCGCCGGGTCCTTGGCATCGTCGTGCTGGCGCTGACGCCCTGCCTCGTAATGGCGCTCTACAACAGCGGCCATCAGGCGAACGTTGCCATGGCGCGGCTCGGCCTGACCGACCTGCCGGGCTGGCGCGGCGCCGTTCTGGGCGCCCTCGGCGTCGGGTACGATCCGGCGAGCCTCTGGGATTCCCTCTGGCACGGCGCGCTTTATCTGCTGCCGATCCTGGCGGTGAGCCTGGCGGTGGGCGCCTTCTGGGAGCGGCTTTTCGCGACCCTGCGCCGGCGCCCGCTGCGCGATGGGCTGATCGTGACGGCGCTGGTGTTCACCCTGGTCCTACCGCCTGCGGCGCCCCTGTGGCAGGTCGCGCTCGGCATGTCCTTCGGCATCGTCATCGGCAAGGAGATCTTCGGCGGCACGGGCAAGAACGTTCTCAACCCGGCCCTGGTCGGGCTCGCGTTCCTCTACTTCGGCTACCCGACCGAGATGGCCGGCGATCCGCTCTGGACCGAGGTCGCGGGCTATCGGGGCTCGGCGGTCTTCGGCGCGGTCGCGGCCGGCGGCATGGAGGCTCTGGCGCAGGCCGGCGTCACCTGGTGGCGGTCCTTCCTCGGCCTGACCCAGGGCACGCTGGGCGAGACGTCGACGCTCGCCTGCCTGTTGGGCGGCGCGGTCTTGATCGCGACGCGGGTCGCCTCCTGGCGCATCGTAGCCGGCGTCCTGCTCGGCATGATCGGCGCCGTGCTGGCGTTCAACGCGCTCGGCGGCGGGGCCGGCCCGATCTTCGCCCTGCCGTGGTACTGGCACCTGACCCTGGGCGGCTTCGCCTTCGGCATGGTCTTCCTGGCCACCGATCCGGTGAGCGCCGCGATGACCGATACGGGCCGCTGGGTCTACGGTCTGCTGATCGGCGTCGTGACGGTGCTGGTCCGGGTCGCCAATCCGGTCCATCCGGACGGGGTCATGCTCGCGGTCCTCTTCGCCAACATCTCCGCGCCCCTGATCGACTATCTGGTCGTCTGGGCGAACATCAGGCGGAGGGCGCGCCGCGATGCCTAGGGAAGGGAAGAGGGACGGCCCCGGGTTGCTGCGTAGGCTGCGCGACCTGCCGAACGACAGCCCCGCCAAGACGATCCTGGTCGCGCTCGCCGTCTGCCTGGTCTGCTCG
>CAMYKD010000163.1:0-4994 GCA_947258885.1 uncultured Kiloniellales bacterium | reverse complement strand
TGCCGGGCATCGCCGAGCTCTTCGAGACCGCGGCGGTCCGCCAGGTCGAGGCCCAGGTGGTCGAGTTGGCCACCGGCGCCACCGTGCGCGAAATCGACCCGGCCAAATACGATCAGCGCAAGGCGGCCAAGGACCCGCGGACGAGCGTGGCGATCCCGCCCGAGCGGGATATCGCCGGGCTCAAGCGGCGCGCGCGCTACGCCACGGTCTTCCTGGTCAGGAAGGACGATGAGATCGCCCTGATCATCCTGCCCGTGCACGGGGCCGGTTATGCGTCCACGCTCTACGGATACCTCGCCCTCGAAGGCGATGCGAACACCGTGGTGGCGCTCAGCTTCTTCGAGCACGCCGAAACGCCGGGCCTGGGGGCCGGGGTGGACGACCTCGCGTGGCGCGACCAGTGGCAGAGCAAGCAGGTCCGGGACGAGGCGGGCCGGCTGCGCATCGCCGTGGCCGAGGGCCGGGTCGATCCGGCCGATCCGGCGGCCCTCTACCAGGTGGACGGCCTGTCCGGGGCGACGCGGACAGGCCAGGGCGTGACAAACTTATTGCACTTCTGGCTCGGCGAGGACGGCTTCGGGCCGTTCCTGCGCAAGATCCGATCGTTGCGGGAGTGAACGATGGACGATACGGCACGCAGGACGCTGCTCGATCCGCTGGTCGACAACAACCCGGTCACGCTGCAGATCCTCGGCATCTGCTCGGCGCTGGCGGTGACCACCACGCTGGCGACCGCGCTGGTCATGAGCCTGCTGCTGACCGTCGTCCTGATGCTCTCCAACGCCTCGATCAGCCTGATCCGCCGGCACCTTCCGCGCAGCATCCGGATCATCGTGCAGATCACCATCATCGCCTCGCTGGTCATCGTCGCGGACCAGGTGCTCAAGGCCTACGCCTACGAGATGAGCAAGCGGCTGTCCGTCTTCGTCGGCCTGATCATCACGAACTGCATCGTGCTCGGCCGGGCCGAGGCCTTCGCCACCAAGAACGGCGTCGGCCCGAGCCTGCTGGACGGCCTCGGCAACGGCCTTGGCTACAGCCTGATCCTGGTCCTGGTCGGCACGATCCGGGAGCTCTTCGGGTCGGGGACGCTGCTCGGCTATGAGGTGCTGGCGCTGGCCTCGGAGGGCGGCTGGTACCGGCCAATCGGCCTGCTGCTGCTGCCGCCCAGCGCCTTTTTCATCATCGGGCTGCTGATCTGGGCCATCCGGACCTGGAAGACCGCGCAGGTCGAGGAGCCCGAATACCGCGTGCGGGCCGCCGAATAATACCAAAGGTTGCTGATAATGACGCATTTCACCGAGGCGATTTTGACCGCCAGCAAGGCGCGCGCCGCGCCGTTGTGCGGGTACAACAAGCAGTGCGCAACGCGGCTGGCGGTCAAAAGCGCCCGGCCCTTCGGGTGGGGCGTATCGGGGCGCCGGGTGCGTTGCGGCGCTTGCCCGATGCGCGCATCGCGCTGCGCACCGCGCCTGCCCGGCGACCCGATTCGCTCCCATGAAATGAGTCATTATCAGCAACCTTTGGTATAAGCGGAGGGACCAGCCGATGGGATACCTGAGCCTGCTGATCGAGGCGGTCTTCGTCGAGAACCTCGCGCTGTCGTTCTTTCTCGGCATGTGCACCTTCCTGGCCGTCTCCAAGAAGGTCGAGACCGCGATCGGGCTGGGCGCCGCGGTCGTCCTGGTCCAGGGGATCACAGTGCCGGTCAACAACCTGATCTACCACTACCTGCTGAAGGACGGCGCCTGGGCCTGGGCCGGCTGGCCGGAGGCGGACCTGAGCTTCCTCGGGCTGATCAGCTACATCGGCGTGATCGCGGCCATGGTGCAGATCCTGGAGATGACCCTGGACCGCTACTTCCCGGCGCTGCACCGGGCGCTCGGCATCTTCCTGCCGCTGATCACCGTCAACTGCGCCATTCTCGGCGGCACGTTGTTCATGGTCGAGCGCGACTACCGCTTCGGCGAAAGCGTGGTCTACGGCCTGGGCAGCGGGCTCGGCTGGGCCGTCGCCATCGCGGCGCTGGCGGGCATCCGCGAGAAGCTGAAGTACAGCGACATTCCCGGCGGCCTGCAGGGGCTCGGCATGGCCTTTATCGTCACCGGCCTGATGTCGCTCGGCTTCATGGCCTTCTCGGGCATCCGGATCGGCTAGGAGCGCGCACGATGATCGAGATCGCCCTCGGCGTCGGCCTGTTCACGGGGATCGTCATGACCCTGGTCCTGGTGATCCTGGCCGCGCGGTCGCGGATGGTCGCGACGGGCGAAGCGGGCATAACGCTCAACGACGGCCGCAGTGTCGCGACACCGGTGGGCAACAGCCTTCTGGAGGCCCTGTCGGACGCCGGGATCTTCCTGCCCTCGGCCTGCGGCGGGGGCGGTACCTGCGGACTGTGCCGGATCACGGTGCTGGAGGGCGGCGGCGCGGCCCTGCCGACCGAAACCGCGGGACTGACGCGAGGCCAGGCCGCCCAAGGCTTGCGTCTGGCCTGCCAAGTCATGGTCAAGGGCGACCTGCGGGTCGAGGTCCCGGCGGAGACCTTCGGCGTCCGGCACTGGCGGTGCCGGGTCCGCTCCAATCGCGCCGTCGCCACGCTGATCAAAGAGCTGGTGCTGGATCTGCCGGAGGGGGAGCCCATGGAGGCCCGCGCCGGCGCCTTCGTCCAGGTCACCTGCCCGCCGTTCCACGTCAAGTTCGCCGAGTTCGACATCGATCCCGCCTTCCGCGACGTCTGGGACCGGCTCGACCTCTGGCGCCTCGAAGCAGGCACTTCGGTGCCCGTGACCCGGGCCTATTCCATGGCCAACCATCCGGGCGAAACGGGCATCGTCATGCTAAACGTGCGCATCGCCATACCCCCGCCGGGCGCCCCCGCTGCGGTCCCGCCGGGCATCGTTTCGTCCTACCTGTACAGCCTGAAGCCCGGCGACGAGGTCGCCGTCTCCGGACCGTTCGGGCACTTCTTCGCCACGGAGACCGACCGAGAGATGGTCTTCGTCGGCGGCGGCGCCGGCATGGCGCCGATGCGCGCGCACATCTTCGATCAGCTCGAGCGCGTTAGGACCGGGCGCAAGATTACATTTTGGTATGGCGCGCGGAGCCGGCGCGAGCTGTTCTACGCCGAGGACTTCGACCGCCTCGAGGCCGCGCACGAGAACTTCCGCTGGGTCGTCGCCCTGTCCGAGCCGCAGCCCGGGGACGATTGGCAGGGCCCAAGCGGCTTCATCCACGAGGTGCTCTACGAGAACTACCTGAAGGACCATCCCGCGCCCGAGGACTGCGAGTACTATCTCTGCGGGCCGACGCTGATGATCGAGGCGGTGACGGTGATGCTCGACGGCCTCGGGGTTGAACCGGAGAGCATATTGTTCGACGATTTCGGAGGCTAGCGATGGACCATCCGCTTTCCAGACGGGACCTTTTGCAGGGGGCCAAGGCCCTGGCCGCCGCCGCGCCGCTGCTCGGCCTGGCTGGCTGCGGCCGGGCGCGGCCGGGGGACGGCGCGACCAGGTTCGCCGGAAGGACCATGGGCACGACCTACGGCGTGGTCGTGGCCGACCTGCCCGGGGGCATCGACCGGCGCGCTCTGCACCGCGGCCTGGAGGGCATCCTCGAACGGGTCGACGCGCAGATGTCCACCTACCGCGCGGACTCCGAGCTGTCGCGCTTCAACGACGCGCCGCCGGGCGTCTGGGTCGAGGTCTCCGCCGATACCCTGGCCGTGACCGAGGCGGCGCTCGCGGTCGCCCGGCTCAGCGCGGGGGCATTCGATCCCACGGTCGGGGCCCTGGTCGACGACTGGGGCTTCGGGCCCGGACCGTCTGTCGCGCCGAGCGCGGCCGGCGGGCGGAGCGGCGGCCTCGTTACGAGGGTCGGCCATGGCCTCGTCCAGACCCGGCGCGCGCCGCCGGCGCTCCGCAAGCGGCGCGGCGAGGTCAGGGTCGACCTCTCGGGCATCGCCAAGGGTTTCGCTCTGGACCGGATCGCGGCGCACCTCGAGGGCATCGGGTCCGGGCGCTATCTGATCGAGATCGGCGGCGAGCTCAGGGGCCGCGGCCGGGCGCCGCAGGGCCGGCCCTGGCGCGTCGGCATCGAACAGCCCGAGGCGAGCGCCGGGGCGGTCCGGCGGATCGTGCGGTTGGACGGGCGCGCCCTGGCTACTTCGGGCGACTACCTCGATTACTTCGAGAGAGACGGCAGGCGCTACTGCCATATCATCGATCCGCGCAGCGGACGGCCGGTCGACCACGGCCTCACCTCGGTTTCGGTGATCGCCGAAACCGCAATGCGCGCCGATGCGCTGTCCACGGCCCTGATGGTGCTCGGCCCCGGAGTGGGGTTCGGGCTGGCCCTGCAGAAGAACATCGCTGCCCTATTCGTCATGCGAAAGGACGGCCGGCTCTACGAGCTGCGCACGCCCGCCTTCGAAACCTATCTCGAGACTTGAGGAGACGCTGCCATGGAAATCTTCCTGATCGCCTTCGCCGTCGTCGGGCTGGCGTTTCTGGGCCTGGCGAGCGGGTCGCTCCTGGGGCGCCGGGGCCTTATGGGCGGCTGCCGGGCCCATCTCGGGGGGGCGCCGGGTACCGGCTGTGCCGATTGTGCGACCGGGGCAAGGCCGGGGGCACCCCGAAGCACCAACCCCAAGCGAAGATCGGAGGCGCCATGAGCCGTTCCGCACGGGCCAGGGACTATATGGCTGTCAAGCTGATCACCTTGACGCCGGAGATGGACATCCACCTGGCCATCAAGACGCTGCTCGACAAGAGGATCTCCGGCGCGCCGGTGGTCGACGAGCGGGGCGAGCTGGTCGGGGTCCTGTCCAAGAAAGACTGCTTCAAGGTCGCCTTCGGTGCCAGCTACCACAAGGACTGGGGCGGGCGCGTCTCCGACTACATGACCGCGGAGGTCCAGACCATCGACGCCGACACCGACATCGTCGAGGTGGCCCAGCTGTTCCTCAAGAGCCCCTTCCGGCGCTACCCCGTGAT
>CAMYKD010000162.1 GCA_947258885.1 uncultured Kiloniellales bacterium | reverse complement strand
GGCGATCACGAAGGGAAGCGGCGATGAGCGAGGCACTGAACTATCTGCTGAAGGCGCGGCCGGAGGCCATGGGGAGCTATTTCAAGTTCCTCAAGCAGGCCGGCAGCCATCTCGACGTCAAGACGCGCGACCTGATCTCGGTCATCACCAAGGTCGACGTGCAGACCGAAAAGGGCCTGCGCCAGTATCTGGCCCGGGCGCTGCGCGACGGCTGCACGCCCAACGAGATCCTCGACGCGCTTCTCATGGCCTTCCCGACCCTGGGCCTGGCCAAGATCGTCTGGGCCGTCGACATCATCCTCGACATGGACATCCCGGACTTCCACGCCGCCGTGCTGGACGCCGCGCCCGAGTGGCACGACCTGGGCGCCCTGGACGACGTGCCCCTGGACGCGCCGACCTACCTCAAAGCGGACCACCGCAGCCTCTTCGTCTACCGCACCGCGGCGGCCGTGCGGGTCTACGACAGCCTCTGCCCGCACCAGGTGACCAACATCCCCAAGCTGGCCATCGAGGGCCACCGGCTGACCTGCCCCAAGCACGAGTGGGCCTTCGACCTGGAGACCGGCGACTGCATCGCCAAGGGCGACCGGCCGCTCAAGGCCTTCGAGCACAAGGTCGAGAACGGCCGCCTGCTTGCTTTTTGGTAGGGCGCGGCAGGTTCCGCCGGGCTCCCGCCGCTTGCGGGTTAGTACCTACTTTCAGAATAGAGTGATCCGTGACGGGCTGAGCCCGCCCGCAGGGTCGCTTTTTCGTACGCCCTGGCCGCGTCAGCGGCGCTCGACGATGCGCTCCGGCATCGCCGTCACACCGCTTCCTAGCCAGGACGTACGAAAAAGCGATCACGGATCACTCTATTCTGAAAGTAGGTACTAGGGGGTGATGTACCAACTCGGACAGGGGACCTTTGCGCTCCGCCGGCGCGCGGCGCTCCGCTACATCACGGCGATCCGGGCCCTTGCAGATTTAATTCTTTTGATCTAGATCATTGACGTTGGCGTAACTAATTTCTAGTAACGTCGCCATGGGCTTAGACGGGGGGTCGTCTGCTTCAACGCTCTAGAGGGTGTTCTGGGGAACGCTAGGTCGGAACCAACTCTCTTGGAGAAAGAATCATGAAAGTCGAAAGATGCCGGGGCCCTTTGAGGGGCATGGCCGCGAGTGCCCTGGTGGGCGCGTTCGCGCTGGTGTTCGGGAGCCTCACCGCCTCTCCCGCCGGCGCGGCCGGGCTGAACGGCGACGCCGCCTATAGCGAAGGCCCGCAGGTCTGCGGGAAATGCCACGCGCAGGCCTACGACGACTGGCTGGCGCACGGCCACAGCCGCAAGCTGGGCATCGGCGGGCCCGCCCTGGACGCGTTGGACGGCCGTTTCGGCCTGTCCGGCAACGCCCGTGCCGGCGGCTTCCGGCTGCCCGATCACGACCAGGACCTCTTCAAGTGGAGCAACATCCTGTTCATCGTCGGCGCCAGCAAGCACTGGAAGACCCGTTTCGTCGGCTTGGACGGCTATGTCATCACCAAGAACGGGGCCAACCAGTACAACTGGGAGGACGGCTCCTTCACCAACTACCACAAGGACGAAAAGAAGCCCTACAGCTGCGGCACCTGCCACACCACGGGCTATCGCAAGGACGGCAAGGTCTTTGCCGAGCAGGGTTTCCCCGGCGCCACGAAGAAGGGGTCTCCCGGCATCGTCGGCGACTGGGCCCACTTCAACATTACCTGCGAGGCCTGCCACGGACCGGCGGCCGCGCATGTCAAGAAGCCGGTCAAGACCAATATCGTCGTCGACAAGTCGGCCAAGCTCTGCGGCACCTGCCACACCCGGGGCAAGGACGACAACGTCGTCATCGCCAAGGGCGGCTTCGTCCGCCATCACGAGCAGTACCCCGAGCACCTGAACGGTCCGCACAAGGTCCTGTCCTGCAACACCTGCCACAAGCCGCACGTGACCCGCGCCCAGGGCATCAAGGTCGCCAAGGGCAAGAAGGAAGTCTGCGACACCTGCCACGCCAAGCAGAGGACGGCCTACAACGGCAGCGCCATGCAGAAGGCCGGGGTCGCCTGCCAGGACTGCCACATGGCCAGGGCGACCAAGTCGGCGATCAAGACGGGCCCCTACGACGGCGACGTGTGGACCCACATCATGCGGATCAACCCCGCCGCCGACTACAGCATGTTCACCGCCGACGGCAAGGCGGCCAAGAACGCGATCAGCCTCGAGTTCGCGTGCCTGCGCTGCCATGCGGACGCCAGCAAGGCCGAATACGCGAAGATCGCCAACTTCCATACCATCGGCAAGTAACCGACGGCGAGGAAGACGGGGCCGGTTCCTGAGGCTATGCTAGGACAGCAGGGTCAGGAACCGGCCCTGGCGTTTTTGTGTCTCGAGCGACGGGAGGCGGGTGTGAAACGGGGACTGTTGCGCGCGGGCGTCGTGCTTTGCGCCGTCCTGGCGTCGGTTGCGGCCCGGGCCCAGACGCAAGGCGGCGGGAACTATCCGGGCTCTTGGGGCCACGGGCACATGTGGGACGGCTGGGGCTGGGGTCCCATGATCTTCGGGCCGGTCTTCATGGTGCTGTTGGTCGGCGGGATCGTCGTCGCCGTCGTGCTGGCCCTGCGCTGGCTGGGCGGCGGGCCGGCCGGCGGGGCGGCCGCGCCACAGGCCGGCAAGACGCCGCTCGACATCCTCAAGGAGCGTTTCGCGCGAGGCGAAATCGACCAGGAGGAGTTCGAGGAGCGAAAGCGCGTGCTTTCCGAATAGAAAAATGGGGACATTCTACTTTTCGAAAAAGTTGAATGTCCCTTCTTTTTCGAGACCGGAAGAGCTCTAACCCTCGGGCGCGTCGACGATCTCGAAGTCGTGGGTGATTTCGGCCGTCTTGTCGAGCATCGCCGAGACCGAGCAGTAGGTTTCGGCCGACAGCTCGATGGCGCGCTCGACCTTGGCGGGGCTGAGGCCCCGTCCCGTCACGACGAAATGCATGTGGATCCGGGTGAACACCTTGGGCTCCGTGTCCGCGCGCTCGGCCTCGAGCTCGATCTCGCAGCCGCGGACCGCCTCGCGGCCTTTCTCGAGGATGAGGACCACGTCGATGGCGCTGCAGCCGCCCAGGCCGAGCAGCACCAGCTCCATCGGGCTGGCGCCCGCGGCCGGACGCTCGCCCTGGGAGGCGCCCAGGACCACACCGTGGCCGCTGCCCGATTCGCCGAGGAACGTCCGCCCCTCGATCCATTTGATCCGCGCTTTCATGCTGTCGTCTTCCTTTCGCGTCGAGAACCCCGGCCCGGGTCGCCCCGGCGCCGCGGCGTCCCCGGTTCCGGGTGAACACGGGACGCACCTTTAGAACAAGGGCCGCCGGTTGTCTTTGATCCGGCGCAATGACGTAGGCAAGGCCATCGTGTTCGGCTGTGCGCGACACGGCCCTTGCCGCGGCGTCCCCGGCTGGTTTAGCGTCGTTTTCGGTCGAACGGGGGCGGGGCCGATAAGGTTTCCGGGCGGGGGCCGGCGGTTGCCCGGGCGTCGACGACGCCCTTTGAAGGGGGAGACGAATCCATGAAATCGCAGGCGCGGGTCGTGATCATCGGCGGCGGGGCCTTGGGCGTCGGCCTCGCCTACCACCTGGCCAAGGAGGGCTGGTCGGACGTGGTGCTGGTCGAGAAGGGCGAGCTCACCTCGGGCTCGACCTGGCATGCCGCGGGCCTGATCCCGCACTTCATCGGCAGCCTCTCCATGGCCAAGATCCACTGTTACGGCGCCGACCTCTACACGCGCCTGGAAGAGGAGACCGGCCAGGCGACCGGCTGGCACGGCTGCGGCTCGCTGCGCCTGGCGCTCACCCAGGACGAGGTCGACTGGTTCCATACGGTCCAGGGCGTGCTGCGCCAAGTCGGCGCCGAATGCCACCTGGTCGGCCTGGACGAGATCAAGACGCTGCATCCGCTGCTCGACCCCGAAGGCGTGCTGCTGGGCTGCTACACGCCGGGCGACGGCCACACCGACCCGAACGGCAGCACGCACGCCATGGCGATCGGCGCCCGGCGCGGCGGCGTGGAGATCTCGCTGCGCAACCGGGTGCTCGACATCGAGCGGCGGCCCTCGGGCGAATGGGCGGTGGTCACCGAACAGGGCACGATCGTCGCCGAGCACGTGGTCAACGCCGCCGGCTCCTTCGCCGCCCAGGTCGGCCAGATGGTCGGCCTCAAGGTGCCGATCGTCAACATCGTCCACCAGTTCCTGGTGACCGAGAACATGGCCGAGCTCGACGCGCTCGACAAGGAGCCGCCGGTGACCCGCGACCCGCGCGCCTCCTGCTATTACCGCCAGGAGCAGCGCGGTATGATCATCGGCCCCTACGAGACCGAGGGCGCCGAGCCCTGGGGGCTGGACGGTATCGACTGGGGCTTCGACATGGAGCTCCTGCCGCCCGACGTGGATCGCCTGATGCCCTGGCTCGAGCTCGCGATCGAGCGCATCCCGGCGCTCGGCACGGTCGGCATCAAGCAGGTCGTCAGCGGGCCGATCACCCACACGCCGGACGACAACTTCCTGCTCGGCCCGGCCGCCGGCCTGCCCAACTTCTGGATGTGCTGCGGGGCCAGCATCGGGATTACACAGGGCCCCGGCTGCGGCAAGTACCTGGCGCAGTGGATGGTCCACGGCCAGACCGAGATCAACGTGCGCGAGATGGACCCGCGGCGCTACGGCGACTGGGCGGCCGGCGCCTACAACCTGGACAAGTCGCTCGACGCCTACCACCAAATGTACCAGGTGCATCTGCCCGGCGAGTTCCGCGACGCCGGCCGGCCGGTCAAGACCACGCCGGTCTACGACCGGCTGAAGGACCAGGGCGCGGTCTACGCCGAGGCCTTCGGCTGGGAGCGGCCGAAGTGGTTCGCGCCCGCCGGCGTCGAGGAAGGTTACAGCTTCCGGCGCTCCAACGCCTTCGAGCACGTGGCTGCGGAATGCAAGGCGGTGCGCGAGCGGGTCGGCCTGCTCGACCTCACCAGCTTCGCCAAGCTGGTCGTGATCGGCCGGGACGCGGAGTTCTTCCTCAACCGGATTTGCGCCAACCGCATGCCGCGGCGCGAGGGCGGCATCGTGCTGGCCCACATGCTGACCGACCTCGGCGGCATCGAGGGCGAGGCGACGGTGACGCGCGTGGCCGACGGCCGCTTCTACCTGCTCTCCTCCATCGTCGCCCAGCTGCACGACCGCGACTGGCTGGTCCAGCACATCGGCACGGGCGAGGACGTGGCGGTGCACGACGTGACCGACGAGACCGGCGTGCTGGTTCTGGCCGGGCCGCGGTCGCGCGACCTCCTGGCCGGGCTGACGGACCAGGACCTGGGCAACGAGGCCTTTCCCTGGCTCTCGACCCGGGAGATCGAGGTCGCGGGCGTGCCGACCCTGGCGCTGCGCGTCTCCTACGCCGGCGAGCTCGGCTGGGAACTGCACGCGCCCATTGGCCGGATGGCGGAACTCTACGACGCGCTCATGGCGGCGGGCGAGGCGCAGGGCATCGCGAACTTCGGCGTCTACGCGCTCAACTCCCTGCGCATGGAGAAGGGCTACAAGGCCTGGGGCGCCGAGCTGACCACCGAGATCACGCCGGTCGAGGCCGACATCATGCGCTTCGTCAAGCTCGACAAGGACTTCGTCGGCCGCGACGCGGTCCTCGCGCGCCAGACGCAGGGGCCCCGGACTCAGCTCGTCCTGCTGACGGTCGACGCCGGGGACGCGGACGCGCTGGGCAACGAGCCGGTCTTCGACGGCGAGCGCCTGATCGGAGTGACGACCGGCGGCGCCTACGGCCACGCGGTCGGGCAGAGCCTCGCCTTCGCCTACGTCGAGCCGGCCTGCGCCGCGCCCGGCAGCGAGGTCGGCATCGACATCCTGGGCGAGCGCCGCAAGGCCACGGTCCTCGCCGAGCCGCCCTACGACCCGCAGAACAAGCGCCTCAGGGACGTGGCCTGACCGGCCG
>CAMYKD010000161.1 GCA_947258885.1 uncultured Kiloniellales bacterium | reverse complement strand
ATTGGTGTCATGTACCACGAATTTTTCGGCATAGCCGAGAACCCCTTCTCGATCACGCCGGACCCGCGCTATCTCTATATGAGCAAGGGCCACCAGGAGGCCCTGGCCCATCTCCTCTATGGGGTCACGGAAGGCGGCGGCTTCGTCCTGCTGACCGGCGAGGTGGGGACCGGCAAGACCTCGGTCTGCCGCTGCCTGCTCGAACAGCTGCCCGAGGCGGCGGACGCGGCGCTGATCCTCAACCCGCGCCTCAGCGAGATCGAGCTTCTGGCCAGCATCTGCGACGAGCTGGGCGTGGCCTATCCGGCGAAGACCCGGAGCCTGAAGGTCCTCGTGGATCTGCTCAACCGGCACTTGCTCGAGGTCCACGCCAAGGGCCGCCACGCCGTGGTGATCATCGACGAGGCGCAGAACCTCAGTGCCGGGGTGCTCGAGCAGGTTCGGCTGCTCACCAATCTCGAGACCGCGACGCGCAAGCTGCTGCGGATCATTCTGATCGGGCAGCCGGAGCTTTGCAGCCTGCTCGAGCGCGACGAGATGCGCCAGCTGGTCCAGCGCATCACCGCGCGCTACCACCTGCGGCCGCTCAACCGCGGCGAGACCCGGGCCTACATAGCCCACCGTCTGGAGGTCGGCGGCTTGGCGCCGGGGCTGTTCAGCCCGGCGGCGGCCGGCGCGATCTACCGGCGCGCGCGCGGCGTGCCGCGGCTGATCAACAGCCTCTGCGACCGCTGTCTGCTCGGCGCCTATGTCAAGAACCGCAAGTCCATCGGTGCGGGGATGGTCAGACAGGCGGCCAGGGAGGTCTTGGGCAGGAGCGGTGGTCCGCCGGGCCGATCCGGCGCGGCCCTGCCGTGGGTCGCGGCTTCGGCCGTGCTCGCCGCGGCGCTGGTGATCTCGGATCCGGCGGATCTGGATCTGCTGTCCAGGGTCGCGGATTGGCGAGGCGACGTCGAATCCCTCCTTCTCGATCGCTCGGAAGCCAGTTCGAAGGGTCGGATCGAGATTGCGAAGGCGCAGCCGGAGGCTCCGAATCAAGTCGAGCCCGTAGACGCCGGCCCGGCAGCCATGGAACCCGCGGCCACGAAACCGGTGGCCATGGAACCGGCGGCCCTTGAAGCGGCGCAGGCCGTCGAGGCCGCCGTCGAATTCGCGCCTACGGCCGAGGAGAACACCGACCCGGACCCGGCCGCGGTGGAGACGGCGGCGGTGACGACAATAGAGATGATCGAGACGGTCGATGGCGCGGAGGCATCGCCCGCCGAGCCCGGCGACGGCCTATCCGTCGACGCGGCGGCTCTGCCGGCCGAGACGCCGACCGCAGAGGCCATAGAGTTCGATGACGAGGCACCCGTAGCGCCGGACATCGTGCTCGGCACCGAACCGGTGACGGCCGAGACCGCTGCGCCGGGCGTCGCTCGGATCGCAGAGGCGAGCGATGGTCCGGACCCGGACAGGGTTACCGGCCGGGAACCGGGCGAAAGCGGTGCGGCGCAGGAAGCGCACGTCCGCGCGGCCGGGCTGTCGGATCCGGTCGGCGACCTGTCAGTCGGCGACTTGACGGTCGGGGAGTTGTTCACCCGGCGTGCGCTTTCGGTCGACGGCGGGTCCGCCTTCGTGGTGCTCCTGGGGCTCTGGGGACTGGCACAGGACGGCGTCGACGGCCAGTTCGACTGCGCCAAGTCGGCCCGACTTGGAGTCAAGTGCATGTTGGGCAAGACCGCCTGGGACACCCTGGTCGGCTTCAACCGGCCGACCTTGATCACGCTGAAGGACTCCCACGGCCGTCGGGCCAGCGTGGTGCTGGCCTCGGTGGCGGGAGACCGCGTGACCCTCCTGGCGGGCGAGCATCGGGTCGTGACCGATCGCGCCACTCTGACGCCGCTCTGGTCCGGCGAATACCTCATGCTCTGGCGGCCGCCCGCCGTCTATCAAAGGATGCTTGCGAGCGGGATCCAGGGACAGGATGTGGCGTGGCTGAAGGGCCGCCTCGCGGAGATCTTCGGCGAGCCGCGGCCCGAGGTACAGGAGGCGCTCTTCGATTCCGAGTTGCGCGAAAAGGTCATGGCGTTCCAGGAGAGTCGCGGTCTCGAGGCGGACGGCATCGTCGGGACGCGGACCTTGATCCACCTCAATACGGTGGCGAAAGAGTCCGGCGTGCCGCTGTTGCAGCCTGTGGTGCGTTAGCGGGACGGCCGGCGGAACGATGTCCTACATCCTGAAAGCGCTCAGAAAGTCCGAGGCCGAGCGGGCCAGGGGCACGGTGCCCGGTCTGGCCACCCAGCACGCGGTCGCGGCGAAGGGCCGGGGCCCGCTGTGGCCCTGGGTCGTCGCCGGGGCGCTGGTGGTGAACGCCGCGGTCGTCGTCTCCGGCGTCTGGCGGCCCGAGATCCCCTTGTGGAGGACCGGTGGGCCGGCCGAGGTCGATAGCGGGGCCGTCGCCCGGCCCGCGCCGCCGCTGCAGGCGATGCCCGACCCGACCCGCGCCGCCACCCGGCCCGCGACCCCGCTGCAGGCCGTGGCAACGGAAAACACGGCCGGGCCCGAGCAAACCGCAGTCCAGACGCCTGAGCCGGTACTTCGGGCCGTCGAGCCGTCGCCCGCGGCGCCGCCGATCACGCCCAGGGACTCGCGGCGGGAAGCGGCCCAGGTCGAAACGCGTCTCCCCGCGGCGACGGTGGCCTCGGATGTCGCCGTTCAGCCGGCGCCGGGCGGCGTCCGGCCGGGCCCATCGCCCCAGGTCGCGGTTGCGCCGGCGGGTCCCGCGGCGCCGGTCGCCGCCGCGGCCCCTAGGCCGGCGAGAAAACCGGCCGCAATCCTGGCCCTGGCGGATCGTACACCGGCCCCCGAACCGCCGACCTCTCTTAAAGCGGGACCCGCCACCACAGTCGGCCCCGACCTTGCACTGACGGTCGCCGAGCCGGAGCCGCCGGCCGCCGAGGCCCTGCCGGAGCCCGACCCCTATGCCTCCGTCCCGATGCTCTGGCAGCTGCCCAGCTCGATCCGCTCCAAGTTGCCCGAGATCAGCCTGACGGTGCACGTCTACGCGCCGAAAAGCTCCAGCCGCTTCGTCATCGTCAATCGCAGGAAATACCGGGAGGGCGACGCGCTGGGGGTCGGCGTCAAGCTCGAAGCGATCGTGCCGGACGGCGTCATCCTCGACTACGACGGCCGGATCTTCAAGAAGCGCAACTAGCCCGCAGCTTGCCCGATGCTTCGGCATCGCGCCGCACGGCTTTCCTACCCTGTTGGCGGGACAGCGTCGCGCAGACCATGGACAGTGTGAGAAATGCGGGCTAGGCGCTGGTCGCTCGTATCCGGCTCAGCGCCAGCGCGAGCGCCAGGCCGGCGGCGCTCAACACGGCCATTGCAAGGAATGCCTGGGCCTCGAAGGCCCCGTAAAGCCGGCCGGCGAGCAGCGTCGCCAGGCCCATCGCCAGGCCGCCGGACAGCGCGGCGTAGACGCCCTGGGCGGTTGCGGCGAGGCCCTGCGGCGCGTGGCGGGCGATGAAGTGGACCGCGCCGAGGTGAGCCGCGCCGAAGGTCAGCGCGTGCAGTGTCTGGACGGCGATCAAGGCGGGCAGGGCGGTGGTCCCGACCAGCACAGTCCAGCGGACCACTCCGCCCAGCCCTGCCAGCGCCAGCAGGCCGGTCGGGCCGAAGCGCCGCAGCAGGACGCCGCCGGCCGCGAAGAAGACGATCTCGGCCAGCACGCCCTCGGCCCAGAGCCAGCCGACCGCCGCGTCGCTCAGTCCGGCGGCCCGCCAGGTCAGCGCCGAGAAGCCGTAGTAGACCGCATGGCTGGCCTGGAGCAGGGCGGCGGCGGCGAGGAACAGCAGGAAACGGCGGTCCTTCAAGAGGGCACGGGCGCGGGGCCGGTTCCCGGGTTCCGGCAGAGGATCCCGGCGCTCCGGCAGCCCGACGGCCGCGAGCAGGGTGAGGGCCAGCGCCGCCAGGATCAACCACAGAAGCAACCCTGGATCATGGCGCGCGAGCAGCTCGCCGGCGCCGAGCGCCCCCAAGATGAACGCGACGGATCCCCAGAGTCGAACCCGGCCGTAGTCGATCTCGGCCGCGCCGACGGCGCGCATGGTGTGGCTCTCGGCCAGCGGGATCAGGCCGTGGAAGGCGAACGCGGTCAAGAGCTGGATTGCGAGGATGCCCCAGAACCGCTCGGTCAGGAAAAACGCCGCGAAGCTCGCCAGGCTCGCCGCGGACAATAGGACGATCGCCGCCTTGACCCGGCCCGTGCGGTCGGCCAGCCGCGCGATCGGTGGGACGCTCAGCACCTTGACCCAGGAGGTCAGCGCGAGCAGCAGGCCGATCTCGGCCGCCGCGAAGCCCCTCTCCGCCAGCCAAACCGGCCAGAACGGCAGGTAAATGCCGAGGGTCAGGAACACGGCGCCATAGTAGCCGGCAAAGCGGAAGGAGAGGGAGAAGCGCGACATGGCGGGGCGGAGCATATACCAAAGGTCGGAGCTAATGGCCTGTTTGCTGTGCGGGTTGCCGGCAGTGAAGCTGGACGACACGGACGGCATCGGGCCCGGTTCTGCTATAACCGACTCCATCGAACCCAACAGCGCGAGGGGGCACCCATGACCGCCAGGATCGTCACGCCGCGCCAGCTCTTGATCGGCGGTGGCGCCGTACGCCGGCTTGCCGACGTCCTTGCGGGCCTCGGCCTCGGCCGGCCGCTGGTCGTGACCGATCCCCACCTGATCGAGATCGGCAAGCTCGACATCGTGGCCGGCATCCTGGACGGCGCCGGCATTCCCTGGGACGCCTTCTCGGAGATCCGCGAGGAGCCGACGACCGACATCGTAGCGGCGGCGCTGGCCAAGCTCGAGGCCGGCGACTACGACTGCCTGGTCGGCTTCGGCGGCGGCAGCCCGATCGACACCGCCAAGGCGGTCTCGATCCTGGGCCGGGGCGGCGGCATGATGCGCGACTACAAGGTCCCGGTGCAGAACGACGCGCTCGGCCTGCCGGTTATCGCGGTGCCGACCACCGCAGGCACCGGGGCGGAGGTCACGCGCTTCGCCGTGATCACCGACACCGAGACCGACGAGAAGATGGTGATTACGGGCGAAGCCTGCGTGCCGCTGGCCGCCCTGGTCGACTTCGAGCTGACCTTCACGGTGTCGGCCCGCACCACGGCGGACACCGGCCTCGACAGCCTGACCCACGCCATCGAGGCCTACGTCAGCCGCAAGTCGAACCCCTACTGCGACAACGCCGCGCTGGCTGCCATGGCGCGCCTCTCCAAGCACATCCGCACCGCCTATGCCGAACCCGAGCACGCCGAAGCACGCGAGCAGATGATGCTGGGCGCAAACCAGGCCGGCACCGCCTTCTCCAACGCCAGCGTCGCCCTGGTGCACGGCATGAGCCGGCCGATTGGCGCCTTCTTCCACGTCGCCCACGGCCTGTCGAACGCCATGCTGCTGCCGGCGGTCACCCGCTTCTCGGCGGCTTCCGCCCTGCCGCGCTATGCCGACTGCGCGCGGGCCATGGGGCTGTGCGATGCGGGTCTCGGCGACCAGGCGGCGGTCGCCCACCTGCTCGAGGAGCTCGACCGCCTGAACCGCGACCTCGAGGTGCCGAGCCCCAAGGCCTACGGCATCGACGAGGCGCGCTATATGGAGGTCGCGCCCATCATGGCCGAGCAGGCGCTGGCCAGCGGCTCGCCCAACAACAACCCGCGCATTCCCGACGCCGAGGAGATCGTCGCGCTCTACAAGCAGGTCTATGCCTGATAACGAGAAAATCCTTGGCGACCGGAAGACCTGTCCGTAATTTCCTGTCTCACCAAAGGGATGGGCTGCAGCAGTTCCTTCCCGGCGCCGACGCGATCTTTGGATGAGGCCAAAAAATGACTGAGCCGCTGGACCGGGACGATGTAATCGGACTCTTGAAGAGATTGGGCAGCGACCGGGACGAGGACGTGCTTGAGGCCGCGCGCCAGGTGCATGTCCTGATCACCGCCGCCGGTATGGCCTGGGAGGAATTGCTGGTGCCGGACGAAGCCGTCGGCGACAGCGATGACAGCGACGGTGCCGCCGAAGAGTATGACCTGGCGGATGCGGACGCCGAACCGCCCGTCGATCAGGCCGAGAAGAACGCCGAATCGCTGGCGCTGATCGACAAGCTGCTGGCCAGGTCCGGTATTTCGGAGGACTTCCGCGAGGAGTTGACCGGCTACAAGGCCGACATCGCCGAGGGCGAGTTCGGGGATGCGGATCACCAATACCTTCGCGCCCTTTACAAACGGCTTTCGAAATCGGGCTGACGTTTTATTCGGCGGCTGCCGGCGCCGGCCTTCACGTTTCTCTAAGATTCGCCCCCCAACATGGCACCCGCCGGACGACACCGGATACGGGAACAATCGTATGTGGGACAGAGCCTTCCTAAACCGGCTGCGCAGGGAGCTGCCGGCTTGGGTCGAACAGGGCTGGGTTGCGGCCGATGGGCAGGCGGCGATCCTCGATCACGCCGCCGCGCGGGCCGAGCGGCAGACCCGCCTGGTGCCGGTCGCGCTCGCCGTGATGGGCGTGTTCGTTTTCGGTGCCGGCGTTATCACGTTCTTCGCCGCCAACTGGGACGCGATGGCCAAGCCGCTCAAGCTCGCGCTGCTGTTCGGCGGCATGTGGGGCGCCTACGCCGTGGCGGCCCGGGGGCTGGCCCGCCAGGCGCTCGGCGCGCGCGTCCTGGGCCAGGCGCTGACGCTCCTGGGCGTGATCCTGTTCGGCGCCAACATCATGCTGATCGCGCAGATCTATCACATCGACAGCCACTATCCGAACGGCGTCCTGCTGTGGGCCCTGGGCGCGCTGGCGGTCGCCTACGCCTTGCCCGTGCAGGTCGTGGCGGTGGCGGGCTTGGCGCTCGCGACGCTGTGGAGCGGCATGGAGATCGGCGGGTTCGACCGCTTGGTGCACTGGCCCTTCCTGGTCGTCTGGGCGCTCTTCCTGGTGCCGGTCCTGGGGCGCACCTGGCGCGTCGGGGCGGCGGCCGCAATGCTCGCGCTGATGGTCTGGTGCCTGATGACCTTTGCCGGTTGGTCCTACGACCGCGAGGGCGAGCTGATCTTCCTGCTCCAGGTCTATCTGCTCGCGGCCATGGCGTTCCTTGTCCTCGGCGCCGCCCTGGAGTCCCGACCTGCCGTGGCCGCCTTGTCCGTCGTCGCGCGGCGCCTCGCGCTCATCGGCGTGCTGCTCTCGGCCCACGGTCTGGTCTACGACGACCTTTACGGCCTGCGGCGCTTGCAGGACCCGGAGCTTAGCTGGGGCACCGAGCGCTTGGCATCGGCTCCGTACCCTTGGATCGTCGCCACTGGGGTCGCCCTGGCGCTGGCCGTCGGTCTCGCGGTCTGGCAGGTCCGGCGGCGCGGCGGCGGGCGCGTGGACGGCTTCGGAAAGATTGGGCTGGCCCTACTCGCCGCGCTCGGTGTCCTGATGGTCGTCAACCTTTTCCTGCCGGCCGGCTACGGCGCCGTGACCGCGCTCTACGTCGCTTTCAACCTGGTCGTCTTCGCTGGGCTCGTCTGGCTGATCGTCGCCGGCTACCGCATGGGAGACCGCTTCCAGGTCAACGCCGCCTTCGTGTTCTTCGCACTCGGCATGCTGGCGCTCTACTTCAACCACTTCTGGACGCTGATGGACCGCTCGCTCTTCTTCATGGGCGGCGGCGCGTTGCTGTTCGTCGGCGGCTATCTGCTGGAACGCCAGCGCCGGCGCCTGATCGGGCGGATCGACGGGGCGGGCAAGGACGGAGACGCGCCATGAAATATCCGCTCCGCCTCGCCGTCGTAGTTGCATTGCAGACGCTCGCGCTCGTCGGAATGGTCGCGATGAAGCAGTGGACGCTCCAGACCGGCACGCCGGTGTTGCTCAAGACCGAACCGATCGATCCGCGCTCGCTGTTCCGCGGCGACTACGTGATCTTGAACTACGCCATCAGCAACCTGGCCCAAGGGACGCTCGCCGGGGACGACGGCTTCGAACGGCACGACCCGATCCATGTGCTGCTGCGCGAGGATACGCCCTACTGGCAACCCGTCTCGCTGCACCGGGAACGGCCGGAAGTGCCGCCCGGCCACGTCGCGATCAAGGGCGAGGTGCTCTATTCGGGCAGCATGATGGTCGACGGCGCCCGCTCGGCGACGGTGCGCTACGGCATCGAGAACTACTTCGTCCCGGAGGGCGAGGGGCGCGCGCTGGAACAGCCCGCGGAGGACGAGGAGATCTCGATCCTGATCGCCGTCGACCGCCGCGGCAACGCGGGCATCAAGGCGGTGCTGGTGAACGGCGAGGTCCGCTACGAGGAGCGGCTGTTCTGAGCCTTTCCACGGTCCTTTACAAAGTGACACGCCCGGGCCCGGCGATCGTCGGATCGCTCACGTCCCAGGCAACCGACTCCAGGTCGTAGGGCGCCGCAAGCAAGGCGTCCTCCATGCGCCGCGC
>CAMYKD010000160.1 GCA_947258885.1 uncultured Kiloniellales bacterium | reverse complement strand
TCCACCACGATCGCCGAATGCAACAGGGCGGTGCCCGCGAGCCAGGGCATGAAGGAGGCGTTCTCTACCGGATCCCAGAACCACCAGCCGCCCCAGCCCAGCTCGTAGTAGGCCCACCAGCTGCCCAGCGCGATGCCGAGGGTGAGGTTGCACCAGGCGGCCAGCGTCCAGGGCCGCACCCAGCGGGCCCAGGCGGCATCCACCCGGCCCTCGATCAGCGCCGCGACCGCGAAGGAAAAAGCCATCGAAAAGCCGACGTAGCCCAGGTAGAGGAACGGCGGGTGAAAGGCGAGCCCCGGATCCTGGAGCAGAGGGTTCAGGCCGCTGCCGTCGAGCGGCGGCGGGATTATGCGCTCGAAGGGATTAGATGTCGCCACGATGAAGGCCAGGAAGCCCAGCGCGATCATGGCCTGGACTGCCAGGACGCGGGCCCGCAGGCTGGCCGGCAGGTTACGCCCGAAGGTCGCGACCCCGGCGCCGAAAATCGCCAGGATCAGGATCCACAGGAGCATCGAGCCCTCGTGGTTGCCCCAAACGCCGGAGACCTTGTAGAGCATCGGCTTGGCCGAGTGGGAATTCTCGGCCACCACGGCAACCGAGAAGTCCGAAGTCACGAAGAGATAGGTCAAGGCCAGGAAGGCGGCGAGCACCAGAATGAACTGGAGCTGTGCAGCGGGCTTGGCGAGGGCCATCAGCCCCGCGTTGTCCTGCTTGGCGCCCCAAAGCGGAAGGGTTGCCTGGATCAGGACCACGAATACGGCCATGATCAGGGCGTAATGGCCGATCTCGGCGATCATTGGCTGTCACCCTCGGTCCACTGGCCCGCCTTCTTCAAGGCCTCTGCAGCTTCTGGCGGCATGTAGTTCTCGTCGTGTTTGGCGAGCACCTCCGAGGCCACGAACACGCCGTCCTGTTCCAGTTTTCCCACTGCAACCACTCCTTGGCCCTCGCGAAACAGATCCGGAAGGATCCCGCTATACTGGACTGGCACGGACTCCGCAAGATCGGTGACCCGGAATGTGACGGTGAGCCCCTCGCCCCGCACCAGACTCTCTTCTTCGACCAGTCCGCCGATCCGCAGCATCCGGCCTTGAGGCACCTCACGCAGGGCCAGATCGGTCGGACTGTAGAAGTAGGTGACGCCCTCGTCGAAAGCGGCCAGCACCAAGCCCGTGGCCAGCCCAAAGAGGGAGAGCCCGGCTAGAATTATTACAAGACGCCGTTTTTTCGGTTTCATTCATCCCATCCCTGGCACGGGACACCGGCAGGCGCCCTCATCCCAACTATCGCCGTCCCCGAGCCACCGGCTCGAGGCGACCTCCGACGCCGGCTTTCCGGCCCCGGCTCGATCCGGCAGCATCGGGAAGGCGGCTGGCAAGTCATGCGTGGATCTGGAGCCGGTCATAGTGTACATCGCAACGGACGACCCAGATTCGGTGCTCCGCAGACGATATCGTTTTTGTTGCTGTTCGATCATGAACTTCCCGCTATCATTGCATGACTTTTTTCTCTGAACGCGTACTCTATATTTTGTTGGAGACTAGCATGTTCAAGGCGCTAAGAAATTGATTTGAGTCAAATCCCCGCACGATAGAGGCGTATATCGTATGACTATGGATATGGAACTCTTGAAGCGTTACGACGCGCCGGTGCCCAGGTATACCAGCTATCCGACGGCACCGCATTTTCACGCGGGCATCGACGCCGAAATCTACCGCGACTGGCTGGCCGATATTCCGGCCGGCGAGAGGATGTCGCTCTATCTCCATGTGCCGTTCTGCACGCGAATGTGCTGGTACTGCGGCTGCCATACCAAGGTCGTGCGCCAATACCGGCCGGTCGGCGACTACGCGGCGGTGCTCGACCGCGAGATCGCACTGACCGCTGGTGCGGTTCCAAAGGGCCGCGAGGTGTCGCACGTGCATTGGGGCGGGGGAACCCCCACGATGCTGTCTCCGGAGGACTTCTCGGCGCTGATGTCGGCGCTGCGCGAGCGTTTCGACTTCGCCGAGGACGCCGAGGTGGCGGTCGAGATCGACCCGCGCACCCTGACTCGGGAAAAGGCCGCGGCGCTGGCCGGCGCCGGGGTCACCCGGGCCAGCCTCGGGGTGCAGGACTTCAACGACATCGTTCAACAGGCGATCAACCGGGTGCAGCCCTTCGAGATGTCGGCCGAGGTGATCGACTGGCTGCGCGGTGCCGGCATAGAGGCGATCAACTTCGACCTGATGTACGGCCTGCCCCACCAGACGGTGGAGCTCGTGCTGCACAGCGTGGATCTGGCGGTAAAGCTGGCGCCGGATCGGCTCGCCTTGTTCGGCTACGCCCACGTGCCCTGGATGAAGAAGCACCAGCAGATGATCGACGAGGCGACCTTGCCGGGCGCCGCGGAACGGCTGCATCAGGCCGAAGCGGCGGCAGAACGCCTGACCGAACACGGCTATCGGCGCATCGGACTCGACCACTTCGCCCGCGCCGGCGACTCGCTCACCCGGGCACTCGACGAGGGCCGGCTGAGGCGCAACTTCCAGGGCTATACGGACGACCAGGCAACGGTGCTGCTGGGCTTCGGTGCGTCGGCCATCGGCAGCCTCGCCCGGGGCTACGTGCAGAACGCCGTACCCTTCGGCGCCTATGCCGACGCTATCAAGAGCGGCCGCCTGGCGGTTACGCGCGGCGTGGAGGTCGACGCCGACGACCGTCTGCGCCGGGCCGTGATCGAACGGCTCATGTGCGACCTATCGGTCGACCTCTCTACGGTCGGCGCGGACTTGGGAGTGCCACCGGACGGTTTTGCCGGGGAGCTTTCGGCGCTCGCCCCCATGGCGCGCGACGGCCTGGTGGAGCTCGAGGGCAGCCGTGTCCGGATTACCGACACCGGGCAGCCGCTGATGCGCACGGTCTGCGCCGTCTTCGACCGGTATCTGAGTACCGGCAAGGGGCGCCATTCCCGGGCCGTGTGAGTCCGGCCGGGCTCCAAGGGACTCAAGGTGGAAAGGTGCCTGCGGACTTCGCTAGGTGACGGCCGCGGCAAAGCACTTGCGCAGACGCAGTTGCTCGCCACGGAACCCGGCGGCGCGGAATACGTCGATCGCCGGATTGTTCGGCTCGCGCAGCCACTTGCGCATCTGCGGATTGAGCAGGCCGAGGGTAACGCAGTTGCACTCCGAGCGCCTTGCCAAGTCTTCGAGTGCGCGGAGCAGCACCACGGCCGCCTTCCTGTTGCCGGTGATGTCGACCACGGCGAAGTTCTCGATCTCGAGAATTCGCCCCTGGCGCAGGTCGGGCCTCACCCAATAGACCGAGAGGCCGTAGATCGCGCCCTGGGTGCTCTGCACCGTGATGATGCTGTGGTCCTTGCCGGCGCCGACATGAGCGATCAGGGCGCCGGCATAGTCCGACCACTGTTCCTGGGTCAACGTCGGATCGAAGAATGAGACCAGAGGATAGGCTTGAGCGATCTGCTCTACGCCGAGCGGCCTGACCAGGTAGCTACCTGCCATTTTGTTGAACCCTGAGCGCCTGATTTCCGAGGGCCAGAATCGCACGGCGAGCGTCCAGGGCGCCTTGATTTAGGTCAAAATGCCACGTCTGGAGATAAAAGGACCCGGGCCCGGAACCGCGCGTGCCCTGTCTCCGTTCCGGCGGCCTTCAAATAACGCGGAAAACCTCAAAAAACTGGCGCGCCCGGGAAGATTCGAACTCCCAACCTCCTGATCCGTAGTCTGAGGCAAACGACTTTGACGGTCTTGGACTGTTTTGGATAGACCACGCTTTATCAATGGGTTATAGTGAATTTGAAGCTTGATGGACTTGTACGAATATTGCTAGACTTGCTTCCCGGCTGCTTCCCATTTGCTTCCCGCCGGGACCCGAAGAACGAAACCCACTGACTAGGGGGGATGCCATGCCGAAGCTCACCAAGCGCCTGGTCGAGGCCGCCCGCCCGGGCGAGGCCGACGGCTTCCTGTGGGACGACGTTCTGCCGGGCTTCGGCCTCAGGGTGCGCGCCTCGGGCCGGCGCAGCTTCGTCGTCCAGTACCGCTCGCGCGAGGGACGCCAGAGGCGCCGGGTGATCGGCTCCTTCCCGATCATGACGGTGGAGCAGGCCCGGCGCCGCGCGCGCGAGTGGCTGGTCACCGCCCAGCGCGGCGAGGACCCGGCCGAGGCGATCGACAGGGGCCGTGCGGCCGCCACGGTGGCCGACCTATGCGAGCGTTTCATGGCGCGCCACGCCGAGCCGCACAAGAAGCCGGCCAGCGCCGCCGAGGACCGGCGCCAGATCGATATCCATATCAAGCTGGCGCTGGGCGGCCGCAAGGCCGTGACCGTCAGCCACGACGACGTGGAGCAACTGCACAAGGGCTTGAAGCAGACGCCCTACCAGGCCAATCGAGTGCTCGCACTGTTGTCCACGATCTTCAACCGGGCGGCGCTCGAGCTCCGCAAGGTCAAGGCGGACTGGATCAACCCCTGCCGCGGCGTGACGCGGTTCAAGGAGTCGCAACGAAGACGGTATCTCGCCCCGGCGGAACTGGCCCAGCTGGGCCAAGCCCTCGCCGCGGCCGAAACCGAAGGCCTCGCTCCGCCCCAGGCGGTGGCAGCGATCCGCCTGCTGATCTTCACCGGCTGCCGGCGTTCGGAGATCCTGACCCTGACCTGGGACGCGGTGGACCTCGAGGGCCAGCGGCTGCGCCTCAGGGACAGCAAGACTGGCGCCAAGGACGTGTACCTGAACCCGCCGGCGATCGAAGTGCTGCGGGGCATAAAGTCAGCCGAAGGCAACCCTTACGTGATCCCCGGGCGCCGCGCCAGCACGCACATGCAGGACCTGAAATCGAGCTGGCACAAGATCCGGGAGCGGGAGTTGAAGGCCGCCTTGGCCGATCGGGTGGGAGCGCTCTGCGAGGCCCTGCTGCCGGGGGGCGAACGGGTCGGCCGGCAATGGTGTTGCGGTGGCCTTCGCGGTGGCCCCGGCATGCGCATCCGGGTGCGCCTCACCGGAGCCAGGGCCGGAGCTTGGTACGACACGGTGAACAAGCTGGCCGGCGGGCCGGTAGATCTGGTCAAGGCGGTGCGCGGCTTCAAGGATCGCCCCTCGGCCATCGCCTGGCTGCGCGATTGGCTCGGGCTTGGCGACAAGGCCGGGCTCGAGGATCTGCGACTGCACGACCTGCGGCACAGCTTCGCCAGCGTCGGGGCCGGCGCCGGGCTCTCGCTGCCGATCATCGGCGCGTTGCTGGGCCATGCCCAGCCGGCGACCACGGCCAGGTACGCGCACCT
>CAMYKD010000159.1 GCA_947258885.1 uncultured Kiloniellales bacterium | reverse complement strand
CACGAACAAGGCGTGGCGCAGGTCATTCGTGCGCCCTTTCGAATCGGTGATCCGGCCAGCATCGAAAACCTGCAGCAGCAGAGGCGTGCCGCGGAAGAAGGAAATGTAAAAGGTGGCGACCGTGAAAGCCGGCCCGTTCTTCGACAACCGCGCCAGCGCGCCGGCCAATGCGATCACGCAGGCAAAGCCGATCGAGTTCATCGACACGTAGATCGTCGTGAAGGCGCCGGTCAGGATCAGGATCGGCAGGCGATCCTGACCCACATGAACCACACGCTCGACTACGACACGCTTGCCGCGCGCTGCCCACCCGACGTGGAGCCGGGCTACGACGGGATGGTGATCGAGGTCGAAACCGAGCCGCCGGCCGGTTGAGGCATGCGAGACCCGACACAGAGTGGCCGACTTGCGAAATGTACAAGCCACTCAGCCCCGCATTTGCGTTGGCGCAAGCGTGGCCTCAGCCTATCGAGCTTGTTACCGGTGAAACGTAGGCGCTGATGTTTCACACGGGCCGAGGCCAATAAGGTTTCAGTCCGCGGAACAAGCAGCCATCACCCCAACCCAATAAGGGAGGTAGTGAAAGACGTTCAGTCTGTTCGCCATAACAAAGGACTGTAAGGAGATTTTGAGGCAAGATCTACGCCCGTGTATCTTCTTCATTTGGTTCGAACGGGCGTGTTCGGCTTCACAGACTTGGCGCTGTTCAATCTGGTGTCAGGAGTCTCTCGGGAGGCGGATCGCCACTGCCGCGGCAGGCCCCTCGGGGGCGCACATCAGGCAGCGCGATCGCTTCGATCGGCCTTTGGCTGGCCGAGGCGCGAATGTAATGGGATAGTATTAATATGTTAATGTATTTATAGTATTCTCTCGGTATGTATCAAAGCCATGTATCTGGCATTTTATTCCAATTCCGACGAAAAGAAAGGTGACGTCATGACGCTGCCGCACTGTTGGGAAATCAAGAAATGCGGCCGCGAAAAAGGCGGTTGCAAGGTGGAGGAATTCGGCGAATGCCCCGCCTCGAAAGGGGATTTGGGGCACTCGTGCTGGGCGATCGCTGGCACCTTGTGCGGCGGCGTGGTGCAGGGAACCTTTGCCGAGAAGGAGGGCAACTGCATGGGCTGCGAGGTGTACCAACGGTACAACCGCGCCAACGGCACGGATAGGAGCCACGTGATGGAGGCGCATCCGGACGAGCAAAAGCATTACCAGGAAGTCCTCAGGAATATGCACAGATACGACAATTAGTCGGTTTCGCGCCGGGATCAGCGCCCTTGGCCGGCGATGACGCAGACGTCCGGGCTTTCGCCGGTTCAGCGCACGTCGCCCTTTCCGTAGTAGGCCTCGATGCGGGCCTGGATCAGCTCGAAGCAGAAGCTGATGATCCAGTAGATCACCGCCGCGGTGATCAGCATCTCGAAGTGCTTGAACTCGGAGCGGCCCTGGGTGCGGGCCAGGAACATGAGCTCCTGCACGCCGGAGTCCTTGAGCATGGCGATGAACTGGTTTCCGGTCGGCGGCACGATCAGCTTCATGGCCTGGGGCAGCACCACCTTGCGCATGATCAGGCCCTTCTTGAGGCCGAGCGCGGTGGCCGCCTCGGCCTGCCCCTTGGGCACGCCCTCGATGCCGGCGCGGAAGATCTCGGCCATATAGGCGCCGTAGCAGAGCGACAGCGCGATGATGCCCGAGGGCACGGCGTCCAGGATGATGCCGAGCTGCGGCAGGCCGGCGTAGATGACGTAGACCTGAAGCAGCAGCGGCGTCCCTCGGAAGAACGAGATGTAGAAAGTGGCGATGCCGAAGGCCGGCCCGTTCTTCGACAGCCGCGCCAGCGCGCCGGCCATGGCCAGCACGCAGGCGAAGGCGATCGAGATCATCGACACGTAGATCGTGGTGAACGCGCCGGTCAGGATCAGGATCGGCAGGCGCACGGCGATGAAGGGAAAGCTGAGGTCGAAGGAGTAGAAGAATCCGAGGAAAACGCCCAGGAGCTCGGCCCAGACCACGAGGATCTGGATCTTCAAGGGCAGCTTGAGGATCAGGACGAGATTCACCGCCAGGACGGCCGCCAGGACCGCGGCGAGCAGGACGCGCGGGCCGAAGCCGGCGTCCTCGCCGGTACCGAAGCCGGTCAGCGGCAGGACCACCCGGGCCAGATCCGTGCCGCTCGGATCGAGGGCAAAGATCAGCCCGAAGAGCAGGAAGAACAGGAGCAGCCGTTTGCTCCACGGCTGCTCCCAGAGGTCGATCCAATGGTCCGGCACGGCCGGACGGCCCTATAGAAGGGCCAATCTACTCGCTCGCCGTCGAGCTGAGGTCGACGCCGTACCACTTCTCCGACAGCTTGCCCAGGGTGCCGTCCTTGCGCATGTCCTCCACGGCGGCGGCGATCTTGGCGCCCAGCTCGGGATCGCCCTTGTCGATCGCCACGGAGAGCGGCTCGTAGAACACCGGCTCGCCGAGGACCCTGAGCGGATAGCCGTTCTTGATGGCCTCCGCGACGGTCGGCAGGGCCGAGAGGCCGGCATCCAGGCGCACGCCGTCGCCCAGGCGCAGATCGTCCATGGCGTTGACGTCGGTCTCGTAGGTCCGGATCTCGCCGGCGTCGACCACGTACTCGAAGGGCGGCGCGCCCTCGGCGTCGATCACCAGCTTGCGGTTCAGGTAGTCCTCGTAGGTGCAGCCGCCGCAGGTGCCGATGCGCTTGCCGTTCAGGTCGGCGAGGGCCTGCGCCTTGGAATCCTTGTGCACGTAGAAGGCGGCCGGAGTGAAGTAGTAGACCGCCGGAAAATCCAGCACCTTGGCGCGCTGCTGGGTCGGGGTCATGGAGCCGACCGAGGCGTCCCAGCGGCCGCCCCACTTGCCGCCGGTGATGATCTCCCAGGCCGGGGTCACGAACTTCACCTCGGCGCCGAGACGCTTGGCCAGCTCGGTGGCCACGTCGACGTCGAAGCCGGCAAAGCTGCCGTCGGGCTTCTGCATCGACTGTGGGGGGTATTCGGCGTCGGTCGATACGACCAGGGTCTTCGTGCCCGTGATCCGGTCGAGCACCTCGCCCGCCCAGGCCGGCCCGGTGATCAAGCCGGTCAGCGCCATGAGGGCGATCCATTGCGGTATCTGTTTCATCCCTGTTTTGCCTCCTGCGGTTCTGTTCTTGTTCCGTTCGGACCACTCGGACGGCCGGTCCGCGCTCAACGGTTTGAACGTTAAGGAAGTATTAACGTTACGGAAATTTGGCGTCCAAGGCAATGCGCGCGAAAAGAGGGAATTCTGGCGCAAATACCGAAGTATCAGTCGGCGAGCCAGAAGCTGTCGGGCCGGTAGATGCCGAACTGGGCGCCCGGATCCCAGTTGAAGATCCCTTCCTTGGGTACGTTGCGCAGCTTGCCCGAGATCACCACGGGCTGCGGGACCTGGGCGACCAGGCCGATGGTATAGACCTGGTCGGCGTGGATCTCGAGGATGCGCTGCCAGGTCTTCTCCTGCTCGGTTCGGCTCTTGGCGTTCCGCCAAGCGTGATAGAGCCCGAGCAGCTCTTTGGGCCAAGGCATGTCGACGGGCTCGCCGGCCCTGCCGCTGGTCTCGAAATACTGGCCCCATTTGGGCCAGTGAAGGCTGTGCTGGCTGGTCGGGGCGAACTCCCCGGGGCTCATCTGCGGGGTCGGCACCGCGTTCTCGTAGCCGAACCACATCGACACCAGGGTCTCGCCGGCGAAGATCCGGTTGCGCAGGACTTCGCGCTGGGACGGTTTGCTGAACAGCTTGATCCCGGCCTTGAGCCAGGAGTCGTGGATCAGCTCCAGCACGTCGACCTCCTCGGTGTTCTCGCCGGCGGTCTCGACCACGATGTCCATCGGCCGCCCGTCGGGCAGCAGCCTGATGCCGCGGTCGTCGCGCGCGCTCAGGCCGAGGTCGTCGAGCAGCTTGTTGGCCGTCTCGGGGTCGAATTCCGCATAGGAGCCGCGGTAGTTCGGCTTGTAGAGCGAGCTGCCCGGAAGGACCGACTGGTTGCCCACCAGTCCCAGCCCGAAGTAGATCGCCTGATTGATCTCCTGGCGGTCGATCGCCAGCGAGATGGCCCGGCGGAACCGCTCGTCGCGCACCACCTTGCGCCAGACCGGGTCGTTCACGTTGAGGTTGGGATAGAGGGCGACCTGCGATCCCCGCACGGTACGCCAGAGGCCGACATCGTAGTTGTTGCGCTTGGCGTTGCTCTTGAGGAAGGGGTAGTCGCTGAAGTGCAGGCCGCGGGCCTGGAGGTCGGTTTCACCCGCGCCGGTCTTGGCCGGTATCAGGGAGCCCCCGGCGACCTGCAGGACCACGGTGTCGATATAGGGGAGCTGACGGCCCGCCGGGTCGAGACGGTGATAGTAGGGGTTGCGGACCGCGACGAAGCGCTGCGAGGGGGGCGCGGTCGTGTTGAGCCAGGGCTGAAGCGTCGGCAGTTCCGGATTGCTGTAGCGGTACTGCCTGGCCTTCCGGTTGTACAGCGCGGACCAACTGCGGGCCCTGGCGGCCTCGACCAGGGCCGCCAGTTCGTCCGGATCCGCGTGATTCGCGTGGAACTGTTTCAGATAGTGCGCGGGCTGATAGATGAACAATGGGCGCGCTCCGGCCAGGGCGGTAAGAAGAAACGGGTTGGACTTGGCCCAGGTGTAGCGCACCGTCGTTTGGTCCGGGAACTCGACCTTCGGCGCCTCGCCGTCCACGAGGAGGACTTTCGGCGGGCCGGTGGGCGAAATCTCCTCGTTGTTCGCGACCTCCTCCCAATAGAAACGGAAATCCTCGGCGGTGAAGGGTCGGCCATCCGACCATCTATGGCCTTGGCGCAGCTTGAAGGTGAAGCGCCGCCCATCCTCGACCTCGACCCGCTCGAGGATGTCCGGAACGAGGTTCAGGTCTTCGTCATAGCCGATCAACCGGGCATAGCCGTAGACCACCAGCAACCGCGTATCCTTGGCCTTGCCCACCAGCGTTCGCAGTTCGCCGCCCGGTCGGCCGAGACCGCGCTCGCTGCTGACCGGCACGACGCGGGGCGACTTCGGCACCCGCTCCAGGACCGGCGGCAGGCGGCCCGCGGCAACTGCGGCTTCGAGCGACGGGGTTTCCAGGAGTTCGAGGGAGGCGGGCAGGGGCGGCCCCTCGTAGGTTTCGAGGGACGCCGAGACGGATCGGGGCAGGGTCAGCCAGGCGGCGTTCAGGGCCGCGAGGAGGAGACAGATCCGCGCTGCGTCACGGCCACAAGATCCTCTATATTTCTTTTCTATACCAAATAGTTGACGAGTTTTTCTTGAGGTACACATAAAGATTTGGATCTCCCCCTGCGGCGATACGGCGCCGATCGGTCGGCTTTGCGGCCCGAAGACCGGAGCATGAATTATAGCGAGAAATCGGCGGAGTGGAACCGGTGCGGGAGGAAGCGATATTGCGATCCTCGACCGATCCCGGGAAGAAGGTCGGCTGGTGCCGCCGTGTTGGCGGGTTCCAGGGAGGGTGGTCTTAAGGGGATTGCCACCAAGAGGGGACCGCCCGACCGCACCAGCCGACACAACCTTAAGTTAGAAATACCGGCGATGCAATAGAATTAGATGGAATGCAGTATAGGTATCGCCGTCTATGCCTGTTCGTTCCGGAAGGCCAAGGCGGATGCGGCGGGCGGTTCGAGCGGCTCCGAACGCTTCAGTCCACCAGTTTCACCACGGTCAAGCCGGAGCCGGTACCATAGCGGGTGAGGGGCGATAGATCCGGCAGCGCGTGGCAGCGCGCGATCAGTTCCCGGGCCGGCCCGGCGTCCTCTTCGCGGTAGGTATAGGCGTAGTCCTTGCCCTTGCGCGTCCAGCAAACCTCGGTTCCCGGACGCAGCTCGTCGTCCAGGATCATGTCCAGGGTCGGCACCGGGGGGCCGCCGGTGGCGTAGAGGTTGTAGACCGGAAAATTGTCGTCGAACAGCAGATGTCGGAAGCCACGCTCGTGGGCCTCGCGGACGCGCTTTGCCTGATTGATGTGATCGTCGAAGAAGGCGAGGCTGCTTTGAGCGTCGACCCCGGGAAACGGGGCCTCCATCCAGTCGTATTCGTGCAGCACGGCGTCACGGTCCCGATAGACCAGGCGGCCCGTCAGGTTGACGTCGAAGCAATGGATCTCCGCATCCGGCCGGGCCTGGCGCAGGAGCCATGTCGTGTGTCCCTTGAACACGCCGCTCTCCACGATAAGGCGGGGCTGGAGGCAACGGACCACCACGAAGATCCAGAGGCTGTCGTTGAAACCGCTGCCGCCCTTGTTGTCCCTGACCGGCCGCCCGGGGTAGAGCGCGAGGAACTCGCCGACCGCCGCGGCGGCCCGGTCGGCGGCGCCCGGCGGTGCAAAATCAAGGTACCGTTCGACGGCGCTAACGATCGCCGCGCTGAGCTCGGCTTTCAGGCGGGCCGCCAGCGCCGGCGAACGCATTCGGGGCATCGCGCTGTCGTCTTCGGAGGGTCTGACGGTGATCCCGGGCATGTCCAGGGGGTTGCTGTCCGGATGTTGAGGATATCGACGCCGCGAAACAGGACCGCAGCGTGCTCGACTCGTCTTTGCGCCGCTATCCAACCCGGGGAGCGGCGATCGACGAAGGCCGATGCGAGCGGCACCGGCCGCCTGCCCCAGCCGAAACTCAATTTTTCCCATAATATACATTATGCGCAAAATGGATGGGGGCGCGAAGCGGTACGGCCGCGCCGCCTTACGCTCCCCTTCCGGCTGTCGGCCGTGTTTCGCGGACTTTGCCGGCCGGTCCGGCTCCTGTATGCTCCGCCGCGCCATGACCGCGTCTTCCGACTCCCCGAACATGACCCGGCTGCTCGAGATCATGGCGCGCCTGCGCGATCCGCGGCACGGCTGTCCCTGGGACGTCGAGCAGAGCTTCAAGACCATCGCGCCCTATACGATCGAGGAAGCCTACGAGGTGGCCGAAGCCATAGAGCTGCACGACATGGCGGCGCTCAAGGACGAGCTCGGCGACCTTCTGCTTCAGGTCGTCTTCCACGCCCGCATGGCCGAGGAAGACGGCCAGTTCGACTTCGATGCGGTCGCAAAGACCATTTCAGACAAGATGATACGGCGTCACCCTCATGTTTTCGGTGACGATCGGGTCGACTCGGCCGCCGCGCAGTCGGTCAGCTGGGAGGACGTCAAGGCGGCCGAACGCGCCGAAAAGGCCGCCGCCGGAGGCCGGGCCGCAAGCGTGCTGGACGGCGTGGCGCTGGGCCTGCCGGGGCTCACCCGCGCCGTAAAGCTGCAGAAACGCGCCGCGCGGGTCGGCTTCGACTGGCCCGAGGCAGCCTGCGTCCTCGACAAGATCGACGAGGAACTATCTGAAATAAAAGAAGAAATCGGCAACGACGGTGGGCATGAGCGGCTCGAGGACGAGGTCGGCGACCTGCTCTTCGTCCTGGCCAACCTGGCGCGGCACCTGGGCGTGGATCCCGAGGCCGCGCTGCGCCACACCAACGCCAAGTTCGAGCGGCGCTTCCAC
>CAMYKD010000158.1 GCA_947258885.1 uncultured Kiloniellales bacterium | reverse complement strand
CGCGGCAGCACGATGCGCCGGATGGTCTGCCACTTGCTGGCGCCGCAGGCGTAGGAGCCCTCGCGCATCGAGCTCGGCACCGCGGCCACCGCCTCTTCGGTGGCCACGATCACCACCGGTAGGGTCAGGAGGGCCAGAGTGAGCGAGGCCCAGAACAGGCCTCCCGTCCCGTAGGTTGGGTTGGGCAGGCTCTCGGCGAAGAGCAGCTGGTCGATAGAAGCCCCCACCACGTAGCAGAAGAACCCGAGCCCGAAGACCCCGAACACGATCGACGGCACCCCGGCCAGGTTGTTGACCGCGATGCGCACTGCGCTCACGAGCGGGCCGGCCCGGGCGTACTCGCGCAGATAGAGCGCCGCCATCACCCCGAACGGCACCACCGCGACCGACATCACCAGGGTCATCACCACGGTGCCGAAGATCGCCGGGAAGACACCGCCCTCGCTGTTGGCCTCGCGCGGCTCATCGGTCAGGAACTCCCGCCAGCGGGCCAGGTAGACGCCCGTCTTGCCGCTCCAGGAGAGCTGGTTGGCGGGGTAGGCGCGGACGATCTGGTCGAGGGGGATGGAGGTCGTCCGTGGCGGTAGTCCGCCCTCACCCGCGGTGCGCATGACGAGCCGGAAGCGGGCATTCTGCGCGTTGATCTCGTCGATCTCGGCCCGGATGCGAGTGAACTCGGCGTCCGCCCAGCGACGCTTCTCCTCGTAGCGCTGCCGCGCGCCTTCCACCTTGGACTCGACCTCCGCCAAGCTGGCATCCCCCTCACGCTGCGCTTCGGCGAGCTCGAGCTCGGCCGCGCGCAGGGCGAGGCGCGCCGTCTCCTGCTCGTGGTTGACAGCCCCCGTATCATGCTCTTCCAGCTCCCGGCGCTCGCGCCACCGCTCGCGCACCGCGTCGTGCTCGCGCTGGAAGGCAGCCCAAGCCGCCGCGGCGCCCTCCTCGCGGCGCTCCGTGCCGCCGTTCTCGACGGTGATGAAAGCCTCCGGAAATCCGTAGAAACGCCCCCATTCGAGACGCTCGAGAACGAGCGCCCACTCGGGCCGGCTCTCATCGCGCACCTCGAAGTCGCTGACCCACTCGAAGTGGCTCTGGGTGAGTCGGTAGTTGCCGGTTCGCACCAGCCGGCGGCGCTCGCTGCCGTCGGTTGCCGCGAGCTGCGATTCGGCCTCGATGCGGACCTGCGGCGGCAGCTCCGCGAGCACCGCTGCCGAGGGCTGGAACCTCTCCTCGCGGGTGATCTCACCCATGAACGGCCCCGCGATCGCGTCGAGCCGCGTGACCGGCTGCGGCCAGAAGGTGGACAAGCCCTTCCAAAGCACCAGCAGCACAAGCCCCGCCACCATGGCCGTGCAGATCACCAGCGCGCCGCCGGTGAGCCAGATCATCGGCTCGCCGGCGGCGAAGAGCGACGAGCGCGCCCGCGCGCGCCGCCTCCCCCAGGCTTTTGCGGCCGGCTTCTCGCTCACAGCTGGTAGGCCCGCTTGCGGAATCGCAGCCGCACGATCTCGGCCACGGTGTTGACGATGAAGGTCATCACGAAGAGCACCAGCGCGGCCAGGAAGAGCGTCCGGTAGTGGGTCGAGTCCTTCACCGCCTCAGGCAGCTCGACAGCGATGTTGGCCGACAGGGTGCGGAAGCCCTCGAAGATGTTCCACTCCAGCACCGGTGTGTTGCCGGCCGCCATCAGCACGATCATGGTCTCGCCCACCGCGCGGCCGAGCCCGACCATCAGGGCCGAGAAGAGACCACTCATGGCAGTGGGAATGACGATCCGTACCGCCGTCTGCCACGGGGTGGCGCCGGCCCCGAGCGAGGCCGAGCGCAGGTGCTCGGGCACGGTCGACAGCGCGTCCTCGGAGATAGTGTAGATGATCGGGATGATGGCGAAGCCCATCACGAAGCCCACCACCAGGGCATTGCGCTGCACGAAGGTGTCGACGTAGCTGCCGCGCGGATCGAAGCCCGAGGCGTCGAGGAGAGCAGAAATGGCAACGGCGAGAGCCACCGTGGTAGCCAGTCCGAGCAAGAACCGGCAGGCGTCGGCCAGGGCGAACCGCCGCCGGTCCCAGCCCGCGCCGCGCTCGCGCATCCACGGGCTCACGAAGCGGCTGCCGAACCACACCACGATGAGCGCCGAGAGCGGCAGCCACAGCAGCAGCCAGCCGCCGGTAGCGTCGGCGAAGCGCTCGGCGCCGGCCGCCACCTCCGCGTCCCAGGCGAGCCAGCCCCGGATGTCGCCGCCGAACAGCAGTCGCTCGAACAGCGGCCCCCACCACAGCGCCAGCGCGATGCCCAGCGGGGCGGCGAGCGCGATCCAGCCAAAGCGCCAGTGCGCGAAGCGCAGGGTGAGCCACGCTGGCAGCATCTGCCAGGTGTAAGCGCCAAGCAGGAAGGCGAGCGGCAGGGTCAGGAAGAGCGCCAGGGTGGCCGGCACCACGTCCTCCAGGAAGGGCGCGAACACCAGCGCCGCCAGAAAGCCCAGCACGACGCTCGGCAGGCTGGCCATGAGCTCGATTGCCGGCTTGATCACCGCCTTGGTGCGGGCGTGCAGGAACTCGCTGGTGTAGATCGCGGCCAGCAGGGCGAGCGGGGCGCCCAGCAGCATCGAGTAGAAGGTGGCCTTGAGGGTGCCGAAGATCAGCGGGTAGAGACCCAGCTTGGGCTCGAAATCATCGGTGCCGCTCGAAGACTGCCACACGTGCAGCGGCTCGTTGTAGCCCTCGTACCAGACCGGGCGGAACAGCGCCTTGAAGCTGGCCTCGGGGTAGCCGGGGTCGAAGCCGGCATGGAAGAGCCGGCCGCCGGTGAGTGCTACCAGGCCGTCTTCCTTGGGCGTCATCACGAGATGCGAGAAAGGCCCTGAGGGCGAAGAACCCCCGTCATCGGCCAGCCGCACCGTCGCCAGCTCGGCCTCGTTGGTCACGTTGGTAAGCCGCACCCGGCCGTCGGCGAAGCTCGAGAACAGCAGCCGGCTGCGTGCCGAAGGTGCCAGTGCCATCGCCGCGGCGTCGCCCGCCTCCGCCAGCCGCTTCGTCTCGACCAGCCGGGTAGTAGCGCGCGGCTCGAGCTCGAGGCCGTCGATGCCGGGTCCTTCGTAGTCCGTCAGGCGCAGCAGGAAGCCGGCGCGCACGGCACCGCTCGAGTCTCCCCAGACCAGCGTCCGGTTGCCGAGCAGGAAGCGCAGGGCGGTGAGCGACGCGCCGGGACCGACCAGCCGGCCCTTTTCGGCCACGTAGGCGTCTTCCTGGCTCGCCGTCTGGACTCTCAAAAGCTCGCCGCTCGCCCAGGCGACGAACACATCGGTGCCGGCCCCGGTGACTTCCAGGTAGCGGGGCACGCCGCTGCCGAGGGCTTCGAAGGGCAGTTCGAACGGGGGCGAGAAGGTGACACTCGTGCGGCCGGTGAGGAAGTTGGAGCGCTCTTCGCCTCGAATCGCCACCAAGCGCGTCCGCGCTGGCGGCCCCGGCTCCTCGGCCAGCGCCACGATCAGCGGGCCGCTGGTTCGCAGTACCAGCCGGACGCGGCGCACCGGACCCTCGGCCACGACCGTGGCCTCCCCCAGCTCGACGCGTAGCTGCTGCAGACGCACATCACCCGCCGGCGTACGCTGCACGATGCCGTTACCGAAGCTCGCAACGGTGCCCGGCGGTGCCTCCTCGATCGCCCTGCGGACTTGCGGCGGGAAGGAGTCGGCGCTCCGGACCTCGGTTGCGAACTCGACGGTTCCAGTTCGCAGGGTGCCGTCGGCCAGGCCGAAGACGGCCTGGGGCCCAGCGAGCAGGAACGAGGCCGACACCAGCTGCCCCGGCTCGAAGAGCTGCTGCGTGAAGCGCCGTTCGCCGGTGTCGAGACGGAAGACCTCTAGGGCGCCGGAGCGAAAGAGCGCCCAGCCCAGCGTGCGGTATTCGTCCACGCCGACATGGAGTGGCTCCTCCGGCCAGTTCATGTCGACCATGGCCGGGTCGGCGACGTCTGCCGGCAGGAAGAGGGGCAGCACCACCCACACCAGGAATACGGCCACGCCGAGGACCGCGAGGATCGTGCCCAGTCCGCCGACGGTGATCAGCGTACCGGCGGAGCGGTCGGCGACGATGACGCTCTTGCTGGTCCTGCGCTGCCGCTGGCGGCCGGTGAAGCTTTGCACTTCGGGCTCGCTCATGGGCTCGTTCGTCCGAGGATCATCCTTGTTGTTGCATCATGAATCGCGGGGGCAAGGTTCCCACTCCGCGCCCCGCTGGTAGATCTGGGGCCTGCCGCGGGCGAGCCCGGGCTCGAGCTCAATAGTCGGAGTCGATGTCGACGCCCACGCTGGCCAGCGTCTCTTTGGCGATCTCGTACGTCACCGGCAGGTAGCCGTCCTTGACGACGACCTCCTGGCCCGCCTTGGAGAAGATCAGCTTGATGAACTCACGCCGCAGTGGGTCGAGATCCTGGCCGGGCTGCTTGTTGACGTAGACCAGCAGGAAGCGGGCCAGCGGATAGTCGGCAACGCTCTCGGCCGATGCCGGCACCGGGGTATCGCCCTGGTTTCTGGCAAGCGGCACTGTGGCCACGTCCGCGGTCTTGTAGCCGATGCCGCTGTAGCCGATGCCGCCCTTGTCGCTCGCAACGCCCTGCACTACCGAGCTCGACCCGGGCTGCTCTTTGACCGAGTCCTTGTAGTCGCCACCGAAAAGGGCGTTCTTCTTGAAGAAGCCGTAGGTGCCGGACGCCGAGTTGCGGCCGTAGAGGCTGATTGGCAGGCTGGCCCAGGAGCCCTCGACGCCCGCCTGGCCCCAGGTCGAGATGTCCGTCGCGTAGCCGCCGCCGCGGTTCGACGAGAAGATCGCGTCGACCTGCGGCAGGCTGAGGCCTTGGCCGGCGATCGGGTTGTCGCGGTGTACGTAGACGGCCACCATGTCGATCGAGGTGCGGACCGCGGTGGGCTTGTAGCCGAAGCTCTTCTCGTACTCGTCCACCTCGCTCTCCTTCATCGGTCGGCTCATCGGGCCGAAGTTGGAGGTGCCGGCGATCAGGGCCGGCGGCGCCGTCGAGGAGCCCTTGCCCTCGATCTCCACCTGGACGTTGGGGTAGACCTCTTTGAACTTCTCGGCCCACAGCGTCATCAGGTTGTTCAGCGTGTCCGAGCCGACGCTCTTGACGGTGCCCGAGACACCCTGTACCGCCTTGTAGTCGGGCAGGCGCTCGTCGACCGCGACCTGGGCCGACGCCGGAGATGTCAGCAGACTCAGGACCAGAAGGGCGGCGGGAATTACTCTTCTCATTCTCATTGTCTTTCAGACTCCTTGTGGTTCGTCGTCTTCTTGTCCTTGGAAAGCCTAGGAGCCCTTTGTTAAGG
>CAMYKD010000157.1:7827-14266 GCA_947258885.1 uncultured Kiloniellales bacterium | reverse complement strand
CGGTCGCACACAACAATCTCTTCATCTTTTCCTCCCGTTTCGTGCGTTGATTTCGGTCCCGCCCCAGGACCGTTGCGAGTCAGCCTACTATCCGTGAGCGTTTAGGACAATAGAGATGCGACTTGGAAGCTTTCCAGAGCGCTTTTGTCCGTCCAGCGACCCTTTCGAGAGACTAGGGCCGGAAGGCGACGCCCCAGGGATAACGGCCGACCTTGATCGATCTCACGGCCTTGAGGTCCGCCACATCGATAACCGTGACGTCACCCGATACGCCGTTGGTCGTGAACAGGTACCTTTCGTCGCCGGTAAACGCCATGTGCCACACCCGGTGGCCGACCAGCAGGTATTTCTCCACCTTGAAGGTCCTCGCATCGACCACCGCGACCCGGTTGGCGGGGCCGAGCGCGACGAAGGCCCGCGTGTCGTCGCCGGTAAGGCGGATGCCCACGGGCTGGACGCTATCCGGATGCACTCCCCTCACCTGGAATCCGATCTTGGCGACCTCGGCCTGGGTCGCGGTATCGAAGACCGTGATCGTCCCGCCGATCTCCGCGCTGACCCACAGCTGCTTGCCGTCGTGGGTGAATTCCGCGTGGCGCGGCCGCTGATCCACCAGGCTGTTGGCGAAGAGGACGAGTTTCTCCGTGTCGATCCAGTGGGCCATGTTGGTCGTCTCGGAAGTGGTGATGGCGATCTTGCCGTCAGGACTGACGGCCATGCCCTCCGGCTCCACGCCGACGTCGATCTGGGCGACGACGGTGCGGGTCTCGGTATCGACGACAGTCGTGACCGCGTCGTCCTCGTT
The DNA here is from genome assembly GCA_947258885.1 of uncultured Kiloniellales bacterium. Lineage (GTDB taxonomy): Bacteria > Pseudomonadota > Alphaproteobacteria > Kiloniellales > JAKSDN01 > CAMYKD01. Next base: position 13,461 of record CAMYKD010000157.1, on the reverse strand, counting down.
CGCTATGTAGAGATGGCGGTCGTTCGGGTGCAGCACGAACTGCTCCGGGTCTTCTCCCGAGGGCAGGTCGTACAGGATCTCTCCGGTTTCGGGATTCATCACCTGGACGCTGTCGCTGTCGGACGCGCAAATGTAGAGGCGGCTGAAATCCCGCGAAAACGTGATGCCGCGCGGGCGCTCGCCCGTCTGGTAGGTCCGAACGACTTCCAGCGTGTCGACGTCTATCACACTGATCGTGTTGTCCTTCTCGTTCGAGACCCAGATCTCGCCGGCCCAGGCTTGGATAGGTGTCGACAACAGCCAGGCCGTTAATATCAGGCGTTTCATCGTTCCTCCGCTTGATCCATCGCTCCGCAGTCCGCTTCGACCCTGAACCTTCCGGTCGTGCTTTCGTCGGCGGGCTCCGGTATTTGAGCCCGCCCGTCTCTCATCTGCCGGTATCGGGTCCATATTGGAGGGTGTGGGCCGATACTTGACTTGCTGTTCCAGATAGATCACTGAATCGTCAAGAGGCGCGGCAACAGCGGGGCACCCAAACGCAGCTGGCATCTTCATCATCAACGCACTCTCGTCGATCGGGCGCAGGCTCGTCTTCCTGTCAGGTCTCGTTTGGACGGAGCGCCCCAGAAATCCCAAGGATACTGGAGCTGGACCATTTTCAAAGGCCAAAGGCCCCAGAGATTGCTGCAAAGACTACTCAAACGATAACCGAGATCAAGAGGAGGAGATCAATGAAAACGAAGCATCTTCTTACTTTTCTTGCCGTGGTCTTCACGACCAGCCAGACCTTCGGCCATGCCGATGTCGCACCTCAGCCGGTCAATACCGACGCACTGCCCGATGTGGGCGAGGAGTGGCGCGAGGAGAACCCGCTACAACCAGAATTGCGCCCGCTGCCACGGGCTCGAGGCCGTCTCGGGTGGGCTTGCACCGGACCTGCGCTATCTCGAGGCGAACCTGGACGGCGACGAATGGTATATCGAACGGTACCGTCATGGCTACACGGTGAACGGCGTCACGAAGATGCCGGGCTACGACGAGCTGCTCGGCCAGAAAGCCGCCTGGGCGATTCGCACCTATGTCGAGACCCGGCCCGACGACGGTGCACTGGACGATTTCCTCGACCAGCTTGCAACGATCCGCGACGGCCTCAAGAATATCGCCGAGAAGCTGGTGGCGGGCACCACCGCCTATGCCGACATATCGGCCAAGGTCGACACCTACAAGACCGTGCTGAGAGAGGTCGCGAACCAGGTGAGCACGGCCTCGGGTGCTCCGGCCGCGGATTCGGCGGCCTCGCGGGCCTATACCGCGCTCGATGCCAGTGCCGAGGGGGTCGCGAAAGCAACCGAGTTCCTCACGGTAGGGCTCTCGGTCGCGCAGTGACAAGGCGATGCGGCGGAGTGCGGTCCTTTGTCTGCTGATCTGCGCCGCAGCCTTGGCCCCGCGCGCCGGGGCGGCGCAGACGCCGGGCGCCAGCTATGACCGGATCGTCGAACGCGGCTGGATCAGCTTCGGCGTCTACCGGGACTTCCCGCCCTATTCGTGGGAGGAGGGCGACGCCTTCCGAGGCACGGACGTCGAGCTCGGCCGCCTGATTGCCGAGGCGCTGGGCGTAGAGGCGCGGTTCCGTGCCATGGGCGCGGACGAGACCGTCGACGACGACCTGCGCAACTATGTCTGGAAAGGCCCGCTTGTCGGCGGCGGCGTGGTCAACGTGATGCTCCACGTCCCCTATGACCGCGAACTGGCGATTCGCAACAACTTGGTCGTGCTGACCGGCCTTTACATGACCGAGACCGTCGCCATCGCCTACCGCAGGGAGGCCTATCCGGACGGAGCGCCGACACCCGCCTACTTTCGCTTCGATACCGTGGGGGTCGAGAACGACTCGGTCGCCGATTTCTACCTTTCCGGCCTGGCGCGCGGTCAGCTCATCTCGAACATGCGCCGCTATCCCACGCCGGCCGCGGCCATGGCGGCGCTGCGTTCGGGAGAGGTCTCGGCGGTGATGGGGGCACGCACCCAGCTCGAACACGGTTTGGCCGCGGGGCTCGCGCTGCACCAGCCGCCCCTGCCCGGGTTTGCTGTCGGAAAATGGACCGTGGGCATCGCGGTCCGGCACACCTATCGCCAGCTGGGCTATGCCGTGGATGCGGCGATTCAAGCGGCCGTCGAGGATGGCCGGCTCGCCGCCATCTTCGAAAGCTACGGACTGGCTTGGCAAGCACCGAGTTGGTAGCGCACGGACCGGCCTGTTTCCAATCGATCGGACCCGATCCCCTCGCCTTCCTGGAGCCTTTGCCGACAGGTCGTATTGACCGAAATCAGTGCCGAAGGCTTCATGCTTGCCTGGCGAAATTTCATTGCCCTCGACATCCCTCATGCGAACTTTGCTTGCACCGAAGAAGGATCTGAGAAAATAATGAAACCATAAGTCTCGTTTCGGTGCGCTCGATCTTATCCACAACCCCTCAAAGAGGGGAACACGGGAGGTAAAACACATGCTCAAGGAAAAGCTTAAGCACATATCACGCCGGGACCTGTTCCGCCTGGCCGGCCAATACGGCTGGTCCTCGACCCTCTTGGCCGCCGGCGCCATGACCGGGGCGATCACGCTGCCGCGCCTGGCCGAGGCGGCGAATTCGACCTACGGGAAGCGTTTCGGCAGCGAGCCCAAACACAAGCTCAAGTTCGGCGCGGCCGGTTTCAACGAGCGCAACCTCCTGATCGAGCGCGCCGGCTGTCTGCAGTTCGTCAACGACCTCGAGGAGCGGACCGACGGGGCGATCCGCATCGAGTTCATCGGCAACAACCAGATCTGCGGCCAGCTCAACTGCGTCAAGAAGACCCAGCAGGGCATCGTCGACATCTACGCGGCCTCGACCCAAAACTCGGCCGGCGGCGCGCCCTATCTCAACGTGCTCGACTACGCCTACATGTTCCCGGGCCGGGCCGCCCAGTACCATTTCCTGTATCACCCGGCGAGCCAGAAGATCCTGCGCGATCCCATGCGCAAGAAGCACGGCATCCAGTTCCTGTTCTCCCACGCCGAGCTGCGCGGCATCCAGCTCGGCCTGAAGTGGAAGGACAAGCCGACGGTCACGAGCGTCGAGCAGCTGGCCGGCACCAAGAACCGGGTGACCGGCACCCAACTCGGCCGCATCGCCATGGGGCTGATGAACCTGAACCCCGTGCCGATCGCCTGGGAGGAGACCCTGGACGGCCTCAAGCAGGGCCTGATCGACGGCGCCGAGACCTGGATGTCGGCCGTCGCCTACGCCAACATGTCGCCGGTCGTCTCGCAGTGCGTCGACCTCAGGTTCTTCTGCGGCACCGAGCACACGGCGATGAACGCCGAGGTCTTCGACGGCCTGGGCGGCACGCTTCAGGACGCGGTCATGGAGTCGGCCTACCTCACACAGGTCCACGTCCAGGCGGCCAACGAGGCGGCGCTGGTCAATACGGTGGGCGCTTCCAACCCGCAAAAGCCGAACACGATCTTCGCCCAGAACGACGTGCGGGTCGCCGACATCTCGGACGCCGAGATCGCCAAGGCCGAGCAGATGTGCTCGCCGGAATTCCAGCCGCAGGCCTGGGAGCAGTGGCGCGAGAGGCTGAACGGCTGGGCCGGCGGCATCGACACCTACAGCGAGATCCACAAGATCGCGCGGGAGATCCCCAAGGACACGCTGGCCGAAAACGTCGAGCCGCGGCGCTGGTGGAAAACCTCCTAGCTGGATTTGTCGACGGGGTGCAGGGCTAGACTGCACCCCGTCTTTATCTTCCGTACCTCCCCCGCGACACGGGACGACTTCGTCGCGGCGAACGGGCGGTCATGACCGGAGGCAAGCACATGCCAGGGCTTTGGATACTCAAGTGGATCGACCGCAATATCGAGAAGATCGTCGTCCTGATCTGCTACGTGGCGATGGCGGGGATCATCTTCGTCGAGGTCATCCGGCGTTTCGTGTTCAAGGAGCAGGCCGCCTGGAGCACGACGATCCCGATCTATCTCTTCCTCTGGGTCACCTGGATGGGCGCGGCCTACAACACCAGGATCCGCACCCACCTGCGGTTCGACGAGCTGCGCGTGCGCCTGCCGTACGGGGCGCAGTTCGCCTGCCTCTGCCTCGACGTGGTCCTGTGGCTGGTGTTCGGGATCATCGTCACGGTCTATTCGATCGAACAGGTCCAGCTCTCCTACGACAACTTCGCCATCGTCCAGGGCACCGACGACGTGATGCAGTGGTGGTTCTACCTGGCGACGCCGGTCGCCTGGACCCTGCTGATGGTGCGCGCGCTGCAGAACCTCTGGGAGGACTGGCGAACCTTCCGTGCCGGCGAGCCCTTCAAGCTCCAAGTCTCCATTCTGGGCGATTGAGGGAGGCCGCGCCATGGACGCGTTTCTGATCGTTCTGGTCACCATCGGGGTCACGATCCTCTTTGTACTCGGCGTGCCGATCTTTCTGGTGATCGGGTTCTGGGTCGTCGGGGTCAGCCTGATCATCGACTTCACCCTGGCCAATGTCGGGGTGACGCTCTACGAGGGCCTGAACTTCTTCGGCCTGCTGGCCCTGCCGCTGTTCATCCTGACCGGCGACCTGATCAACGCCGCGGGCATCGCCAAGCGGCTTTCGGACTTCGCCTACTCGGTGCTCGGCTGGCTGCGCGGCGGGCTCGCCATGGCCTCGCTCGGGGCCTGCGGCCTGTTCGCCGCGATCTCCGGCTCGAACTCGGCGACCACGGCCACGATCGGCTCGATCATGTATCCGGAGATGACCAAGGGCGGCTACGACAAGCATTTCGCCGCCGCGACGGTGGCGGCCGGCGGCACGGTGGGCATCATCATCCCGCCCAGCATCATCTTCATCGTCTACGGCTTCCTGATGAACCTGTCGATCAGCGACCTGTTCATAGGCGGCCTGATCCCCGGCGTGCTCATGGTCGTTGCGATGCAGGCCACCTGCTACTGGGTCGCCAAGCGCAACGGCTGGGGCCACCTGATCACCTTCGACCCGGTCCGAATCGCCAAGGCCGGCGCCAAGGCCTGGCTCGGCTTCCTGGCGATCTTCATCGTCATCTGGGGGATCTATTCCGGCATCTTCTCGCCGACCGAGGCGGCCGGCGTGACCGCCGGGTTCTGCCTCCTTGCCGGATTGTTCATAACCCGCGAGATCAAGCTCAAGGCCCTGCCCAACGTGCTGCTGCGCTCGGGCCAGATCACCGGGCTGCTGGCGCCCTTGATCGCCGTCTCGGTGGTCATGCAGCAGATCCTCTCCCTGCTCGGCGCCAAGGCCTTCGTGACTGAGATTTTAGGCGCCCTGGGCGGCTACTACCCGATCCTCTTCGCCTGCATGGCGCTGGTGCTGGTCGCCGGGACGATCCTCGAGAGCCTGCCGAACACCATCATCCTGGCGCCGATCCTGGCGCCGATCGCGGCCAGCATCGGGGTCGATCCGATCCACTTCGCGGTGGTCTTCCTGGTCGGCGACGCCATCGGCTTCATCACCCCGCCCTATGGCCTCAACCTCTATGTCGCCAGCGGCATCACCGGAATTCCCTACCTGCGATTACTGCGCTACACACTGCCCTACCTGGTGGCGCTCATGCTGGCCTGGCTGATCATCGCCA
>CAMYKD010000157.1:0-7793 GCA_947258885.1 uncultured Kiloniellales bacterium | reverse complement strand
CCAAACGCCATCTGCCCGCCCTGCGCCGCGCGGCGGGCCCAACGGTGCCACCTCCCGCGGCCCAAACATATCCACTAGAGGATTGTGACTATTCCAAAGTGAGCCCGGTTCGGTTAAACTGATACAAATCAAAAACTGGATTTTCGGCGGCCTACCCGCCCTTGCCGGCGGGCGTGGCATGGGGAGGAACGCTATGAAATCGTCCATTATTCGGATGGGCAGCGCCTTTGCGCTCGCCCTGTTTTCGGTGCTGCTCCTGGCCCCGTCGGCGGGCCATGCGCAGGTTCCACGGACCATCAACTACCAGGGTTCGCTGACCGACAGCGCCGGCAGCCCGGTGAGCGGTCCGGTCACCATGACCTTCAGGCTGTACAACGCCCTGGGCGCGACGACGGCGCTGTGGGCGGAGACCCGGTCTGTCACGGTGACCAACGGCACGTTCAGCGTCGTGTTCGGGGAGATCACGGCAAATCCCTTGCAGGACTCCTTCTTCGAGGCGCCGCTCTACCTGGGCATCGCCGTGGGCGGCGACGCCGAGATGGCGCCGCGCCAGGCGCTGACCAGCGCCCCGCAGGCGATCCGCGCCAAGACCGTGGAAAACGGGATTCCTGCGGGCGCGATTTGGTTCTTCGACCTGGCCGCCTGCCCCACGGGCTGGAGCGAGCTGGTCTCGACCCGGGGCCGCACGCTCGTCGGCCTGCCGGGCGGAGGCACCCGGGGGGGTACGTTGGGCGCCGCCCTCGCCAATCTGGAGAACCGCAACCATCAGCACGATGTGAACCCCGCCTCCAAATCCACCACGCCAGTTGCCGCGCACGACCACGGCATCCATCATCCGAGCAAGACCACAACGACGGTCACCGACCACAGGCATACTGTGGATCCGCCGGGAACGTTTGTTGGGCTTTCACCTCACAATCACAGGTGGTCGCAAATCACCTCAAATGAAACCTGGCAATCCTACGACAGCGACGGTTCGCTGATCACCATGATGGACTGGGGCGATGGCATGGACTCCGCAGGCTCGGGGAACTTTCCCGTCGGCGTGAACAGCACATGGACAGGAACCAGATCCTTTTACACGGGCGATATTACACAAGGTTTCACGGTAAACATCGTAGCGTTCAATTCCGGCTCAAACGGCGGGCATGACCATACCCTTGAGACTCGTAGCCTCACCTCCGGCTCGTCCGGCGCGCACTCGCATTCCGTCGACGTCGCCAACACGACGTCGACCACCGCCGGCATCGAGAACGTGATGCCCTACATCCAGTTCCTCGTGTGCCGAAAGAACTGACGGAGGCCAGGGACCACGCGGACGGCGCGGACTTGTTCGCGCGACGAGTCGGTGACTAGAATGCTCCCGACGTGAGCGAGCCGTAGACGGGCATCCGAGCGCAGGGAGGGAGCGATTTGCCGTCCCCGGGGGAAACCATGACCAAGGCGTCTTCGTGCGCTCCGGCCTGAACGGCGAGTCTGTCCTCGACATGGCCCGCAAGGCCGCGCCCTACGTGCTCTCCATGCTGGCCGTCGTGCTGCTTTTGGCTTTCGTGCCGGCGCTCTTGGTCTGGGCGCTTTAAGCGCGCCTCAGTAGCTGAGCCCCAGCGCCTCCTCGGGCGGGGTGTAGCCGAGGTCGTGGGCCTCGGCGACGGCCTTGTAGGTGACCTTGCCGTCCATGACGTTGAGGCCCGCCTTGAGGTGCGGGTCGTCGGCCAGCGCCTGGCGGTAGCCCTTGTCGGCGAGCGCCAGGGTGAAGGGCAGGGTCGCGTTGTTGAGCGCGAAGGTCGAGGTGCGCGCCACGGCGCCCGGCATGTTGGTCACGCAGTAGTGGACGCAGCCCTCCTCGACGTAGGTCGGCTCCGCGTGGGTCGTGCCGCGCGAGGTCTCGAAGCAGCCGCCCTGGTCGATCGCGATATCGACCAGCACCGAGCCGGGACGCATCTGCCTGATCATCTCGCGGGTCACCAGCTTGGGCGCCGCGGCGCCCGGCACCAGGACCGCGCCGATCACCAGGTCGGCGCCCACGACGTGGCGCTCGATCGAATCGACCGTCGAGAAGATGGTGTTCAGCATCGGCCCGAACTGCAGGTCGAGGGCGTAGAGCTGCTCGATCGACTTGTCGATCACCGTGACGTGGGCCTCCATGCCCATGGCCATGCGCGCCGCGTTGGTGCCCGAGACGCCGCCGCCTATGATCACGACCTTGGCCGCCGCCACCCCCGGCACGCCGCCCAGCAGCATGCCCGAGCCGCCCTGCTCCTTCTCCAAGCAGTGCGCGCCGACCTGGACCGACATGCGCCCGGCCACCTCGCTCATCGGCGCCAGCAGCGGCAGGCCGCCGCGGGCATTGGTCACCGTCTCGTAGGCGACGGCGATGCAGCCGGAATCGATGAGACCGCGGGTCTGCGGCGCGTCGGGTGCCAGGTGCAGATAGGTGAAGAGGATCTGCCCCTCGCGCAGCATGCCGTACTCGGCCGCCTGCGGTTCTTTGACCTTGACGATCATCTCGGCCTTGGCGAAGACCTCGTCGGCCGAGCCCGACACCTCGGCGCCCGCGGTCTCGTAGTCCCGGTCGTCGAAGCCGATGCCGGCCCCTGCCCCGGTCTCGACCAACACCTGATGGCCATGATGGACGAGTTCGCGCACCGAGGCCGGAACGAGTCCGACGCGGTATTCGTGGGTCTTCACTTCCTTAGGAACGCCAAGCAGCATATTTCCGCTCCCCCATGGCGATTTCACGACACCGCAGCCGAAAGCGATCCTGCCACGGCGCCGCCGCGCTTCCAAGGCCTGTCGGCCGCCCTTTTGGCCACCGGCGGGCCAGCCCGGCGGCGGATCACCCGCGTCGCTACAGCCCGAGCGCCTTTTGGGTCGGGATGTACTCGTACCCCAGCGCCTCGGCCACCGGCTTGTTGGTCACCTGACCGCCGTGCACGTTGAGTCCCTCGCGCAGGTGCGGATCGTCGTCGAGCGCCTGCTTGTATCCCTTGCTGGCGAGGGCCAGGGTGAACGGCAGGGTGACGTTGTTGAGCGCGAAGGTCGAGGTGCGGGCCACCGCGCCCGGCATGTTGGCGACGCAGTAGTGCACCACGTCGTCGACCACGTAGGTGGGGTCGGAATGCGTGGTGGCGCGCGAGGTCTCGAAGCAGCCGCCCTGGTCGATGGCGACGTCGACCACCACGGCCCCCGGCTTCATGGTCTTGACCATCTCGGCGGTCACCAGCTTGGGCGCCGCGGCGCCGGGGATCAGTACGCCGCCGATCACCAAGTCGGCCCCGGCCACCAGGGTCTCGACCGCGCCGCGCGTCGAGAACATGGTGCGCACGTCGGTGCCGAACTGAACGACCTGGCGCCGCAGGACATCAGCCGAGCGATCGACGATCGTGACACAGGCGCCCAGACCGAGGGCCATCATGGCGGCATTCGTGCCGACGATGCCGCCGCCCAGGATGACCACGTCGGCGGGCGGCACGCCCGGCACGCCGCCGAGCAGCACGCCGCGCCCACCGTGGGCCTTCTCCAGGCAGCTGGCGCCGGCCTGGATCGACATGCGCCCGGCCACCTCGGACATCGGCGCCAGCAGCGGCAAGCCGCCGGTCGGGCCGGTCACCGTCTCGTAGGCGATGCAGACGGCCTCGCTCTCCACCAGGTCCTTGGTCTGCTCCGGATCGGGCGCCAGGTGCAGATAGGTGAAGAGGATCTGGCCGGGGCGCAGCTTCTTGCGCTCGTCCGCCTGCGGTTCTTTTACCTTGATCACCATGTCGGCCCGCTCGAAGACCTCGTCGGGCGTGCCGACGATCGAAGCGCCCGCGGCCTCGTAGTCGGCGTCGGACATGCCGATCCCGTTGCCGGCATTGGTTTCCATGATGACCTGATGACCGCTATGCACCAGCTCGCCGACGCTGGACGGTATCAGACCGACGCGGTATTCGTGGTTCTTGATCTCCTTGGGAACGCCAATCAGCATTGCTTTCCTCCCTCATACGAGGACGGACCGCCCGGCCCGAGCCTGTCGGCGAGTCCAGTGGTGAATGTCATACCAAAGATATTGAACGTTGGGCCCCTGCCCTCGCGCGGCGCAAGCCTCAAGGTCCGCAACGTTACATGGTTCAACCTAGTTTCGCCCCAATCCGGGCGCTAGAGCCAGATCGCGCTATCCCGTGAGGCCAGCAGGCAGGCTACATCCGTACCCGCTCGGCCTTGGGGTCGTAGAGCGGCCTTAGGCTGGCCCGCGCCGGGAAGCGCTCGCAGGCGACCTCGATCTCGTAGCGGCCCGAGTTGACGAAGTCGGCATCGACGCCGTCCGGATGGTTGACGTAGCCCAGGGCGATCGCGGCACCCAGGTGATGGCCGTAGTTGCCAGAGGTGGTATAGCCGACGATCTCGCCGTCCCGGTAGATCGGCTCGTTGTGGTAGAGCAGCGGCTCCGGGTCCTCCAGCGCGAACTGCACCAGGCGCTTCTTCAAGCCGGTCTCCTTCTGGCGCAGCAGGGCGTCGCGGCCGATGAAGGCGACGTTCTTGTCGAAGCGGCAGGCGAAGCCCAGGCCGGCCTCGAGCGGCGTGTCCTCGTCGGTGAGGTCGTGGCCCCAGTGCCGGAACGCCTTCTCGATGCGGCAGGAATCCAGCACGTGCATGCCGGCCAAGCGGAGGCCGAAGGCGTCCCCCTCGGCAACGATCGCGTCATAGACCCCGGGGGCGAACTCGCTCGGCATGTAGAGCTCCCAGCCGAGCTCGCCGACATAGGTGATCCGGACCGCCCGGACCCGGGCCATGCCCAGGTCGATCTCCCGGGCGGTGCCGAAGGGGAAGGCCTCGTTGGACAGGTCCGCGTCGCTCAGCCTGGCGAGCAGCGCGCGGCTGTTCGGACCCATGACGCCGAGGACCGCGCTGCCCGAGGTGACGTCGGTCGCGATGCAGTGGGCGTCGCCCGGGATGTTGCGCAGGAGCCAGTTGAAGTCGCGCCCGGCCACCGCCGCGCCGGTCACCACCTGATACGCGTCCTCGGCGAGGCGCGTGACCGTGAGGTCGGCCTCGATGCCGCCGCGCTCGTTCAGCCACTGGGTATAGACGACCTTGCCGGCCGGCACCGCCACGTCGTTGGCGCAGATGCGCTGCAGCACCGCCTCGGCGTCGCGACCCTGGACCAGGAACTTGGCGAAGGAAGTCTGGTCGAACAGGGCGACCGCCTCGCGCACGGCCTGATGCTCCTCGGCCGCATAGGGGAACCAGTTCTGCCGCTTGAAGCTGTACTCGTACTTCGGCTCGACGCCCTCGGGCGCGAACCAGTTGGCCCGCTCCCAGCCGGCCACCTCGCCGAAGCAGGCGCCCCGGGCGGCCAGGCGGTCGTGCAGCGGCGAGCGCCGCAGGCCGCGCGAGGTCACGCATTGCCGGTAGGGCCAATGCATGTCGTAGAGCAGGCCGAGCACCTCGGTCGCCCGGTCGTGGAGGTACTTCGGGTTGCCCTGGAACGGGAACATGCGCCGGATGTCGACGTCCCACAGGTCCATCGGCGGGTGGCCCTCGGCCATCCACTGGGCCAGCACCTTGCCCGCGCCGCCGGCCGACTGGATGCCGACCGAGTTGAAGCCGGCGGCGACGAAGAAGTTCTTCAGCTCCGGCGCCTCGCCCAGCATGTAGCGGTCGTCCGGGGTGAAGCTCTCGGGGCCGTTGAAGAACTTGCGGATGCCGACCTCCTGCAGGGCCGGCACGCGGTGCATGGCGCCTTCCAGCACCGGCATGAAGTGGTCGAAGTCCTCGGGCAGCTCGTCGAAAGAGAAGTCCTCGGGGATGCCGTCCATGCCCCAGGGCTTGGCGTTCGGCTCGAAGGCGCCGAGCAGCAGCTTGCCCGCGTCCTCCTTATAGTAGGCGCAGCCGTCCTGGTCGCGCAGCACCGGCAGGTCGGGCGACAGCCCGGACATCTCCTCGGTCAGCACGTAGAAGTGCTCGCAGGCGTGCAGCGGCACGTTGACTCCGCACATCAGGCCGACCTCGCGCGCCCACATGCCGCCGCAGTTGACCACGAACTCCGCGTCGATGTCGCCGCGGTCCGTCGTCACGCCGGTCACCCGGCCGCTCGCGCGGTGGACCGCCGTGACCTTTGTGTCCTCGAAGATCAGGGCGCCGCCGGCGCGCGCGCCCTTGGCGAGCGCCACGGTGGTGTCGATCGGGTTGGTCTGGCCGTCCTTGGGCAGCCAGACGCCGCCGACGACGTCATCGACGTTGAGCAGCGGCCACCGCTCCTTCATCTCGCCGGGGCGGATGACCTCTACGTCGAGGCCGAAGGTCCTGGCCATGGAAGCGCCGCGCTTCCATTCCTCGAAGCGCTCCTCGGTGGTGGCGACGGAGATGCTGCCGTTCTGCTTGAAGCCCGTGGCTTGGCCGGTCTCCTGCTCGAGGGTGGCGAAGAGCTCGGCCGTATACTGGGCCAGCCGGGTCATGTTGGCCGTCGCGCGCAGCTGGCCGACCAGGCCGGCCGCGTGCCAGGTCGTGCCGCAGGTGAGCTTCTTGCGCTCCAGCAGGACCACGTCGCGCCAACCCTGCTTGGTCAGGTGGTAGGCGAGCGAGCATCCGACGATGCCGCCACCGATGACGACGACGCGCGTTTCCTTGGGCAGTGATTTGGCCATGACCCGTCTCCCCTTTATGCCCCCGTCGCCCGTCTCCGCATGTACAGGAAATCCCTATCCGCCGACAAGCGCTTTGCTTAGGGTCTGGAGAGCGAGGAGGAAGGACATGCCGGGCATATTCGACGACGAGCGACGCGGCAGCGGGCCGATTGCGCCCGATCCCCGCGGGACGGGGCTAATTCCCGCCAAACGTATCGATAACTCCGTTCCAGACCCTAAGGCGCGGCGAAATCGCTACCCCCGAACAGGGTCTCGTGCAATGCCGTCCAGGAGGCCTCGTCCGGGGCGAGCAGCAGGGCCGGCGACGGCCGGCGGGCCGGGTCGTACGGCGCGCCGTCCAGCGTGCGCCCGGTGCCGCCCGCCTCGCGGTGGATCAGGACGCCGGGCGCATGGTCCCAGGGCATCATTTTGGTGAACAGCGAGTAGTGGGTCTCGGCGCGGGCCAGGCGCAGGTACTCGTGCCCGGCGCAGCGCAGCGACTTTAGGGTCTGCACGAGATGACGCCGGGAGCGGATGTGACGGGTCATTTCGGGTGTCGAGAACATGCCGCTGTGCAGCGTGCCCACGAGGGTGTCGAGCGGTCCGCCGGCGGCGACCGTGAGGTGCTCGCCGTCCAGCCAGGCGCCTTCCCCGGCCATGGCCACAGCGGTCGTTGGCGCCGTCGGATCGTGGATCCAGGCACCGATCGTTTCGCCCTGGCGCACCAGGGCCGCCATGACCGCGAAGCAGGCCACGCCCCCTGCGAAGTTGCCGGTGCCGTCGATCGGGTCGATGACCCAGACCGGCGCCTCGCCGCCGAGCGCCTCCAGTATGCCCGGGTCCTCGGCCACCGCCTCCTCGCCGACCACCAGCGAGCCCGGCAGAAGATCGAGCAGCCGGCGGCTGATCTGTTGCTCCGCGGCGACATCGGCCACGGTTACCAGCTCGCCGGATTCCTTGCGCTGCACCTCGTGTTGCTCGAGCGCCCGGAAGCGCGGCAGGACCTCCGTCGCGGCGGCTTCGGCCAGTATCTCGGTGACGGTGTCGGGATCGGGCAGCATGGCCCGTGAGCTTATACCAAAGGTCATAGATAATGACTCATTTCATGGGAGCGGATCGGGTCGCCCGGGTAGGCGCGGTGCGCAGCGCGATGCGTGCATCGGGCAAGCGCCGCAACGCCCCCGGCGC
>CAMYKD010000156.1 GCA_947258885.1 uncultured Kiloniellales bacterium | reverse complement strand
GCCGTGGCCAATCCCTTCGCCGGGCGCTTCGTCGAGGAGATCACGCCGCTGATGAAAGGGCTCGAGCCGCTGGGCCTCGACATGGCCAAGCGCCTGGTGACGCTGCTGGGCGGCGACGTCTCGGCGATCGAGGGCTACGGCAAGGGCGCGATCGTGGGCTCGGCCGGCGAGCTGGAGCACGGTGCGCTGTGGCACGCGCCGGGCGGCTATGCCATGCGCGAGGTGCTGGGCGGCGCCAAGGCTATCGTGCCGTCCACCAAGAAGGTCGGCGGCCTGGGCGCCCGGCTCGACGTGCCGGTGACCCATATCAACGCTGCCTACGTGCGCAGCCACTTCGACGCCATGGAGATCGGCGTGCCGGACGCCCCGCGTCCCGACGAAATGGTCCTGATCCTGGTCATGACCACGGGCCCCCGGATCCATGCCCGCTCGGGCGGGCTCGCGGCCTCGGATATCACGGGAGAGGACGGGCTGCGCTGAGCGTTTCAATCGAACCTCAAGAAACCAAAAGAACCGAATAGTAGGGAGAGAGAACCATGACCACACGCAGAAGCTTCTTCGCCTTGGCGGCCGCGGGACTCGCGGCCCTGCTCGCCGGGCCGACGGGCGGCGCCGGCGCGGCCGAGCCGATCAAGGTCGGCGAGATCAACAGCTATACCCGCCTGCCGGCCTTCACGCTGCCCTACCGCAACGGTTGGCAGCTCGCGGTCGCGGAGATCAACGCGGCCGGCGGTGTGCTCGGCCGGCCCTTGGAGGTGATCTCGCGCGACGACGGCGGCAAGCCGGGCGACGCGGTCAAGATTGCCGAGGAGCTGGTCTCCAAGGAGGGCGTGGCGCTCTTGGCCGGCACCTTCTTCTCGCACATCGGCCTGGCGGTCACCGACTTCGCCAAGCAGCGCAAGGTCTTCTTCATCGCCGCCGAGCCCTTGAGCGACGCGGTGACCTGGCAGAAGGGCAACCGCTACACCTTCCGGCTCAGGCCCAACACCTATATGCAGGCCAACATGCTGGCCGAGGAGGCGGCCAAGCTGCCGGCCAAGCGCTGGGCGACCATCGCGCCCAACTACAAGTATGGCCAGGACGCCGTGGCCTCGTTCAAGGAGATCCTCAAGGCTAAGCGGCCCGACGTCGAGTTCGTCGCCGAGCAGTGGCCGGCCCTGTTCAAGATCGAGGCGGGCGCCGAGGTCCAGGCGCTGGCCAACGCGAAGCCCGAGGCGATCTACAACGTCACCTTCGGCTCGGACCTCGCCAAGTTCGTGCGCGAGGGCAAGCTGCGCGGCCTGTTCGAGGGGCGCGAGGTGGTCAGCCTCCTAACGCCCTCAAGGACGAGGCGCCGGAAGGCTGGATCGTCACCGGCTATCCCTGGTACGCGATCGACACGCCGGCGCACAACGCCTTCGTCGCCGCCTACAAGGCCAAGTTCGACGACTATCCGCGGCTCGGCTCGGTGGTCGGCTACAACACCTTCAAAGCGATCGCCGCGGTTGTCGCCAAGGCCGGCTCGACCGACACCGAGGCGATGGTCAAGGCCGCCGAGGGGATCACGGTCGACTCGCCGACCGGGCCCTTCACCTTCAGGGCGCAGGACCACCAATCGACCATGGGCGCCTATGTCGGGCGCACGGCGCTCAGGGACGGCAAGGGCGTGATGGTCGAGTGGCGCTACGCCGACGGCAAGGGCTACCTGCCCAGCGACGAGGAGATCCGCAAGCTCCGGCCGGGCAGCTAGACCCGATGGGGCCGGGGCGGCCTTAGGGCTGCCCCTGAGCCTGCCCGCGGTTACCCTGCTGGGGATCGGTTCATTCCTCCTTGGACCAAGGAAAGAGAAGCAATCGGGCTTGCTGCCAGCGGTTCCATTTCTTGTCATTGCCGGACTTGATCCGGCAATCCAGAGGACCGGGCGCCGGATGGGTATAATGGATCACCGGGTCAAGCCCGGTGATGACATGGGGGGTGAGACGACATGGGGGTGAAACGATATGAGGGGGGCAATATGAAGCCTGGTTTCCGGCTTTCGGCGCGCAAACCGTTCCCGACGCCCCGCTGACCCGCTCGGCAACCCCGGCACCGCCATGATCCTCGTGCAGTTCTTGACCGGGCTGGCCAGCGCGGCCTCGCTGTTCCTCGTGGCGGCCGGGCTGTCGATCATCTTCGGCGTTACCCGGATCGTGAACTTCGCCCACGGCTCCTTCTACATGCTGGGCGCCTACATCGCCTACAGCCTGGTGCAGAGGCTGGGCGGCGGGCCGCTGGGTTTCTGGGGCGCGGTGCTTCTGGCCGCGCTCGCGGTCGGCGTGATCGGCGTCGTCGTCGAGGTGCTGGTGCTGCGCCGCATCTACCGGGCGCCCGAGCTGTTCCAGCTCTTGGCGACCTTCGGCGTGGTGCTGGTCGTACAGGACCTTTCGCAGTGGATCTGGGGGCCGGAGGACCTTTTGGGGCCGCGTGCGCCGGGCCTGGACGGGGCGGTTGCGATCTTCGGCGAACACCTGCCCGAATACGACCTGGCGCTGATCGCGCTCAGCCCGCTGGTGCTGGGCGGCCTGTGGCTGCTGTTCCACCGCACGCGCTGGGGTACCCTCGTGCGCGCCGCGACTCAGGACCGCGAGATGGTCGCGGCCCTGGGCGTCAACCAGGCCTGGTTGTTCACCTCGGTGTTCTTCCTGGGCGCCTTCCTGGCGGGCCTCGGCGGCGCGGCGCAGCTGCCCAAGGGCGGCGCCGACCTGCTGATCGACCTCAACATCATCGCCGCCGCCTTCGTCGTCGTCGTGGTCGGCGGCATGGGCAGCATCACCGGCGCCTTCCTGGCGGCCGTGCTGATCGGCGAGCTGAACGCCTTCGGCATCCTGGTCTTTCCCGAGATCACCCTGGTGCTGATGTTCCTGGTCATGGCGGTCGTCCTGGTGATCCGCCCCTGGGGCCTAATGGGCAGGCCCGAGACGCCGGGCCACGCGCGGGCCGGGCCGGCCGAGCCGCTGCTTACCCCCGCCGGAAGGCACCACCGCTGGGCCTGGCTGGCGCTTCTCGCCGTGCTGCTCGTGCTGCCGGCCGTCGCCGGGGACTTCACCCTGGTGCTCGCGATGGAGATCCTGATCGCCACGCTCTTCGCTTACAGCCTGCACTTCATCATGGGCCCGGGCGGCATGGTCTCCTTCGGACACGCCGCCTACTTCGGCCTTGGCGCCTACGGCGCGGCCCTGCTGGTGCACCACCTGGCGGTGCCCATGGAGTTGGCGCTCGCCGCGGGGCCGGTCCTGGCGGGCTTCGGCGCGCTGCTCTTCGGCTGGTTCTGCGTGCGGCTTTCCGGGGTCTACCTCGCCATGCTGACGCTCGCGTTTGCCCAGATCACCTGGTCGGTCGCCTTCCAGTGGTACGGGTTTACCGGCGGCGACGATGGCCTGCTCGGCGTCTGGCCGGCCGAGTGGGCGAGCGCCCGGGCCGCCTACTACTATCTGGTTCTGGTGCTGACCGCCGGCGGTATCCTGTTCCTGCGCGGCGCGATCTTCGCCCGCTTCGGCTATGCGATCCGGGCGGGACGCGATTCGCCGCTGCGCGCGGACGCGATCGGCATCGACGTGCGGCGCCATCAGTGGATGGCCTTCGCCCTGGCCGGGGTCCTAGCCGGGCTGGCCGGCGCTCTTTACGCCTTCTCGAAAGGCAGCGTGTTTCCGGACGAGCTGTCGATCCCGCGCTCGGTCGACGCTCTCGTGATGGTTCTGCTGGGCGGCGTGCAGACCCTTTCTGGCCCGCTGTTCGGCGCGGCGGCCTTCACCTGGCTGCAGGACACGATCTCGCGCTTGGAGTTCTGGCGGCTCATCCTCGGCGTTACGATCATCGTCCTCGTCGTGCTGTTCCCCCAGGGTCTGGGCGGCGTGTTCCGGCAGCTCGAGGGGCGCCTCCGCAGCGGCGCGGCCGAGCCGGAGGGCGCGCCGTGAGTGCCCTCGAGGTGCAAGGCCTCGCCAAGGCCTTCGGCGGCGTGCAGGCGGTCGACGGCGTCAGCTTCGCGCTGGGCGAGGGCGAGCTGCTGGCCATGATCGGCCCCAACGGCGCCGGCAAGTCGACCTGCTTCAACATGCTGAACGGCCAGCTGCGACCCGACGCCGGCTCGATCCGTTTCGCCGGGCGCGAGCTTTCGGGCCTGAGGCCGCGCCAGGTCTGGCGCCTCGGCGTCGGCCGGACCTTCCAGATCACGGCGACCTTCGCCTCGATGACCGTCTTGGAGAACGTGCAGATGGGGCTGATCGCCCACCGGAAGGGCTTCGCCGGGCTGCTCGGCCGCGCGGGCGCGCTCTACCGGGAGGAGGCCGAGGCCCTGCTGGAGCGGGTCGGCATGACCGAGCAGGCGGGTCGGGCCTGCGGCGTGCTGGCCTACGGAGACTTGAAGCGGGTCGAGCTGGCCGTCGCGCTGTCGAACGACCCGGGCCTGCTGCTGATGGACGAGCCGACCGCCGGCATGGCGCCGGCCGAGCGGGTCGAGCTGATGGGCCTGACCGCGGAGATCGTGCGCGAGCGCGGTATCGCCGTGCTGTTCACCGAGCACGACATGGACGTGGTCTTCGCCCACGCCGACCGGATCATCGTCCTGAACCGCGGCGAGCTGATCGCCGAAGGCACGCCGGCTGAGGTGCGCGACGACGCCCGGGTGCGCGAGGTCTACCTGGGCAGTGCCGGGGCCGGGGCGGGGGCGAGCTGATGTCGCGCGTCCCTCCCTTAGTGCCGGCATTGCATTCAACAAGGTCTTCACCACCAAGACACGAAGACACGAAGAACGTGTTCAATCCCTTTGTGTCTTCGTGCCTTTGTGGTGAAAAGTCTGAACTCGGCAGAGGGTATCTTCCGGCGGAAACGGAGCGCCCGCGGCCATGCTGAGCGTGCGCGAGCTCGAGGCCTACTACGGCCGCGCCCATATCCTCTCAGGCGTCGGCCTCGAGGTGGCGCGCGGCGAGGTCGTGGTGCTGCTGGGCCGCAACGGGGCGGGCAAGTCGACGACGCTGAAGGCGATCATGGGCCTGGTGCGGCCAGCCGGCGGCACGGTCACCTTCCAGGGCCGGCGCATCGAGCGCCTCGCGCCGCACGCCATCGCCCGCCTCGGCCTCGGCTATGTGCCCGAAGACCGGCGCGTCTTCCCGAGCCTCAGCGTGGCGGAGAACCTCGAGGTCGGCCGCCAGCCGCCGCGCGCGGGCCGCCCGGTCTGGACGCCCGAAGCGATCTTCGAGCTCTTCCCCAACCTGGCCGAGCTGCGCGGCCGCCCGGCCGGGCGGATCAGCGGCGGCGAGCAGCAGATGCTGACGATCGGGCGCACGCTGATGGGCAACCCGGCGCTGCTGCTGCTCGACGAGCCCTCCGAGGGCCTGGCCCCGGTGATCGTCGAGCAGATGGCCGCCACGATCCGCGCGCTGAAGGCCGAGGGCCTCGCGGTCCTGCTGTCCGAGCAGAACCTGCGCTTCGCGACGGAGGTGGCCGACCGCGCCACGATCATCGAGAAGGGCCGCATCCGCTACAGGGGCGCCATGGCGGACTTGGCGGCGGATGAGGAGGTGCGGCGGGCGTATCTGACGGTCTAGGGGGCCTCTTGGGCAAGTTGCCGAGAGAAGAAGAAAAGGAACACAAGACCCGCCCCACGTTGACCCTTCTTGTTCTTGGAGGCCGCTCAGCTTTGGATTCGTCCTAGCCTCGGCAACCGGGCAAGGTCTTGACAGCAACTCCGGGCGCAGATCAGTTCTTGAGGTCCGCCGATCATCGGCACTGGTGGGTTTGGAGGAAAGCACCGATGGCCATCGGGTTCAGCGAGCGCTTCGATTTCAGGCCGATAATCGGCTGGGAACTCGATCAAGTCAAAATCGACAAGTACCACGTGATGTTTTTTTTCGAGAACGAGCACGCGCTACTGAATGTCGCCGACCGTTTCTCCTTCCGTTCGGCGGACAACGCGGTCAGATATGAGTACACCATCTATGGCGATCAGAAGTCCCTCAACGTGGACAGTATCCTCAGGGTCCGCGTCCGAGAGATCAAGATCGTGTCCAAAGACCGCCTCGACCTCATATTCGAAAATGGCGATGTGCTATCGGTCTATGACAATCCGGAGTTTTGCTCTTGGTGGTTCTTGGGCGGATCAGAGAATTTGCCCGGAGGCGGAACCTCTCCCTACACTTTTGAAATCAGCGATATGGATGAAGATTGCATGACCGAGACGGAAAGGGAAGAACGCAGAAAGCCGTGAAGGATCCAGCTTTTGAACGCAGGCATCGCCTCGCCAGCGCTCGCTTGTTTGCTTCCCGGAGGCTTCGGTTGCCGGTCCTGTCTCCGATCGCCCCGAGGACCGATGCCATGTAATGCAGCCGGGCTTTGGCTGCGCTCGGACAACGGTCAGATGAAACACAAGAAGTCGCAAAAGACATTATCACGAGACCTGCCCTGTCTTTGTCGCTGTATCCCGAGATGACCTACGACGAGTTCAATACTTTCTGCGGCGCGCTGCCGGCGACCAGCCATGTGGTCCAGTGGGGCGGCTCGCATGTCTGGAAGGTCGGCGGCAAGGTGTTTGCGATCGGCGGCTGGGGCGACGGAGAGCCGGCCTTCACCTTCAAGGTGAGCGAGCTCTCCTACGAGATCCTGAAGGAGCAGCCGGGCCTCAGGCCGGCGCCCTATCTGGCGTCGCGCGGCATGAAGTGGATCCAGCACTATGCGCGACCGGGGCTGTCGGACGATGATCTGAAGGACTATCTGTGCCAGTCCCACCGGATCGTCGCAAGCGGGCTGTCGAAGAAGAGGCAGCGGGAGCTGGGACTCCTTTAGCGAGACCTCGGTAGTCCAATACGCGGCCATGGGCCGAAAAAACATTAAAACAGGACCTGACCCCTT
>CAMYKD010000155.1:2015-13073 GCA_947258885.1 uncultured Kiloniellales bacterium | reverse complement strand
GGCTTCTTCCTGGACTTCATCGAGATCGCCGTGGTCGTGGTGCCGATCGTGGCGCCGATCCTGCTGGCCGATCCCTCGGCCAACATCACCGCGGTCTGGCTCGGGGTGATGATCGGCCTGAACATCCAGACGTCGTTCCTGACGCCGCCCTTCGGCTTCGCCCTGTTCTATCTGCGGGGCGTCGCGCCCGCCGTGGTGCGGACGATCCAGATCTACAAGGGCGTCGTGGCCTTCATCTGCCTGCAGCTCGTCGGCCTCGCCATCGTCGGCGTCAGCCCGTGGCTGGTCAACTTCCTGCCGAACCGGATTTCCCTGACCTCGGAAACCGCGCCGCCACCGCAGAATCCGCGCCTGCAGTACTGCCTTGAGGGTTATCTCTTCCAGCAGTTCGACATGCGCGAGGCCGAACTCATGGCGGCCATCGACGGGGCGCGCCAGATGGAGCTGTCCTACCTGCCGAAGGACGTGCGGAAGGACTTGGCCGGCGCGTTCGAACGGGCCGGCCGGACCTTCTCGCTTGTCGCCGACGTGCGCGCGGCGGAGGCCGCGATCACCGCCAAGGCCGGCGCCTACACGCCGTTGCGCGACCAGGTTCGCGACATTCAGCGGGATATCGCCAGGATCGACGCCAGGATCGAGGACGCCGAGAGCCGGATCGCGCGCATGTCGAGCGCATCGGAAGAGGAACGGGCAACCTTGCCGGCCATCGAAGCCGATGTTCGGGAGCTCAAGGCCAGCCGAAAGGAGCTGGAAGCGCGGATCCCGGGGAGCTGGGCCGAGCGGAGCGCTGCGTTTCAGGCGCTTCAGAAAGACGGGGAAAACGCGCGCAGGGCATACCGACGCAACGTCGACGGCGCCTATGTGCCGATTGGCGAAATCGTTGCGATCATCGCCGACACCGATCTTCTGGCGGCGGCCAGGGACGGCATGGAGGACCTGAGAGAGGTCGTCGAGAGCGCCGACCCGGAGACGGCCGGGGAGCGGATCAAGGAGGTCGCGCGAGCAGTCGGCAAGATCGAAGGCGCCCGCGATATCCGCTCGCTCTTGTCGAAGGCGCGGCGGGAGATCAGACGCAAGACACCGGAGCCGGAGAAGGCGCTCGAACTGATCGACGAGGCGCTTGCCGAACATGCCGCCGAATTGGCGTGGCGCGGACAGGCCAAGGCAGATCTTCTGCCCGGGCTGGAGGCCTACGAAGCATCGATCCGCGATACCATCGGCCTGCGCCAGCAGCCGCGCCTGCCCGTGGAGCAGGTCAAGGAAATCGTCGGCTGCCTCTCGCAACACAGGGACATTTCGCTGAGCTTCTAGCGACCCGTTTGCCGGACGGCGTTGCGGTTTGCGCGAGTTGCGGCTAGCGTGCCTGCCGTTACGAAACGAGAAGGCAACCGAAAAATGCGCTGGACCGAACGGCGCGAACGCTTTCGCGCGCTCCTCGCCGGGGACCGTTGCGTCCACCCCGGCTCCGTCTTCGATCCGGTCTCCGCACGCATCGCCGAGGACCTCGGCTTCGAGGTCGGCATGTTCGCGGGCTCGGTCGCGTCGATGACCGTGCTCGGCGCCCCCGACCTGATCGTGCTCACCCTGAGCGAGTTCGCCGGGCAGGCCTATAGGATCTGCCGCGCCGGCAATCTTCCGCTCCTGGTCGACGCGGACCACGGCTACGGCAACGCGCTCAACGTCAAGCGCACGGTGGAAGAGCTCGAGGCGGCGGGCGTCGCCGCGCTCTCGATCGAGGACACGGAGCTGCCCCAGCCCTTCGGCGCGCTCGGCGAGACGCGGCTGGTGTCCATCGAGGAGGGCGTCGGCAAGATGCGGGCCGCCCTCGCGGGACGCCGGGACCCGAACCTGGTGATCGCCGGCCGGACCAGCGCGATCGCGGTGACCGGCGTCGAGGACGGGGTCGCGCGCGCCAGGGCCTACGAGGCGGCCGGCGTCGACGCGATCTTCCTGGTCGGCGTCAAGACGCGCGACCAGCTGGAGGCCGTCTCCGCGGCCTTGAGCGTGCCCCTCATCCTCGGCGGCGCCGGGCCCGAGGTCATGGACCTGGGCTATCTGAGCGGCAAGGGCGTGCGGGTCTGCCTTCAGGGCCATCAGCCCTTCATGGCCGCCGTGCGCGCCGTTCGCGAGACCTTGAAAGCCCTGCGCGACGGCACGCCGCCGGCCGAGCTCGGGAACCTGGCCTCGGCCGAGCTCATGAAGCAGGTCACCCGCGACGAGGACTACCGGCGCTGGACGGAGGACTTCCTCGGCGGCGATTGAGCCGCGCCCGGTCACCTCATCGCGTTTCGGAGAGCCGAATAGATCGGGCCGATGACGGAACGGCCTCTCCGGAATTGCAGGGAGTCCCGCACGCCCAGGAACGAGTGCTCCCGTAGGCGCGCCTCAGGCACGAAGCCGACATGAGAGTCCGCTTCGTGCTTTCGCCGCGTCCGAATTCAATCCGAGACATCACCCTTCGCTCCAAGGACTTCGACAGGCCCCGGGCGGGGTGTCATGGTTTCACCCAAACGGCCCTGGGGTGCCCCCGGTTTGGCGGGGCTGAGAACACACCCATGGAACCTGATCTGGGTCATGCCAGCGCAGGGAGCCGCCGTCCGTCGCATGAATTCGTGGCCCTCGGCCGGCTCCCCTCGAGGAAGGAGGCCACGATGACGAAACCATTGCATGGTGACGGGAACGCAAGGGCGATCGACCGCCGGGCGCTGCTCGGCGCCGGCACCGCCGGGGCGCTCGCCGGGGCGATCGCGTCAACCGCGCCCGCCCTGGCGCAGGGGGGATCCGATGGACCCTGGTCACCTCCTGGCCCAAGGGCGCGCCGGGGCCGGGCACCACGGCGCGGCGCATCGCCGAGCGGATCACCCTGATGAGCGGCGGGCGGCTGAACGTAAAGCTCTATGGCGCCGGCGAGATCGTGCCGGCCTTCGAGGTCTTCGACGCGGTCGCCCAGGGCACGGCCGACCTGGGCCACACCGCCTCGTTCTTCTGGTCCGGCAAGTTCACGGCCGCAGCCTCCCTCACGGCCTGGGCCCCGAAGCGAGATTCGAGGTCGCGGCACACGGTCAGAGAATCGAGGCGGCGGCTCGAAGGCCGCCGCTTCGTGTTTGCCGGCTGCAGAACTCAGGCAGCCGGTCTACGCCTCCTCACGGCGCCAGCGTCGGCAAGGGGTACGACATCGTGACGGTACTCCCACCTTGCCCCCTGAAGGTGACGACACCGGTCGACCGATTCACAACGACATCGACAATGTACCGGGCACCATTCTTATTCGTTTGAGCAGCGACGCTGCCGTCGAGATCCCGGTACGCCACGATGTTCATCGCATTCCGATTGTCGATATAGCTGAACGCCCAGTGGCTGTAGCCGTTCCATTTGACCACCGGGCACGTCGCGGACGACACGAGAAGGTTCGGGTCGACCAAGCATGTTCTCTTCAGGCCGGACGGGATAGGCGGATGACTGGAATTCCGATTTGGCAGCAAGACGACCTCCGGATGTTTCAGAGTACTGGCAGGACCCTGGTCGCCCTTGGGTCCCTGGGGTCCGGTGTCGCCCTTGGGTCCTTGGGCTCCGGTGTCGCCCTTGGGTCCTTGGGCTCCGGTGTCGCCCTTGGGTCCTTGGGCTCCGGTGTCGCCCTTGGGCCCCTGGGGTCCGGTGTCGCCCTTCGGCCCCTGGGGTCCGGTGTCGCCCCTAGGTCCCTGGGCGCCGGTGTCTCCCTTGGGCCCCTGTGCCCCGGTCTCGCCTTTCTCGCCCTGCGGGCCGACCGCGCCGATGGTCGTGTCGAACATGGCGATCCGCACATCTTCATCATCGTCGTAGTCTTCGTCGTCGTAGTCTTTTTCGTCGTCGTCATCGTCGTCGCGCGACCTGACCGCAACGGTGAGAAGCGCATCACCCGTCTGACAAAGACCGCCGGGGCATTGCGCCACAATCTCTGTCGCGAAGTAGCTGCAGACTTGCAGCTCACCCTGCTCACCCAACATCACCTTGGGCATGAGACCGCCCGCACCCGGGAAGTACCGTCCCGTAATAATCAGGTTATCGCCGGCGCCGCACGCGCCGGTGGCGGGCGCGTTGAATTCGACGAAAACCTCTGTGATGACTGGATCGGGACCGTCTGCCCATGCCGTCGCTGCCGGCAACGATGCCGACAGAATGGCAACTGCCCCAAACAGGGGCACGTTTCTAAGAGATCCAACTAACATGGCTGACATCCTCCTCTCATGGTGGCCAAGCACCTCGAGAGAAGAAGAAACCTAAACAGGAACCACGCGCCGCGCGGGGCCTTGCGGTTGTCCCCTGCCAGTCGGAGAGTTCTTGGTCTATTTCGTCTCCGAGCAGGCAGGTCCGAACTTCGCTGCTTTGTCGACCAACGATGAACCTCGTCGTTGCCCCGTGGTCTTCTGCGATGGGCCCCTCCTCGCAACGAGTGTGCTTTCTGGCCCTGAAGAGCGCCCGGAGCGCTCGCACCTTTGGTTGACCTGGATCTCAAGCACGAAAGCGGGGCACTGTCATTGATCTAGAACAACGGAACTCGAGCTTCTGCGCTCCCGAGGAGGGGCCTAGCCTCGCCACCCGTGCTCGATGATGTGGCTGAAGTGAGTCGTCGGCACCGCTGAGCCGAAGCCTCGATTGATATGACACCGAATGCGAAGTTGGCCTTGACGCATGCAATAGACCCGGATCGCCGAATCTAAGAAGTGACCATCAAGTCCGTTTTGAAGGTCCGCTCCGTGTCTTCGCCGTGTCCAAATTCTAACCGAGACATCGCCCTTCGCGCCGCGGCCTTTGACAGCCCGCCGCGCGGAATGTCATGCTTGCCTCGAAACGGCCCTGGGGTGCCCCCGTCCAAGCGAGGGCTGAGAACAGACCCATGGAACCTGATCTGGATCATGCCAGCGCAGGGAGCCGCCGTCCGTCGCAGCTTCCGTCGCCTTCGGCCGGCTCCCCTCGAGGAAGGAGGCCACGATGACGCGTTCACGACAGTCTGATTCCGATTACAAACCACCGAAGCTCGGCCGCCGCGCGTTGCTCGGCGCGGGCGCTGCGGGCGCCTTGGCCGGCGCGGCGCCGGCCCTGGCGCAGGGGGGGATCCGATGGACCCTGGTCACGTCCTGGCCCAAGGGCGCGCCGGGGCCGGGCACCACGGCGCGGCGCATCGCCGAGCGCATTACCCTGATGAGCGGCGGCCGGCTGAACGTAAAGCTCTATGGCGCCGGCGAGATCGTGCCGGCTTTCGAGGTCTTCGACGCGGTCGCCCAGGGCACGGCCGACCTGGGCCACACCGCGTCGTTCTTCTGGTCCGGCAAGTTCGAGGCCGCGCCCTTCTTCACGGCGGTGCCCTTCGGCCTGACCCCCGACGGGCACCACGCCTGGATCTACCATGGCGGCGGCCAGGCGCTGTGGGACGAGCTCTACGCGGCGGCGGGGGTCAAGCCCTTCCTGGCCGGCAACTCGGGCATGCAGATGGGCGGCTGGGTCAAGCGCGAGATCGCGGGTCTCGAGGACCTGAAGGGCCTCAAGTACCGCATCCCCGGTCTTGCCGCCGGGCGAGATCCTGCCGGCCCTGCAATCGGGCGCCATCGACGGCGCCGAGTTCCTCGGCCCCTGGAGCGACCTGGCGCTCAGCCTCAACAAGGCGGCGCCCTACTACTACTGGCCCGGCTTCCACGAGCCCAACGGCTCGGCCGAGTGCCTGGTCAACCGCCGCGCCTACGAGACCCTGCCCGACGACCTCAAGGAGATCGTCGCCGCGGCCTGCGAGGCGGAGAACGCCCGGGGCCTCGCCGAGGCCGACTGGCAGAACGCCCAGGCGCTGGCGGGGATCGAGACCAAGCACGGCGTCCAACTGCGCCGCTTTTCCGACGACATCCTGGGCGCGGCGCGGCGCGCCGCCGAGGAGGTGCTGGCCGAGGTCGGCCGGAGCAATGCGCTGGCCCGGCGCATCTATCGGTCTTATGTGACGGCGCGGGCGGGTTCGCTCGCCTGGGGCCGCGTGGCGCGCCACGCGGTGCTCGACGCGCAGCTGCGCTTCCCCGCCGACCAGAAAGGCATGGCGGGCGACTGATGGACAAGACGCCGGCCCTGCCATCGGCTACACTCGCCACGGGGACCATGAGGGAAGTGCCACACAGCAGCGGCGGCCCCGATGCGGGTCGCCTGCCGGACGAGACGACCGGACCCTGGCAGACGCTGGGGGCGTTGCGCGTGCGTGGGCCCCTGGTCCACAACATCACCAATTTCGTCGCCATGGACCTAGCGGCCAATCTGCTGCTGGCGGCGGGGGCCCTGCCGGCCATGGTCCACGCCCTCCAGGAGGTCGAGGACACGGTCGAGGCGGCCGATGCGCTCACGATCAACATCGGGACGCTCTCGCCCGGCTGGGTCGACGCCATGGCGGCGGCCGCCCGCAAGGCGGTCGAAGCGGGCCGGCCCTGGGTGCTGGACCCGGCCGGGGCCGCGGCCACGGACCATCGCCGCCAGATCGCCGAGCGCCTGGCGCACCTGCAGCCGACGGTGATCCGGGGCAACGGCTCGGAGATCCTGGCGCTCGGCGCCGGCGAGGCGCCGGCCCGGGGCGTCGAATCCGAGGTCGACTCGGCCGAGGCGCTGGATGCGGCGCATGACCTCGCCAAGGCGACCGGGGCCATCGTGGCGGTGACCGGCGCCGTCGATTACGTGACCGACGGCAGGGGCCTCACCGCCGTGACCAACGGCGATGCCCTGATGACCAAAGTGACGGCCGTCGGCTGCGCGTTGACCTGCCTGATCGGTGCCTGCTGCGCGGTCAATCAGGACTATATGGTCGCGACCGCCCATGCGCTCGCCATCCTGGGCCTGTCCGGCGAGCTCGCGGCCGAGGAGGCGCGCGGGCCGGCCAGCTTCCGCACCCGCCTGATCGATGCGCTCTACAACCTCGACGAGGCCACCCTGACCGCCGGCGCGAGGATCCAGTGAACGCTCCGCCGGGCCCGGACCTCTCGCTCTACCTGATCGCCGGACCGGAGGCGGTCGGCGGCCGCGATCTCCTGGCGGTCGTGGCGGCGGCGGCGCGGGGCGGCGTGAGCCTGGTGCAACTGCGCGACAAGACCGCCCCGGACGATGCGCTGATCGAACAGGCGCGGGCCCTCAAGGCCCTGCTGTCGCCGCTCGGCGTGCCGCTGATCGTCAACGACCGGCTCGAGGTGGCGCTGGCCGCCGAGGCCGACGGCCTGCACCTCGGCCAGGAGGACGTCGCGCCGGCCCGGGCGCGCGCCGCGCTCGGGCCCGGCAGGATCCTCGGGGTTTCGGCCGGCGACGCCGAGGAGGCCAAGATCGTCGATCCGGCCCTGGTGGATTACGTCGGCGTCGGTCCGGTCTATCCGACCGGAAGCAAGGCCGATGCCGGGGACGCCATCGGCCTCGACGGCTTGCGCGCCCTGCGCGCCCTGCTGCCGCTGCCGATGGTGGCGATCGGCGGCATCGACGAGGCCACCGCGGCCGAGGTCATGGCCTGCGGGGTCGAGGGCGTAGCCGTGGTCTCGGCGATCTGCGGCGCCGCGGACCCGCGGGCGGCGGCCCGGGCGCTCAGACGCCGCATCGACGCGGCCGGCGAGGCCTGAACCGCGGCCGGGTTCACCAGATGTAAACCACGTATGCGTTGAAATAGCGGGGTGGCCGGCCCCAAGTGTGGTGGGGCGCGAGGGAATCGTATTTGGGCATGTCGAGCGAGGGTATCCTCAAACGGTTGGGACATTTGTTCGGCGGCAAGCCGCGCCCGATCCGCATTCTGTCGATCGACGGCGGCGGGATCCGGGGCATCCTTCCCTCCATGATCATGGCCGAGCTCGAACGCCTGGCCGAACGGCCCACGGCCGAGCTGTTCGACCTGGTGGTCGGCACCTCGACCGGCGCGCTGCTGGGCCTTGCCGTGGTGGCCCCGGACAAGGACGGCAAGCCGCGCTTCAAGGCCGGCGACGTGGCGCGGCTCTACGAGATCGGCGGGTCGCGGGTCTTTTCGCGCTCGATGTGGCACCAGATCCGGGCGGTCGGCAACCTGGTCGACGAGAAGTATCCGGCGACCGGCCTGGAGCAGGTCCTGGACCGGGCGTTCGGCGAGGTCATGCTGTCCGAGGCGCTGACCGACACCCTGGTGACCAGCTACGAGGTGGAGGAGCGCTCCCCCTTCTTCTTCACGACGCGGAACGCGCGGGAGCTCGAGGGACACGATTTCCCCATGGCCAAGGTGGTGCGTGCCGCGACCGCGGCGCCGACCTTCTTCGAGCCGGCCTGTGTCCCGTCGGTCAACGGCAAGGGCTATCACGCCCTCATCGACGGCGCGGTGATCGCCTATAATCCGGCGCTCTTCGCCTATGTGGAGGCGCTGCACCTCCATCCCGAGGCGCGCGAGGTCATCCTGGTCTCGCTCGGCACCGGCCAGCTGACCCGCGGCCTGCCCTACGACGTGGTCAAGGATTGGGGCGCGGCGCACTGGGCCCAGCCCCTGTTCTCGCTGATGTGCGACGGCGACGCGTCGGTGGTCGACCACCAGGCGGCGGAGATCTTGGCGCCCGGTCCGAGCGGACGCCGCCGCTACTACCGGTTCCAGGCACGCCTCGATATGGGCAGCGACGACATGGACGACGCCAGCAGCGTGAACATCGAGAAGATCAAGCAGCTCGGCGAAAGGATGGTCCGCGACAACCACGCGATGCTGGAAACGCTGGCGCGCCGGCTGACCGCCTAGGCCCCGCCGGTGCCGCGGTATCTGTAGACGCCCGCGCCCTGGGCGATCAGGCGGCCGTCCTGGTCGTGCACCTCGATGGTCGAAAAGAATATCTGGCGGCCGCCGCCGGTCTTGCGGGCGCTGGCGATCAGCTCGCTGCCGGCCGGGGCGTTGGTTACGAAGTGGCAGTCGAGCGACAGGGTGAAGGCGCGGCGGACGACCCCGGGCTCGGCCGAATGGCAGCCGGCGAAGCCGCCGGCCGCATCGATCATCGTGGTCAGCACGCCGCCGTGCAGCACGCCGCTGCGGTTCAGGTGCCGGGAGCCGACTTCGAGCAGGATCTCGGCGTGGCCCTCGCGCCACCGGCCGAGCCGGTAGCCGACGAGCGCGGCGAATCCTCCCTCGGGCTGTAGCGGATCCTTCATGGGCCCGGACTCTGCCGAAGCGGAGTGGGGGCTGTCCAGTCTTGACTCGCGGGTTGGGCGGAGTTAGAACAAAATAGGAACATTCAAGGGAGTCGTGCCGTGGTGACGTTGGACGACACAAGGCCCGCGAGGCCGGGGCTGGATGCCCTGCGGGCGCGGATCGGCCGTCTCGAACGCGGGCAAACGGCGGCGCGCGTCCTGCCGCTCGGCGCCCCGGCGCTGGACGGCCGGCTGCCGGGGGGCGGCCTGGCCCTCGGCGCGCTGCACGAGGTCGAGGGCGCGCGGGCCGAGTGGGACGACGGCGTGGCCGCCGGCTTCTGCCTGGCGCTCGTCGCGCCGCTCGCCGCGGCACTGGACGGGCCGCTGCTCTGGATCGCCCGGCGGCCCGACCTCTACGGCGGCGGCCTGGCCGCCCTGGGGCTCGATCCCGCGCGCTTCGTCTTCGTCCGGGCCGACGGCGACCGGGACGTGCTCTGGGCCATGGAGGAAGGCCTGCGTTGCGCCGCCCTCGGCGCCGTGGTCGGCGAGGTGGCGGAAATGGCGCCGACGGCCGGACGGCGTCTGCAGCTGGCCGCCGAGGCGTCCGGCGTGACCGCCTTCCTGCTGCGCCGCCGTTTCGCGCCGGCGCGCCTGGCGGAGCCGCCCGGCGTGGCGTCGACCCGCTGGCGGGTGGCGCCGCTGCCCTCGGGGCTCGCGCCGCTGGAGGATCTGCCCGGGCGGCCGCGCTGGCGGGTCGAACTGCGGCGCTGCCGGGGCGCGGCGCCGGGCGATTTTCTGGTGGAGTGGGACGATGCGTCGGGTGGTATCGCTCTGGCTGCCGCGCTTCGCGACGGACCGTTGGCTGCGCGGCCGGCGGCCGCCGCCGGCCTGGCCGGCTAGCGGCGCCGATCAGAGCCGGGGGGTAAGCAGTGCCTCCGCGGTCGCCTGCGAAAGGCCCTTCGCCCTGGTGCACGACGAGGGCGGGCGCCTCGGCCTGGCCGCGGTCGATGCCGCGGCCGAGGCGGCGGGGCTCCAACCCGGCCTGCCGCTCGCCGACGGCCGGGCCCTGGCGCCGAACCTGGCGACGGCCGAGCTGAGGCCCGCCGAGGACGCCCGGGCGCTGGCCCGGCTCGCCGCGTGGTGCGGCCGCTACACGCCCTGGAGCGCCGTCGATCCGGCCGCGGGCGGACTTGGCGGCGGACTCGGGGGCGGGCCCGGGGCCGGCGCCGGGATCCTGCTCGACGTGACCGGCTGCGCCGGGCTGTTCGGCGGCGAGGCGGCGCTGCTCGCCGATCTGGTGACGCGGCTCGGCCGCCTGGGCTTCACCGCGCGCGCCGCGCTCGCCGATACGATCGGCGCCGCCTGGGCCGTCGCCCGCTTCGCCACCGATGCAGGCGCGCCCTGGCGCGTGGTGCCGCCGGGGCGCGCGCGGGCGGCGCTGGCGCCCCTGCCGCCGGCCGCCTTGCGCCTGCCGCCGGCGGCCGCCGAGCTGTTGGAGCGCCTCGGGCTGCGACGCATCGGCGCGCTCGCCGGCCTGCCGCCGGACACCCTCGAGCCGCGCTTCGGGCCCGAGCTCGCCGGCCGCCTGCGCCAGGCCTGGGGCGAAGCGCCGGAGGTGCTGTCGCCGCTCGTCCCGGTGCCGCCGTTGCTGGCCCGCCGGGTGCTGGCCGAGCCGATCGTGACCGTCGAGGCCCTCGCTTGCGGCCTGGACGCCCTGGCGGCCGAGCTCTGCCGCCGCCTGGAGGCCGTGCAGCGGGGCGCCCGGCGGCTCGAGCTGACGGTCTACCGGGTCGACGGCAGCCTGCGGCGCCTCGCGCTGGGCACCAGCCGGCCGAGCCGCGACCCGGATCACCTGAAGCGGCTCTTCGCCGGCCGGCTGGAGCGCATCGACCCCGGCTTCGGCATCGAGGTGATGACGCTTGCCGTCCCGCTCAGCGAGCGCCTGACGGC
>CAMYKD010000155.1:0-1870 GCA_947258885.1 uncultured Kiloniellales bacterium | reverse complement strand
CACCTGCCCGAGCGGGCGGCCCGCCGGGTGCCGGCGCTTGCGCCGGGGGACCCCGCGCCCTGGCGCCGCGGCCGGCCGCGGCCGCTGCGCCTCTTCGAGCGTCCCGAGGCGGTCGAGGCCGTGGCGCTGCTGCCCGACCACCCGCCGGCGCGCTTCCGCTGGCGCCGGGTCCGGCATCGCGTGGTCCGCGCCGAGGGCCCCGAGCGGATCGCCTCCGAATGGTGGCTGGACGATCCGGACCGCGCCGGGGCGCCGGCACGCGACTACTTCCGGGTCGAGGACGAGGCCGGCCGCCGCTACTGGCTCTACCGCGCCGGCGGCCGCTGGTTCCTCCACGGCCTGTTCGGGTGAGCGGCCGCCATGACCGCCTACGCCGAGCTCCAGGTCACGACCAACTACAGCTTCCTGCGGGCCGCCTCGCACCCGGACGAGCTGGTGCTGGCCGCCAAGGCGCTGGGTCTGGCCGCCGTCGGGGTGGCCGACCGCAACACCCTGGCCGGCGTGGTACGCGCCCATGTGGCGGCCAAGCAGGCCGGCCTGAAGCTGCTGGCCGGCGCCCGCCTGGTGTCGCAGAACGGGCCGGAGCTGCTCTGCTACCCGCAGGGCCGCGCGGCCTACGGCCGGCTCAGCCGCCTGCTCACACTGGGCAAGCGCCGCGCTGAAAAGGGCGACTGCCGCTTCACCCTGGCCGAGGCCGTCGCCCACGGCGAGGGGCAGGTCCTGATCGTCCTGCCGCCCGAAGCGCCGGACGAGGATTTCAGGCGTACGCTCGCGGACCTGGGCGTACGTTTCCCCGGCGCCTGCTACCTGGCAGCACGGCACCTCCACCGGGGCGACGACGCCCGGCGCCTCGCCGCGCTCGCCGGGCTGGCCGAGGCCTGCCGTACGCCCCTGGTCGCGACCAACGACGTCCGCATGCACGAACCCGGGCGCAAGGCGCTTCTGGACCTGGTCACCTGCATCCGCGCGCACTGTACGATAGACGAAGCGGGCTTTCGCCTGAAAGCCAATGCGGAATGCCACCTGAAAGATCCGGAGGAGATGGCGCGCCTGTTCCGGCACTATCCCGACGCCATTGCACGTACGCTCGAGATCGCCGAGCGCTG
Source organism: uncultured Kiloniellales bacterium (assembly GCA_947258885.1). Classification (GTDB taxonomy): domain Bacteria; phylum Pseudomonadota; class Alphaproteobacteria; order Kiloniellales; family JAKSDN01; genus CAMYKD01. Next base: position 764 of record CAMYKD010000155.1, on the reverse strand, counting down.
TACGTTCAGCCTCGAGGAGCTGAAATACGAATATCCCGACGAAGTGGCCGGTTCGGAGCGTACGCCTCAGGAGGAGCTGGAGCGCCTGACCTGGATCGGCGTGCGCGAGCGCTATCCGGGCGGCGTTCCCGAGCGGGTCGCGGCGACGCTCGAGCACGAGCTGGCGCTGATCGCCGAGCTCGGCTACGCGCCCTACTTCCTGACGGTCGAGGACCTGGTGCGCTTCGCCCGAGGCCGCGGCATCCTCTGCCAGGGCCGGGGCTCGGCGGCCAACTCGGCGGTCTGCTACTGTCTCGGCATCACCGCGGTCGACCCGGCGCGGATCGACCTGCTGTTCGAGCGTTTCGTCAGCGCCGAGCGCGACGAGCCGCCCGACATCGACGTCGATTTCGAGCACGAGCGCCGCGAGGAGGTGATCCAGTACATCTACGCCAAGTACGGCCGCGAGCGGGCCGGCCTGGCCGCCACGGTGATCTGCTACCGCGCCCGCAGCGCGCTGCGCGAGGCGGGCAAGGCCATGGGCCTTTCGGCCGACACCGTGGCGGCGCTTTCCGGCGCCGTCTGGGGCTGGAGCCGCCAGGGGCTTTCCGAGGCCCAGGTGCGCGAGCTGGGGCTCGACCCCGGGGAGCGGCGGCTCGCCCTCGCCCTGGACCTGGCGCGCGCGCTGATCGGCTTTCCCCGACACCTGTCCCAGCACGTCGGGGGCTTCGTCATGACCCGCGGGCCGCTTTCCGAGCTGGTGCCGATCGAGAACGCCGCCATGG
>CAMYKD010000154.1 GCA_947258885.1 uncultured Kiloniellales bacterium | reverse complement strand
TGAGGCTTGTCCGACACCTGCCGGACGAGGCAAGGCGCCGCAACCAACCCGCTCCGGCAGATGTCCGACAACCCTTCACAAACTCGGGCGTCAGTGACGCGCCCTAACCAGGTCCGGAGTCAGGGGAAGGGTTGCCATACATCGCAATTTCGTCGCTAGCACAGTTGCGAGCACAACCAGCTACCCGCTATTCAATCCTAAGGACCCATGGCGCACGCGAATTCCTGTTCCACATTCCAGCGACGACCATTCCAATTTCAAGCGACGCGCTACAGCCAAAGAGGTGAAGAGACCAAGGAGCGCCATCGACTGCCACGAAGGCAGCAAGACACGAGTGAAGTCGCAAAGCGAAGCAGGACATGAGAGCCTGACGCTGCTCTTCCCGGACCGTTGGGAGACCCGAGCGCCGGGGCGCCTGCTTCTGCTGCGCGACCGGCCCTTCCCGTGCTACAACCCTCCCCGAGCTCACGCCCACCCCGCCGAGGATCCCGCCCGTGCCGATCGCCTATGACATGCCGCTCTACCGGCCGCCCAGCGAGGGCAGCAACCTGATCATCCAGGCGACGCTCGGCTGCTCATTCAACCGCTGCACCTTCTGCTCCATGTACCGGGAGAAGACCTACGAAGTGCGCCCGCTCGACGCCGTCTTCGCCGACATCGCGGCCGCGGCGCGCGACTGGCCGAACGCGCACCGGGTGTTCCTGGCCGACGGCGACGCGCTGGGCCTGCCGACGGACCACCTGCTCGCGATCCTCGACCGGCTCGCCGCCGCCTTTCCGGAGCTCGCCCGGGTCTCGGCCTACGCCACGCCGAAGAACCTGCTCGACAAGCCGGCCGAGGAGCTGGCGGCCTTGAAGGCGCGCAAGCTGAGCCTGGTCTACATGGGCATCGAATCGGGCGCCAACGCGGTCCTGAAGCGCGTCAAGAAGGGCGCCTCGCAGACCACGCACGCCCGCGCGCTCGCCCGCGCCCGCGAAGGCGGCCTCAAGGTCTCGGCGACGGCGATCCTCGGCCTCGGCGGCCGGGCCGGCTGGCGCGAGCACATCGCCGGCACGGCCGAGCTGATCAACCGCGAGTCGCCGGCCTATCTCTCGACCTTGCAGCTGGGCCTCGAGGACAACGTGGCCGGCGCGTTCCTGGCCGCCCAGGAAGAGGGCTTCGAGTTCCAGGACGACGCGGGCATGCTCGCCGAGCAGGAGCTCCTTCTAAGTTTGCTCGACCCGCCCCGGCCGGTCATCTTCCGCTCCAACCACGCGTCCAACTGCCTGCCGCTGGCCGGCACCCTGCCCAAGGACCGCGACGCCCTGCTCGCGGTCGTGGCCGCCGCGCGGCTCGGCGCCCAGCCGCTGCGCCCAGGGTGGATCCGGGGGCTGTGAGGGCGGCGTCGGGTGTTAAAAAGTACTGTGTCCCCGATTTTGAAGGAGCTGCGAAAATCCGTCGCCCGGGCCTACCTGGTCTTCGCCGGTATTTTCGTGGCCGGCTTGGCCGCCGGCTTCGTTCAGATGCTGTATGACGGCCAGTGGGATTGGCGGGCGATCGCGGCGTCGCCCATCACGGGCTTCCACATGGCGCTGCAAGCCATCGTGAAGGGCGGGTTCCTAATTACTCCTCGGGCGGGTCCGGCCGGCCTGCGAAGAAGCCGCGGATGCGGATCGCCCAGCGCTCGCCGAAGAGCGAGATGACCGTGAAGACGACCGCAAGGCCGATCAGCGCCGGGAGCAGCCAGGGGTCGACCGCTGCTCGGTCGCCCGGCCGGTCGCCGAGCAGGAAGGTGGCGGCGGCCAGAAAGCCCGCGACCAGCGCGACCAGGACCTCGGCCAGGAGGTAGCGCCGCCACATCGGCGTGGCCGGCCCGAAGTCGGTCTCCCAATGGAGGTTGGGCCGCTCGTCGGTACCGTCGTCGCCGGTCATCAAGGCTCGCCGTTCTCCCGCCTTTGGGGCCTCGCGGTTTCACGCTTTCGATCAGGCGCTTTAGGCTAACAGTACATTGCTTCCGGGCGCCCAAGACACCCGTCCACTGCTTCGAATAGGTGCGTCATCACCGGCACAGGTGCATTGGAATCAGCACTGAAAGAATTTCCGCCAATCCTTTAGGCGGGTAATCCGCGACAGTATAAAGAAAGCCTCGTGTTCCTGAAGGTTGAACTGCTCCATCAGGGCGACGGAACCGTGCAGAAAGTCTTCCGCATAGCAGTTGATACTGATGTGACCAGCCGAGGATCCGAATTCGATGCCCTCCGCATTCGAAAACAGACCCTTCACAAGATCCCTGTCGATTTCCCACTGTCCCTGGTCGGGAATTCCTATTTCATGCCAGTGCTGGGATGCGTTGCAGTCGCCGACGATCCTGACGAAGTAGGATTTCTCCGTATCTTGCGACTGGAAGACCCACGTTTTGGTGCGAATCTCCTTTTTCGGGTCTATGGCGACAGCGCGCTTGATCTCCGCCCTAAAGTCCGATTCCAACTTGCCCGAGAAACCCAAACCGACCTTTATCGCTTTCCAGAGCGCTCCGAAGTCCAACCCAGCGCTTATTGTCAGCTTGCCTTCTTTGCTATTCTCGCCCGTTTCGAAGAAATTCTCGCCACAGACCTTAACGAACTGGGCCTTCGGCAGAATCTTGAACTTCTTCCATGCCGTATAGATCTTTCTGTAATCGGCCCTCGAGTTTTTTCTTGTCCTGTTGAAATTCACGTCGCTCGGCAGGAACTTGTAGATGTCGATCACCTCGATCTTCTCTTTCGGAACAAACAGAGCACTGGGCGGTTCAAATGATTCCCCGCTGGTTTTCCGTTTTGCGATCGCGGCGATGTCGGAGCGTTTGTCGCTCGGCATGGTGATTTCGTAATGTTCTCCATCCACTTCGACCGGAAATCTCGAAATTTCGTAGATCTCACCCCGACCGAGTTCGACCGGCACGCCGGACTCGAGAACGTGACGGTATCTGGCTCGAATGATCCCGTAGGGAACTTTCGAGGCGGCTACTGCGCGCAACCTGGGCTCCGCGGCGTACAGGCCTGAGTCCTCCTTCAGGTAGCCCCAGACCCCGTCTTCGCTCACCACCAGATGGCGCGCACCCCTTACGGATCGCAGGGCTTGGCCCTTGAACCGCATCAGGAATTGGCCGGCCGCCACCGGGACGATCAGCTTGTCGTCCTGGATTTCGTTGAACGTCTTGGGAAGGTGATTCGGATCGTCAATCCTATGAATGGTCGCGCCTTTCGACAGTATGAGGTCGACACCTCCTCGCGGCATATCTTGGGCGGCCGATCTCTCCGTAGGCAAGATTAGAGCAATCGCAAGCCAGGTGAGCAGTGAAGGGCGCAACAGCATCGACCGGAGCATCGGTGTCTCCTAAGCGAGAATCATATGGGATGATCACCGCAGGGTAGATTACGCGCATGTGGTGCCCGGCGCAGTGAGATTTCTCACACACCGATGCGGAGAGATCTCCACGAAACAATGTGGCGGTTTCAAACGTCCAGGTGTTTCGCGTTCAGGTAGCTAAAGCCCATGAGGGCGATCAGCGCCGCGCCCAGGAGGCTCGTGGGTACGATGCGCGCGATCGGGAAGATGCCGGTCGCGACGGCTGCAAGGCCCGCCGAAAGCAGCCCCAGGATGACGAAGATGGTCGGCAGCAGGACGCCCCTGCGTTCGAGCGGCCGGCGGTCGGCCCAAATCAGCAGCAGCGCCCAGCCGAACATGACGGCGGCGGCGAGGCCCATGGGGTAGCGGAACTCCGTCTCCCCCATGCGGCCGGGGACGAGCGTCAGGATCCCGATGCCCAGGTCCGCGACGGCGCCCGCCCAATAGCTCGCCCGCAGCCATGCAACCTTGCCGTTCATGCCAGATCCTCCCGGCGTGCATTTGGCACCAATCGACCCTGGGCCTCATTGATCGGCGTCAAGGTGGCCGAGCGCCGGTCCGCCAAAGAACCACGTATCGGTTTCAAATCTCCCCCGAGGGCAGGCCGGTTTCGAAAACCGCGGCGCCTTCATCGACCCGCCGTCCATGCCCATCGTCCGCGGCCAACATGGCTTCGGCGCCTTCGGGCAGAGCCGCCGGCTCCTGGTCGCGCTCGGCCTGCTGGCGGCGCCACATCGCGGCGTAGTGGCCGTTTTCGGCCAGGAGCGCGTCGTGGCGGCCGCGCTCGACGATGCGCCCGGCCTCGAGCACCAGGATCTCGTCGGCCTCCACGACGGTCGAGAGCCTGTGCGCGATGATGAGCGTCGTGCGGTTCTGGGAGACCTCGCGCAGGCTCTGCTGGATCTCTTTTTCCGTCTTGCTGTCGAGCGACGAGGTCGCCTCGTCGAAGAGGAAAATGCAGGGCTGCTTCAAAAGCGTGCGGGCGATGGCGACGCGTTGCTTCTCGCCGCCGGAGAGCTTGAGTCCGCGCTCGCCCACTACCGTCTCGTAGCCGTCGGGCAGGCCTTCCACGAAGTCGTGGATGCGCGCGAGCTTGGCCGCCTCGATCACCTCGTCGCGGCGGGCGCCCGGGCGGCCGTAGGCGATGTTGTAGTAGACCGTGTCATTGAACAGCACCGTGTCCTGCGGAACGATGCCGATGGCCGCGCGCAAGCTGGCCTGGGACACGTCGCGGATGTCCTGGCCATCCACGGTGACCCGCCCGGCGGCGACGTCGTAGAAGCGGAACAGGATGCGGCTGACCGTCGACTTGCCGGCGCCGCTCGGCCCGACGATCGCGACGGTCCGGCCGGCCGGCACCGAGAAGCCGACGTCCTTGAGGATCGGCCGGCGCGGGTCGTAGCCGAAGTCGACCTGCTCGAAGGCGACCGCGCCGCCGTCGGCCCGGAGCGCCGGCGCGCCCGGCCGGTCGACCACCTCGGACGGCACCTCGAGCAGGTCGAACATGACCTCCATGTCGACCAGCGACTGCTTGATCTCGCGGTAGACCGTGCCCAGGAAGTTGAGCGGCATGGCGAGCTGGATCAGGTACGCATTGACCATGACGAAGTCGCCGATCGTCATCGTGCCGCGCACCACGCCCAAGGCGGTCATGGCCATGATCGCGGTGATGCCGACGGAGATGATCGCCGCCTGGCCGACGTTGAGCGCCGAGAGGCTGACGCGGCTCTGCACCGCCGCGCTCTCGTAGTCCCGCAGGCCCAGGTCGTAGCGCCGGGCCTCGTGGGCCTCGTTGCCGAAGTACTTGACGGTCTCGAAGTTGAGCAGGCTGTCGATCGCCTTGGTATTCGCTTCGCTGTCGGCGTCGTTCATGCGCCGGCGGTAGACGATCCTGAGCTCGGTCACCCTGAAGGTGAAGACGACATAGGCCGCCACCGTGGCCGCGGTCACCGCCGCGAAGCGCCAGTCGAAGATCCACCAGAGGATGCCGCAGACCAGGCCGATCTCGAGCAGCGTCGGCACCACGTTGAAGATCACGAAGAACAGCAGGAACTCGATGCCCTTGGTGCCGCGCTCGAGGGCCCGGCTGAGGCCGCCGGTCTGGCGCTCCAGGTGGAAGCGCAGCGAAAGGGCGTGCAGGTGGCGGAAGGCCTTGAGCGCGACCTCGCGGATCGCGTGCTGGGCGACCCGCGCGAAGACCGCGTCGCGCAGCTGGCCGAAGCCGATCGCGAGCACCCGCGCCGCGCCATAGGCCAGGATGAAGCCGAGCGGCAGGGCGACGGCGGCCGAGGCCTCGGGCGACAGCCCGTCGACCGCGCCGCGCAGCAGGATCGGCACGTAGACGTTGGTCGCCTTGGCCGCGACCAGCATGACGATGGCAATCGCCACCCGCGCCTTGAGATCCGCGCGCCCGGTCGGCCAGAGGTAGGGCAGCAGCTTCAGGTCCGCGCGCCCGGTCGGCCAGAGGTAGGGCAGCAGGCGCCTGAGCGTGCGCATCTGCCGGCGCGGGCGGACCCGGCCGGGCTCGGCGGGCGGAGTGGAGGTCGGGCGGCGCATGGCGGTTATATAGCATGCGCCCTGGGAAATGCACGGACCCGCGCGTCCGCGGGCGAGGTGCGGCCCGCGCACGGAGACCGCCGCAGGCCGCCCTTCGGACTCCGCAGGGCCGATGCGCAAAGAAATCTCGGCTGCCGGCGCGAAAAGGCCAGCCAAAAAGGCGCTTTGATTCAACCGTTTGCGCGATTTCGCCGCGCCCACGTCCCGAGCCGGGTTTGGCCTCGCGGATCCGCTTGAAAACGATTCCGCGGTGACTACGTCAAGATCGTAAGGTCGCCACTAAGGGGACCGGAGGGCCCCGCGGCCCGCACGGGAGCAGGGACCTCAGGTTTCCTCCAGTGGCCTTGATTGGCTGCAAACGCAAGGAGGAGACAATGTTCAAGACCAGTCTGGCACCGTGGCGCAGGCCCTTGGGCCTGTTGCGCGGCGAGCGCGATGAGGAGCATCCGATGGAGGCCTTCCATCGCGAGGTCGACCGCCTGTTCGAGGACTTCTGGCGCGGCTTCGAGCTGCCCATGCTGGGCCGCCTGGAGCGGCCGATGGCGGGCATGACGCCGCGGATGGACCTGACCGAGGACGAGGAGCGGATCCGCGTTTCGGTGGAGCTGCCCGGGATGGACGAGAAGGACGTCGAGGTCGTCCTGGGCGACAACGTCCTGACCATCAAGGGCGAGAAGAAGGCCGAGAAGGAAGAGGCCGAGAAGGGCTATGCCTACAAGGAGCGGTCCTTCGGCTCGTTCCGGCGCTCCATCCCGCTTCATACGGAGATCGTGACCGACAAGGTCGAGGCCACCTTCGAGAAGGGCGTGTTGACCGTCGTGCTGCCCAAGACCCCCGAGGCCAAGAAGGCCTACAAGAAGATCCCGGTCCAGGTCTCCGGCAAGGCCAAGAAGCTGAAGACGGCCGCGTAGGACGCGGGCGGACCGCGGACGAAGCGGGCCGGCTGTTCCGGCCCGCTTTCGATTTGGGGACATGAGACGGGGGCGCCATTCGCTCTGGACGATGCCTTGGCGAATGGCCCCCGTGCACACGGCGTCGAGGCCCTAGTCTGCCAGCACGAAGCAGCTCTCAACCGCCGTCTGATTGAAGCTCTCCTCTCGCGCCAGGATCTCGAACTTGAACTCGTCGCCCAGGGCGATGTACTCGTCGGGAATCGTCACCGACGTCTCCTCGGGCGGGAGGATGACGCTGAACACGGAGACAAACTCCTCCCCGCCGTCCAGCTCGAGCTCGACCTCGAGAACGACCTCGTAGTTATGGATCACCACGTCCACGATCGGACGGGGAAAACCCTGCCCGGGGTGCGACCGGGTCACGGGGGCCCATTCGATCGTGATCGGCGCCTCGGCCGCCGGGACCGGACCTTCGTCGCAGTCGACGTCGTCGGGGACGACCGGCGTACCGGAGACCGTGATGTCGCCCGGGGGGGCCGGCATCGCGTGGGTCACCTCCGTCTCGCTCTCCAGCTCGTCCCCTTCGAGCGTCCTGCCCTCGATCTCGTAGGTCCCCGCGGGGAAGCGAGCGAAGAACTCCTGGGGCGACAGCTCGTCGAAAGGCGGCTCGGCGCTCTCGAAGAACAGCTCGGTCAGGCCCTGCCGCCGTAGGCGCCCCTCGACCTCGACCTCGAGGATCTTGCGCTCCGCCGGATCCTCGATCTCCAGCGATTTCCACGGCTCGCCGTCGATCAGGGCGTGAATGCCCAGGTCCCCGTCGGTGTCGTTCAGCTCGAAGAAGACTTCCGCTTCGTCGAAGGGGATCTCGTCCCCGTCGTCGGCGCGCGTGTCCTGCGCGAAGGCCCCGAGAACCAGCAGGGTCGCCAGAACGCTCACGAGAAACACGGTCCAAAGGCGCACCGTGAGGGCAGAAGGACGCCCACCGGATACGCGGGGTCCGGTCCGTTGGTGTTGCAGATCTCCATCAGTCATTTGCTTCGTCCTCTACAATTGCCTGTTGTGTGCAGGACAGCCTGGTCCAACCGCAGGAACCCGTAAATCCGACTGTTGCGAGACCGGCGCGTAGATGGCGCATTCGAACGCCGCGGCAGCTATCCGGCCAAACCATCCGACGAATGCATCCGACGAACGTAAGACAAACTCCTCGACGGAGCCTTCGAACGGCGCGGCTCCTTGACGGCAATGAGCCCCAAGGTCAACGACGCTTGGGGCTCATCGGTAGAGAAGGCTTAGGATGTCGGGGGCCGAAACCCGGCCGACCGGACAGATATGGCGACGATCCCAAGGCGCGTGAATCCGACGTTTGCTATAGGCGCGGATCACCCCGGCAGGTGCGCAAGAATAAACCCTGTGTTTTCAATGTTTTATCTCGGCCGGGCTCGCCGTGAACGAGGGCCTCAAGACCATTCGGAGGGACGCGAGGTAGCATCGTCCGCCATCATTTCGGGCGCGAAGAGATCCTCCAGGAAATAGGCGGAGAACGCCGTTTTGCCGGGCAGATTGGATTTCTGGTAGATCGACTGCGCCTGCTGGCGCACCGTGGCCTCGGTGGTGCCGCGCAGCGAAGCAACCTCCTTGTGGGTCAGTCCCTTGAGGATCAGCATGCCGATTTCCTGCTCGGCGGCGGTCATGCCCCATTCCACGAACTGCTTCTCCATTTCGATCCTGATTCCGGCCAGATGGGACTGAACCTTGTTGCGCCAGTCCTCGCCCTCGGCGCGCGCGGTCTCCAGATCCCTGATGAGGGCCAGCTTCTCCTCGTGCTGGCTATGCATGCGCTGGGCGAGCAGGGCGACGCCAACGGCGGCGCCGATTGTCAGCAGGATGCCGAGCGCATCGACCAGCACGTCCACGAGCGAGAGCTCGTCTGATTCGGTCACGATTTCGAGCGTCAGCAGAAGCGCAAAGCAGCCCAGGCCCAGGCCGGCCAGGAGCCATCTGATCTGCCGTTCGCCGAGGGTCGCCATCTGAACGTCTCCTCTTGGAGTTCGAGCGGTCCGCTCCCGCAGTCTGTCATGGCCGGGTCGGCTCTGGCCATCCGACAAATGTCTACCTCGCTCTCCGGTACCGGTACCGCCGGGCCGTGCCCGGCTCAGAATTCGTACTCGAATTCGATCCGCGCAAAGAGGGCATCGTCCGCGCCCGGCTCGAAGGCTCGCCCGGGCATGAAGTAGCCGATAAATGCGCTGATCCGGACGTCCTCGATCTCCTCGAGCCCGAACACCAGGTCGATCTCGCTGCCCAGGCGCCGGCTCCGCCCGGTCGGCTCGGCGTCGACCCCGGTCTCGCGCAGCTCGTCCGCCGCCTCGTCCTGCAGATAGTAATGATACACCAGGTCGAGCGACAGGCCCTCGCGCGGCCTGGCGCCCAGGCCGGCGGTGAAGATCGACATGTTGGAGAGCTCGGGATCGAAGGCTTCGCCGTAATAGCGGAACGCGGTCAGACCCCCGACCTCGGTCTCGTTGCCCTGCAGGCCGGTCTGGCGGAACGCGCCGTCGGTGTCGTCGTCGGGGTCCGAGTCGCCGCTGCCGAAGGCATAGCCGAGGATCAGGTGAGGCGAGAGCGGCGCGTCGAAGCGGTAGGCCGCGAGCAGGTCGAGGCCGTAGCCGCGCAGGTCCCTGCCCGCCTCGTCGCCGCGGACGTGGGCCGCGTCCAGCCAGTAGCTCAGGCGCTCGCCGATCGTCCCGAAGGATTGGAGACCGAAGAACACCTCCTGGTCGCCACCGTTGCCGCGAAAGTCGTTGACCAGCCCATAGGCGCTCAGGGTGACGGCCTCCAACAGCTCGTAAGCGCCGTAGAGGACGTAGGTGTTGATATTCTCCTCATCGACCGTGTTGAGAAAATCCTGGGCGATCTGGGCCTCGCGGCTCGCGGAGAGCTCCAAGGAAAATTCGGACGTCCGGTAGGCGCCTCGGACGCCGTCGAGTTCGGCGTCGTAGAGCCACTGACGCTCGTCCTCGAAGGACTGCCGCCCGACCTGGAGCGACAGGCCCCAGTCCGGCTGCCGCACGGTCACATAGGCCTCTTCGAGGGTGAGCTCGGTATTCCGGTCCTCGTCCTCGCCTTCCTCGCGCAGCACGAACTGCTTGGTCAGCGTGGCCTGGAGATAGGCTTCGAAATAGTCGTTCGGGTCGAACAGCAGCCCGAGCTGCAGCTCGACCGGCACCAGGGCCACGTCGTCGTCCTCGGCCCGGTCGAGGTCGAAGTTGCGCTGGTGCTCGGTGGCGAGTTCGACATGCCCGCCGAACTCGAGCGAGTCGAGGAGCGACTCCCCGCCCTCTTCCGGCGCGCCTCTTGCCGGCGCGGCCTGGACCGCCGCCGCGAGCGCGGCCGAAAGGACGATGCCGCAGGCGCGGCGGCGCCGGCCGCCGGCCCCCGGGCGCCGCGCGCCGTCTCGAAGGCTCTCCCCCATCCGCGGATGATACCGCAAACCGCCCGCCGGGTGCAGCAGCGGGACCGATGACCCGGCCGGGCATCCGCGGCGCGTGTTTGGCCTGGACGGCGGCGGCGCGCAGGCGCTAGGACAGGAGCGCCGCTAGCCGCCCCGGAGCCCCGATGCCCTCTGGCCCAGACCCCGACGAACCGCGCGCGCCCCGTGTTTCGGCCGCCGTCGCCTGGATGCTGGCGACGACCTTCTTCTTCGTCTGCGTCCATGCGACGGGCAAGTACCTGGTCGCGGACCATCCGGTCGTGCAGGTGGTCTGGGGCCGCTACCTCTTCCACCTGCTCTTCGCGGCGGCCATCCTGGGACCGCGGCTGACAGGCGTCGCGCGCACGGCGAACCTGCGCCTCCAGCTGCTGCGCTCGCTCTTCATGCTGGGCGCGTCCGGCTTCTACTTCGCGGGCGTGCGCACCCTGCCGCTGGCCGAGGCCAACGCGATCGCCTTCACGACGCCGATCCTGGTCGTGCTGCTGGCCCAGCCGGTGCTGGGCGAGCGGGTCGGGGCGCGGCGCTGGCTGGGGGTGGCCGGCGGCTTCCTGGGCGCGCTCATCGTCATCCGGCCGGGCAGCGGCGTGATGGACCTGGCCGCCGGCTTCCTGCTGGCGAGCGCCTTCTGCAACGCCTGCTACCACATCGCCACCCGCCAGATCGGCGCGCGCGACGACCCCTTGACCACCCTGTTCTACGCCGCCGTGGTCGGCACCGCGGGCGCGAGCGCCGCTCTGCCGGTCGTCTGGCAGCCCCTCGACGCCGAGGCCTGGCTGCTGCTGGCGGTCCTCGGCGGCTTCGCCTGCGCCGGGCATTTCGCCATCATCAAGGCCTATCAGGCCGCGCCGGCGCCGGTCGTGGCGCCCTTCAACTACGCTATTTTGATCTGGACCGTCGTCTTCGGGTACGTCGTCTTCGGCGACCTGCCCGGCCCCTGGACGCTCCTCGGCGCCGCCGTCATCGTCGTGAGCGGCCTCTACATCCTGCGGCGCGAGCGCGGTGCCAAGCCGCCCGGGCCGCCGTGACCGCCCGACCTGGGGCGCGAGATCGGGGCCCACCGGCGGCGCGGAATTGAGTATCGTGTGCGCGAAGGCCGATTCGCATCTCGACGGGGCGGCGGGGGCAGATGCTCGAGCTTTGGGTACCGGTGACGATCGCGGCCGCGTTCTTTCAGAACCTGCGCTCGGCGCTGCAGCGCCACCTAAAGGGCCGGCTCTCGACCGCGGGGGCCGCCTACGTGCGCTTCTTCTATGCCTGGCCGCTGGCGCTGCTCTACGTCTGGGGCCTGGCCGCCTGGGGC
>CAMYKD010000153.1 GCA_947258885.1 uncultured Kiloniellales bacterium | reverse complement strand
CGGTGGCATCTTGCCGCGCGTTTCAAGGCCCCCCATGTACGGGCCCCCGTGCCGCCGTAGCTCAGGGGTAGAGCACACCCTTGGTAAGGGTGGGGTCGTGTGTTCAATTCACACCGGCGGCACCATTTTCTTCTTTATTGTCAGAAGCTCGTCGCGCCGCCGCCACGCAGGCCGCCCGGGAGCCGCGCGGCTGGAATCCAACCAGCGACCCCTCCGATGTCACGGAAGGGAGACGCGGGATTTCAACGCGGATCAACGACAATTGGGGTGCCCTGCAATCTGTCTCAGAGCCGCCCCCGCGTCCGCGATTTCCGGCAGCTGGGTCGCGATCCATGCCAGTTCGGGAGGAAGGTCGTCTGCCCGGAGGAACCCATCGTCTACGGCGCGCTCGATCTCGTAGGTCACCTGACCATCCAGGAAGTGCGTTCCATTCAGCACTCTGTCGCCGACGCGAACAGTTTCGACGGGCGCCTCGCCTCTGGTCGCCATGACGGCCCGGAGAAAGGGAATCACCGCGTCCACGAAATCCTGCCTGAGGACCTCGTCGCAAGGTAGGCCCTTGAGCCGTTCGTTTGCTCGCCGAACCGATTGCCGCAGCTCGCGCCGGTCGGGGTCTTCCTGCAGGCGGCCGTCGCGCTGAGCCTGTTGCAGCTCGCCCAAATCCCGCTCCGCTTGCGCGAAGGTCGGCAATTCGGGAACGGGTTGGAGCAGCAACTCGAAAACGATCCAGCTTACGAGGAGAACGGCGATGAAGATTGCTGCGATACGCATGGCCCAGCTCACGTCGTCCGAAATGACAGTCGTAAGATCCCGGGAGACCCCCGGCGATACGAGCACAGCATTACGAAAGAACACCTAACTTTTGACTAAGAGACGAAATTGGAAAGCGGCATACAACCGATCAGTCTCGACCGCCCTCGCTTTCTTTGGTTCAATTCGACAATCGCGCTCGGTCGAGCGTATACTTGCCGTATATGACCAGCGCGGATCCAGGGTACATGTCCCGAAATCTTTCAAGGTCGGCGCGGACCCGCTGGCTTTCGCCATCCGTCGCGTCCTGGTCCGTCAAGATCTTGACTTGAGCCGCGACCTTGCGGTCCCCGTAGGCGTTGCTGCGAACGGTCAGCGGTACGTCGCGGGGGACGCCCGTGACCGTGGGCGCGCGGGGCCCCTCTACATGCACGGCGAGAACCTTCGCACCCTGGGAGAACTCGAACCGCCAATCGACCGCGCGCGACGCCGTTGCGACGATCACGGTGGGTTCGCGCGCCGTGACCTCGACCACAATGGACCCGACCTTGCCCGCTTGCTGGTCGACGAACTCCTGGTAGGTCCGGATATGGCGTCTGTCGGCTCGTTCCTGCCGCTCCTTCGTGGCACCCTGATGAGCGCTTACGATCAGCACGTCCGGCTGCTTGCCCGCTAGCTCAGCGGACACATAGGGTGGATGCAGGGCGACTTCGTCGATGACGGCGGACCGGCGGTCTTCGACCCAGCGACGCGCGTAGTCCTTGAGGATCTCCCTATGGCGGCTTTCCGATTGAACGGCCTCGTCATAGCGCTCCACGTAGCTGCGCGCGCGGTCGCGTATGGCCCGGTCCACGATCTCCTCGGGAACCAGGATCACCCGATCCGTATCGTCGGCAAAGGCGGCCGACACAGTCGCGATATCCGCCCCGAGCAGCACTTGCACGCGGTGCTCGGCGGCTTCGAACGGAGTCCGATACCGGCCGGGCAAATTCCCGGCCACGTTGGAGCAGTTGAACGGCCGCCGGGGATCGGCTTTGACGGCGCAATCGGGTAGGGCGCTGTGCAAGAAGGGAAGCTCCTTGCGCCCCGTGCCGATGCGGAGCGCCGGAATGGAGTCCGGTAGGCCGAAGAGAGTCTCGTCCCCGGTGGCATCCGGCGCGGCAACCAGGACCGCGATGATCCCGGCCGGCACATCGCCTTCGAACTGCCACGACAGGCCAGGTTGCCCCGCAAGGACGAGGACACGGGGGGCCTCCGCGGGGCGAAACTTGAGCCGCACCGGGCTATGGTCGGTGCCGTATTTGGACCGTGCCGGGGGAACCGAAACGTAATCCACGGCCAGACCCGGGACATCCGCAAGGCCAAGCCCGTAGCCGGACACGGGATCGTAGGCCGGCAGGCCGGCAATCCACAGTACCGTCCGATCCGCGGGCGGCGTTCGCGGCGCCAGCGCCTCTATGGACGGGATTTCCGTCGCCGGACGCTCGAGAATCTGTCCGGCGAGGGGCTCGGGCTGCGCCCTGCTCTGCGCGCGGTCTCCTTCCGGCGGCCGCTCCGTAATCAGCCCGTCCGACATCCGCTCCATGCGCAGGCCTCCGGGCACCTGCTCGATCGGGATGCCCGACAAGGGCCTGGCGTAGCCGCTCCTGGCGAGCAGGTCGTAGGAGATCAGGAAATAGGCCGGCCCGTTGCTTATCAGCCCGATAGCCAAGGTCACGCCGATCACTGCGAAGGGGAGCTGCGCGATCGCAAAGACGATAAGCGCGACCCGGGCCAGCTTCTCTCTGTTCATCGGTCGGCATCTCGCGCGTGGGTGGAGAATCACCACATCGCGGAGTTTCAGCATCCCGCGGGTTAAGACCCCGTAAAGACGCACCTTGAGGTCGTGTCCCGGAGGGTGTCGCAAGGGCGGCTGGCGCTTCACACGGCCTGCTGGCCGAGCTCGACGGTGCGCCAGGCCGGCAGGCGCAGCGCGACCGTCGTCCCTTCCCCGAGCGCGCTCTCGAGCTCCAGCGCGCCGCCGTGCAGCTCCACCAGGGACCTGGTCAGGGGCAGGCCGAGGCCGGTGCCGCCGTACTTGCGGCTGATCGAGCCGTCGATCTGGCTGAAGGTCTCCATCGCGCGGGGAATATCGGCGGGCGCGATGCCGATGCCGTTGTCCCGGACCTGGACGATCAGGTCGCCGTTCTCCTCCGTGAAGACCGCCAGCTCGACTCGGCCGTCGGCCGGCGTGAACTTGATGGCGTTCGACAGGAGATTGAGGATCATCTGCTTGAGCTTGCGTTCGTCGGCCTTCACCGCTGACAGGTGCTCGGCCAGGACGGAGTCCAGCGTCAGCACCGCCTTCTCGACCTGAGGCGCGACGGTTCTCAGGCACACCCGAACGAGCTCTCGAAGCTCGACGGTATCCTCTCGAAGCTCGGCCCTGCCGGCTTCGATCCTGGAGAGATCGAGCAGGTCGTTGATCATGCGCAGAAGGTGGTCGCCCGCATCCTTGATGTCTGTGGCGCAGTCGACGTACCCTGGATTGCCCAGCGGGCCGAGCCCCTCGTTCGCCATGAACTCGGCGAAGCCGATCACGGCGTTGAGCGGCGTCCGCAGCTCGTGGCTCATGTTGGCCAGCAGCTGCGCCTTGGCACGCGCGGCCGCCTCGGCGGCCAGGGTGGCCGCGCGCAGCTCGCTCTCCGTCTCGCCGGCGCGCAGGAGATACCTGACGTGATGGCCCAGAAGGGTCCAGTTGATCGGCTTGGTGAGAAAGTTGGTCGCCCCGACCTCGAAGGCCCGCTCGATCGACTCTTCGTCCTCCAGGCCGGTGACGATCAATATGGGGATGTGCGCGGTCCGGGACTCCTGGCGCAGGGTCCGGCAGACGGCGAAGCCGTCCAGGTCCGGCATCATGACGTCCAGGATGACCAGGTCCGGCTCCAGGTCCGCGGTCCTGGCGATGCCCCCGGCGCCGTCCTCGGCCTCGTCGGTGTCGAATCCCGCGGCCCCGAGGGCTTCCTGGACCAGGACCCGTTGCGCCAGGTCGTCGTCGACCACCAGGACGAGAGGTTTCTCGCGCAAGGGCGGCCGCGCGTCCATCAGGCGCTCTCCGACAGCGGTGCCGCGGCCGGCAGCTCGGCCTCGAGCGCCGGCCTGACCCTCTCGAACTCCGCCTCGATCCGGGCGAACAGGGCCGGCGCTTCGGCCAGGACCTCGCCGCGGCCCCTGTGCTCCAGCTCTTTCAGAAGTCCGGCCAGCGTCTGGGCGCCCAGGTTCGCACTGCTCGATTTGAGCCCATGTGCCAGCTTCGTCACCGCGGCGGCGTCCTCCCGGACGACCGCCGCGCCCAGTGCCCGCAGCTCCGCCGACGAGCGATCCAGGTAGATGCCGATCACCTTGGACAGGACCTCGCGCCCCGTCTTTCGATCGACCGCGCGGATCTTGTCCAGGGCCGACTGGTCCAGCACCGCCTCGCGAGCCTCTTGCGCGGCCTCCTGCGGTGCGGCCTCCCGCGGACCGGCGTCGAGCATGGCCGCATCGGGCAGCCAGCGCCGCAACATGACACGCAGCTCCTCCTGGTCGAAGGGCTTGGCCAGATAGTCGTCCATGCCGGCATCCAGGCAGCGTTGGCGCTCGCCCGGCGTGGTATAGGCCGTCACCGCGATGATCGTCATGTGCTCTCCCGCCCCGGCGTGGCGCTCCTTCTCGCGGATCAGCCGGGTGGCCTCGAAGCCGTCCATCTCGGGCATCTGGCAATCCATGAGAATCAGGTCGCAGTCGGTGCGGCCGAAGGCCTCGACGGCCGCGGCCCCGGTCTCGACGACTTCGACGCGGCAGCCCAGGTCGTCGAGGTATTCCCGCGCCACCTCCTGGTTGACCGGGTTGTCCTCCGCGAGCAGCACGCGGGCCGCCACCTCGGAGGGCGCTGGGGACGCGGCGGGCGGATCTTCCGCCGGCAGCTGCGGCGCCGCGGGGTCGCAACTACCCGGGAGGTTCAAGATCCGCATGGCCTGCCGGCACAGATCGTTCTGCCGAACCGGCTTGGTCAAGTACGCGCAGAACCCTGCCGCCTTCGCCAGCGCGCTGTCTTCCTCCCAGCCTATCGAGGTGAGCAAGATGAGCTGCGTGTCGGAGGTCTCGGGCGACGCCTTGATTGTCCGAGCCAGCTCCATGCCGTCCATCTCCGGCATGGCCATGTCCAGAACGGCCAAGTCGAAGCCCTCGCCACGGCCGGCGGCGGCGCGCAGCAGGGCGAGCGCTTCGGCGCCGCTCTCGACCTCCCGGCAGGCTGCGCCCTCGGCGCTCAGGTACTGGCACAGCACCTCGCGGTTCGTCGCGTTGTCGTCGACCACCAGGACCCGGGCCCCTGCCAGCTCGGACCCTGCCGCGCGCCCAGTCGCCTGGCGGTGGCAGCGCCCGAAGGCCGCCGTGAACCAGAACCTCGAACCGCGCCCGGGTGCGCTCGCGACGCCGATCCGGCCGCCCATCATGGTTACCAGCTGCTTGGTGATCGACAAGCCCAGACCGGTTCCGCCGTACTTCCGCGAGATCGTTTCGTTCGCCTGCTCGAAGGATTCGAAGAGGTTCGCCTGGTCGGCCGGATCGATGCCGATACCCGTGTCCTTGACCTGGAAATCGAGGGAGACCGTGTCGGCGGTTTGCCGGCCCAGCTTGACCCTGATCTCGATCTCGCCGCGCTCGGTGAACTTGGTGGCATTGCCGATCAGGTTCGTGAGGATCTGCCGGAGCCTGTGAGGATCGCCGCTGAGCCAGTCGGGAACGTCCGGCGCCACGCTGTAGACGACTTCGAGCTGTTTGCTCTGGGCCAGCTCGGCGAGCAGCTCGACCACGTCGGCGACCAGGTTGCGCAGCTCGAACTCGATCCGGTCGAGCGTGAACTTGCCAGCCTCGATCCGCGAGAAATCCAGGATGTCGTTGATGATGTGCAGGAGAGTCTCGGCGGACTGCCGCAGGGTGCCCACCAAGCGTGTCTGACGGTTGCCCAGCCTGGTCCGTCCCAAGAGGTCGGTCATGCCCAACACACCGATCATGGGCGTGCGGACCTCGTGGCT
>CAMYKD010000152.1 GCA_947258885.1 uncultured Kiloniellales bacterium | reverse complement strand
GCTGCGCACCGCGCCTACCCGGGCGACCCGATCCGCTCCCATGAAATGAGTCAGTATTTCCTACCTTTGGTATAAGACCTTGGAAAGTCGGTAACAATTCTGCATTGGTCCAAAGCTTTTCCCGACCGAAAGACGCCAGTTTAAGCGAGCCGGACGATGATGAAGCCGTAGAGGGATCAGCGACTGTGTTTCTGTCAGGGGTGTTTCGGGTCCCAGCTTTGGCTTGAACGCACCGGTGCGTCGAGGATGACGAGCAGCCTGGGTGCGACGGCGATGAGGGCGGCTTTCTTAGCCATGCCCTCGGCGAGCAGGCGAAAGGGAACGAGCCACAAGAAACATTCAAAACAAGACATGCCCGTTTTTTTCCTGAGGCGCCTGAAGGTCCGCCCCTTTCTATCCCGGTCGACGATGGAGCTGCTCGAGATATGGTATCTTGAGACTTGGCGGCAGTTCGCCGGGTCCTCGGCTACGCGCTTGCCCTGACTGGAGACGGCTATGGTCCGACGGGCGTTGGCGGTGAGCCTTCTCTCTGTACTGCTCGGCGGGTGCACGACATCGCCGCCCTGTTATCCGCCGGCCTACTTCGCGCCGCCGCCGGAGGCGCCCTACCTGGCCGAGGACATCCGGATCACGACCGAGGCGGGCCACGTTCTGGCTGGCACGCTCACGCTTCCGACAGATGCCGAGCGGCCCCTGCCGGCGGTCGTCCTCATCTCGGGCTCCCACGCTCAGAACCGCGATCACGTGGCGACGAATAGGACACCGATCAACGCCTACCGTCCCTTCCGGCAGCTTGCCGACGCCCTCTCGCGGCGTGGTATCGCCGTCCTTCGGATGGACGATCGCGGCGTCGGCTGCTCCGGCGGCGGTCCCCTCGCGCAAGTCACTGCGTCGGAGCGGGCCGACGACACGCGGGCCGGCCTGGAATTCCTCGCATTGCGTCGCGACGTCGCCGCCCGGCGGTTGGGGCTCCTCGGCCTCAGCGAAGGCGCCAATATCGCGCTGCTCATAGCGGCAACGGATCCCTCGATCGAAGCGATCGTCACCCTGGCGGCAAGCGCCACGCCCGGCTGGGACGTCTACGTGTCGCAGCAGCGGCTTTTGGTTCAAAACGACATTTTCACCGACCGGGAAAGGGAGCGGCTGGCGGCGGGCGTGGACACCGAGACCGTTCTGGCCGAGCGGACAAGACGATTCCGGAGAGAGGTGGCCCAGGGGAAATGGGGGCCGTGGTGGCAGCAATTCCTGGAAATCGATCCAAGCGTATATGCCCGTGACGTGACCTGCCCGGCGCTGATCCTGCACGGCGATCGGGACAGCAACGTTCCGGTGGCGCACGCCGAACTGATCGCGGACGCGATGCGCTCCGGGGGCAACGAGGACGTTACGGTCGAGATTCTCGCCGGCCACAACCACCTGTTTCTCGAGGACCCCGACGGCTTCTTCAGACGATACGAGGAACTGCTGTCCCACACGAACCAGGTCTCGGAGGAAATCCTCGCACTGATCGCGGACTGGCTGGTCCAGCACCTGCGATCCGAAGCCGGACCTCGATGACCGGACCGGTCTTCGACGTGTTGTCCGGCCGTAGCAGCTCGAAAGTCCAGACGAGACCTGCGCCGGGTCATCTTTCCCCGTAGCGAGCCCGCCTGACGAACGGCGCTTTCTGCGGCAAAGCAGTCGAAAGCCTCTCTAATACCGGCGAGCCCATGACTGGACTCGCCTGTCGCCCTTCAGGCGCCGGGCGCAGACATCCGTCTGCTTGGCTGTCCTCGCTTCGCCGCGGGCGCGCGGTCGCGCTTGCCGGCGAGCCGATGAATGCTTTCATCGGCTCGCTGGTATAATTTCCGCTTAGAGACTCGCTGCCGACCTGGTTTCGCAGCGTGCAGGTAGTCTCGGTCTAGCCAATGCGCATAACCCGAAATCCTCTCGTTGGCGACAGGGTTTCGTCCATGACATCGACCCCGACGGCTGGATCGGGTGATCGGCGAGAACTTCGCCCCCAAAGCCGCCTTTTTCCGGCGTGACCAGGTTTAAGCTGGCCCCCTTTTACCGTCCGCCATCGTCGCGCAAGACAGCGAGGCGGCAAATATCGGGCACGGGCCCGATCCTCTTGAATGACTCCGTGCCGCACCGTGTCCTAACGCTTGGGTGGCGGAACGACCACCACGGGACAGTGTGCGTGGTTCAGGACGCGCTTGATCACGTCGTCCGCGAGCAGATGATGCAGGCGGTCCCGGTGAAAACCGAGGACCATGAGATCGATATCGAGCGCGTTCGCCTCGGAAATAATCTTTTGGACCGTCCGGCCCTGGATCTGCAGGGCCACGGCTTCCACGCCCGGGGGAGTCATCTTGTCCCGAAGTTCCTGCAGTTCCCGGTGCGAGGCTCTGACTTCGCTCGCCACCACGTCACGCTCGTCTGGAACGTCCGGGTCGCCAATAATCTCCGGGTAGCTCCGCTCCACGTGCAGAAAATACAGCTTCGCCGAAAATGCCTCGGCAAAACCGGCCGCGACTCCGGCCACTTCCTCGGAACCTCCGTACAAATCGACGGCGACAAGAATGTTCTTGATTTTGTCCACGACGGTTTCCTCCTGAGCAACAAGCCCAAAGGCCGTATTCGCCGGCAACCTCCCAATCCACGGCTATCGCTCCGACATGGCAAATCCGGGGGGCGGCTGTGTTTCCCCCGGCCATTCGACGACTTGATCTTGCCGGTTCGGCCAGGTTCGGAAGACCAGTTCGTTGACCGGGGTTTCCCGGATAGTACCTCCGGCCGGGCCAAAAACGGTAGCGCTTTCACCGGTTGAAGGGGACTCATGTCCTGCAACGCATTGCGCACGGGAATCTCCTCGATGTCTCAAATGGGTCAACGCCCTTTGCGTGGGTGCGGTGACGGCCTTGTGTTTCCGGGCGACGGTGGACATTCCCGAGCGCTTTACCAAGTCGAAGACCGTGGGCGCGCATTTTGGGCTGACCTCGCGCAAACATCGGTCGGGCCAGGTCGATCGCAACGGCAGGATATCGAAGTGCGGCGACGGCATGATGCGCGCCACGCTCTACGAGGCGGCCAACGTCATGCTGACGCGCACCAAGAGCTGGAACTGGCTGAAGGCCTGGGCGATGCAGCTCGCCAAGACCCGCGGCAACAAGCGGGCCAAGGTGGCGCTGGCCCGGCGCCTGGCCGTGGTGCTGCACCGGATGTGGCTCGACGGCAGCGATTTCCGCTGGACCAAGGAGGAACTGGCCTAAGGCGGCGGGGCGCTTGAAAGACTCGAGCTCGCCAGCTCGCGGTCTTGCATCGAGGTCGGCCGTCAAAGCGTTGTCCCCTGGGGGCGAGGGGTGAGGTGAGTCCGTTTTGTGCCTTGGTCCCGAGGCGTCCGTGACGCCGAGAGGTCGTGGGACAGATTGTTCCGCCTCGCTGTCTCAACCCATCCTGTGAGGATCCCATAACGGAAAATGGGCATCGAGCACGTAGAGAAGCCTGGACCCCAGGGCGACAACAGGTAAAGCGGCAAAAAAGAGACGAGTGAGGAGCTTGACACCAACTGCCCAATTAGAGAAGGCACCTTTTCGCTTGCGCGAAAGCGAGCCAGTCCCCTTCTTCGCTCCAGCGTGCCAAGGGTTTCCACGCCTGCACCCACCGTCACGGCCTCGTGACCCCAGTTGATTGGCCGCCAGCCAGAACCGGCACGATCTGTAAGCGGCGGCCGGCGTCTTATCCCGACGTGGCTCGGCCGCACGACGCTGACCAGCGGCGCGAGGAGGGGCCATGCACGGCCAGGAGCGACCGGCGTTGGGCGCCCACCACGAGCGGCTCGCCGACTTCCTGAACGGTGCGATCATCCAGAACATCAACCTGGCCGACCGCAAGGCGGGGATCATCTTCACCCTGGTGGTCGCCGCCGGGCTGTTCCTGCTGCAGCGCGCCCCGAGACGATCGGCGCGCTGGCAATCGGGCCCGAGCCGAAGGCTCTGCTCTGGGCGCTGATCATGTTGGCGCTGGTGGGCGCCGCGGTCAGCGCCTTTTCGGTCATCTTCCCGCGCATCCGCCGACAGCCGGGCGGCATCCTGTTCTGGGGCGACATCACCGGCTATGCAGAGCGCCGGGATTACCTGGCGCGGGTCGCGCAAGAGCGGTCAGAGGAGCTGGCCGAAACCAAGCTCGGCTACTGCCACGACCTCTCGGGCATCTGCGCCGCCAAGTTCCGCATGCTGCGCCTGTCGATGATCCTGGCCGCCGCCGGCCTCGTCCTGTTCCTGGTCTACACAGCGCTGGGGTGAGCCCTGCCGCTCAGCCGAACATCCAGCTGGCCGGGCGGGGGTGCGCCTCGGCCCGCGCCAGATAGCGCAAGCCCCGGGCGCAGCGGATGACCAGCCAGAACGGCAGCAGTAGCAGCAGGACGACGCCCACCACCGCAAGCGACGCGACGCCGCCGACCGCGGCCAGCAGCAGCCCGATCCAAAAGGTGCGGATCTGGAAGCGGTAATGGCTGTCCATCCAGGACGCGCCGCCGCCGCGGTTGACGTAGGCCATGACCACGCCGGTCAGCACCGGGAGGAAGCAGAGCAGGGCGGCCACGGCGGCGAGGATGGCGACCGCATCGACCGTCCCGCCGCCCTCCGCCGCCCCCTCCGCGGCGCGCTCGCCGGCGCCGGGCGCCGGCTTGGCGGCCGCGTCCATTTCCTCCGGGGCCTCGCGGATCTCCGTGCCGGCCAACTTGCCCGAGAGCCGCAGGGTGCCGCCCCGGTTGATCACGTCGCCGCCGACCTTGCCCTCGACCTCGACGACCGCGCCCGGGCCGATGACGACGTTGCCCTCCACCTTGCCCAGGAGCTTGACCTTGACGCCGGGCGCGATTATCGCGTTGCCGCCGATCTTACCGCGGAACTCGGTATCCTCGGAAAAGGCGATGTCGCCCTCGACCACGCCGCCCCGCCAGTCGCCGGACCCGTCCGCCACGAAGGCGCCGCCGATCAGGCCGGCGGTGCCGAAGAACAGGCTGGCCAGGAAGAGCATATAGATCAGCCTGGCCGCGGTGCCGCCCGCCGCCTCGCCGCCCGCCGCCGGGCCGGCCGCGCCGCGCGGCGGCGAGTCCGCGCTCGCTGTCCTGCGGCGGGCGCCGTCGCCGGCGGCGTCGAGCTGCACGCGGTAGACCGGCACTTGCTCGGAGATGTTCTTGACCGTCTGGGCGCCGATGAATTCGTAGCCCAGCGTGAGCTTGTTGCGGACCTGGTCGTAGACCGTGCCGGAGATGTCGATGCCGCCCGGCTCGGCCAAGCCCTGCAGGCGGGCGGCGATGTTGACGCCCTCGCCGTAGAGGTCCTCGCCCTCGACGATCACGTCGCCGAGGTTGACGCCGATGCGGAAGTCCATGCGCCGCTCGTCGCCGAGCGCCGCGTTGCGGGCGCTCAGCTCGCGCTGGACCTCCGCTGCGCACTGCACCGCCTCGACGACGCTGGCGAACTCGGCGAGCAGGGCGTCGCCCGAGGTGCTGACGACCCGGCCGTCGTGGCGCGCGATGAAGCCGGCCATCGCTTCGCGATAGGCCTTGAGCGTCTCGAGGGTCGCGACCTCGTCCGCCTCCATCATTCGGCTGTAGCCGACGACGTCGGCGCAGAGGATCGTCGTGAGCTTGCGATGAACGGCCGCCGACACCTCGGCCTCCAGGACCGACCACAACGGACATAGCGGGGCCGAGACGCCGGCACCGGCGCCTCGGCAGGCTCGAAGCCTACAAGCGCCCGCCCGCTGCTTCCTTGATCAAGATCAATCGCAGGACGGCGCCGGGTCGCCCCGACCCCTTCCCAAGCCGGCGCCGCGGTGCTTAGCTGAGCGCCCGCGCGTTCGGCGCGTTTCGGGGACCGGCCGAGGGAGGGCATGTCATGGCGACGATCACCTATCTGACGAA
>CAMYKD010000151.1 GCA_947258885.1 uncultured Kiloniellales bacterium | reverse complement strand
ATAGCCTGCGACAAGCAAGCGGCCTGTTCCGCGTCCGTCGGACGCAGCGGCGCGGGCTCTGCTGCCCGCCAGGAGGCCGAGGGGACCAATGCCGGAGGTCAAAGCTTCGCCGCGACGCGGTTTCCCGCTTTGTCGGCGGGCCGTCCGCGCAGGCCTGGCCTCGGGCGTCTTGCTGTTCGCGGTGCACAGCATCGGCCTTGCGGCGGAGGATCCGCCCGGCGCCCCCGCGCCGGACCGGGTCGAGGCCGAGCCGGACGAGGAGAGCGAGGCCGAGCTGGGGCCGCGCTACAAGGACGGCGTCTACCTCCTCGACGGCGGCTACTACGCCAGCTTCGCGGAAAACTCCTGGCGCATCCTCAGTGGCCCCTTCCACTACGACAGAGACGAGTGGCTCACCGTCGGAATCGTGCTTTCCGTGACCGGCGCCCTGATGCTGCTCGACGACGAGATCGACGACTTCTGGCAGGACGACGTGCGCGGCAATACGACGGACTCGATCGAGGACGTGGTCGAGAAGTTCGGCGATTCCGACAAGCTGCTGCTCGGTACGCTGGCCGGCTACGCGCTCTCCGAGGCCGTCGGCCTAAAGCGCGAGAAGGCCATGTTCCTGAACGGCTTCCAGAGCGTCGCGTTGACCGGCGCGCTGATCGCGGGCGTCAAGTACATCGGTCAGCGCGAGCGGCCGGACGACGCCGACGACGCCTTCGACTGGAACGGTCCGGGCGGTGGCGAGTTCAACACCGCCTTCCCCTCGGGCCATTCGGGCAACGCCTTTGCCATGGCCACGGTGGTCGCCGAGACCTACGGCGAGGACCATCCCTGGGTGCCCTGGTTGGCCTACCCGCTCGCCGGGATGACGGCGCTCGGCCGGGTCAATGCCCAGCGGCACTGGGCCTCGGACGTGTTCATGGGCGCCGCGGTTGGCCATTTCATCGGCCGCATGGTGACCCGCCACAGCCCCTTCCTGGAGGAGGCCGGCGTGGAGATCCTCCCGTTCGGCCAGCAGGGCGCGGCCGGCCTCACCCTGGCGCTCAGGTTCTAGCCGCCCGAGGCCAGCGGCGTTGACGGCGCGCCGCCCCTGTGCTGAAAACTCTGGCCGGAGAGGAGCTGGCCGGGCCATGAGCGACGACAAGCGCGTCTATCTTTTCGATTCGACCCTGCGCGACGGCGCCCAGACCCAGGGCGTCGACTTCTCGGTCGCCGACAAGATCACGATCGCCCAGGCGCTCGACGGTCTCGGCATCGACTACGTCGAGGGCGGCTGGCCCGGCGCCAACCCGACCGACGACGCGTTTTTCGCCGAGCCGCCGGACCTCAGGACCGCCCGCCTGGTCGCCTTCGGCATGACCCGGCGCTCCGGGCGCTCGGCCGCCAACGATCCGGGCCTGGCGGCCGTGCTGGACGGCAAGGCCGACGCCGTCTGCCTGTTCGGCAAGACCTGGGACTTCCAGGTCGAGGTCGCGCTGGGCGTACCGCTCGCCGAGAACGTCGACATGATCGCGGAAAGCGTCGCCCAGGCGGCGAAGCGCAAGGCCGAGGTCCTGTTCGACGCCGAGCACTTCTTCGACGGCTACAAGGCCAACCCGGACCACGCGCTCGACTGCCTCAGGGCGGCGCACGGCGCGGGTGCGCGCTGGGTCGTGCTCTGCGACACCAACGGCGGCACCCTGCCGCACGAGATCGAGCGCATCGTCGGTCAGGTCGCCGAGGTCGTGCCCGGCAGCCATCTCGGTATCCACTGCCACAACGATACCGAGAATGCGGTCGCCGGCTCGCTGGCCGCGGTTCGGGCCGGTGCACGCCAGATCCAGGGCACCGTGAACGGTCTGGGCGAGCGCTGCGGCAACGCCAATCTGGTCTCGCTGATCCCCTCGCTCATGCTCAAGACAGATTTCGAGACCGGCGTCGGCGAAGACCAGCTCGAATCCCTCACCCGGGTCTCGCACATGCTGGACGAGCGCCTCAACCGGGCGCCGGACCGGAGCGCCGCCTACGTCGGCGACAGCGCCTTTGCCCACAAGGGCGGCGCGCACGTCTCAGCGGTCGAGAAGGACCCGCGGACCTACGAGCACATCGACCCGGCCCTGGTCGGCAACCGGCGCCACATCGTGGTCTCGGACCAGTCGGGCCGGTCCAACATCCTGGCCCGCTTCCGCGAGATCGGCATCGACGTGGCGCCCGGCGACCCCAAGGTCGCGGCCCTGGTCGAGCGGGTCAAGGCGCGCGAGTTCGAGGGCTATGCCTACGATGGCGCCGAGGCCAGCTTCGAGCTCCTGGCGCGGCGCGTGCTCGGCAGCGTGCCGGTCTATTTCAACCTGCAGCGCTTCCGGGTCATGGACGACCGGCGCTGGAACGCGCGCGGCGAGCTGGTCACCGAATCCGAGGCGACGGTCAGCCTCGAGGTTGGCGGCCGCGCCAAGTTCGAGGTGGCCAACGGCAACGGTCCGGTCAACGCGCTCGACATGGCGGTGCGCAAGGCCCTGGTGCCGATCTACCCGCAGCTCGAGGACATGCGCCTGGTCGACTACAAGGTGCGCATCCTGACGCCTCAGGCTGGCACTCGTGCCGTCACCCGGGTGATGATCGAGAGCGCGGACGCCAACGGACGGCGCTGGACCACGGTCGGCGTTTCGACCAATATCATCGATGCCTCGTTCAACGCGCTGTACGACGGCATAACCTGGAAGCTGCTGCAGGACGGGGCCGAGATCCCACAGGAGGTGTCATGAACAGGGTCGCGAAGCTGCTGGCCGTCGCCGTGTTTCTGGCTCTCGCGGCGCCGGCCGATGCTCAACAGAGCCCGCCGGCCGCCGAGGACGTGCTGGCGGCCTACAAGGCGCTGATCGACCATGGCCGGGACCGGAGCTTCTTCGGCCTGCCGGAGAGAGTGACCTGGCGCGTTCCGGGGCCGATCGGCATCGCGTTCTATGCCGACGAGGTTCGGAGTGTGGCGCTCCGGCCCGCGCTCGCGGCCGTGGCCGGTGCGTTCGGGCGGGCTACGGGACGACCGATCGATATCGTCCTGACCCGGCCGCTCTCCGCGCTGGCGGGGGCCGAGGCCGCGCGCATGGCCACCGGCAGCAACCTGGAGATCGTCGTCGGGCCGAGGCCCGTCATGGCCCAGATGGCCGGCGCCTTCGGGGTGGGCGACTGGATGCTCGGGCGCTTCGAGGACGGCCGCTGGCCCTTCCTCTTCAGCTTCCCGCGCTTCGAGGCGCTGATCGGCCGAGTCATGATCGCCGACGACGAGCCGCGCGAGGCCCAGGAGGCCGCGCTGATCCTGGCCGTAGTCTGGGCGCTCGGCGGGGTCACGCTGGGCGACCAGATGGAGGGTCTGGTCGACCCGTTGGCACCGCTGCCGGCGCTCACGCCGCTCGGCCAGGCGGTCTTCGCGCTGATGTACCACCCGGAGATGCAGGCCGGCGAGGCCATCCCCGACGCCCTTGCCCGCGCCCAGGCCCTGCTCGGGCAATAGCACAGTCCCAAGGCGGGCCATGGCCGGCACCGATAAGACCCGGGATGCCACGCTCGGCGGGCCAGTGGTCGTGCTGATCGACCCGCAGCTGGGCGAAAACATCGGCATGACGGCGCGGGCCATGCTGAACTGCGGCCTGACCGAGCTGCGCCTGGTGCGGCCGCGCGACGGCTGGCCGAGCGAGGCGGCCCAATCCGCGGCCTCGGGCGCGGACCAGGTGCTGGAGCGCACACGGCTCTATGACACCACCGCCGAGGCCGTGGCCGACCTCGCCCGCGTCTACGCGGCCAGCGCGCGGCCGCGCGGTCTGGTCAAGCCGATGGTCACGCCGCGCCGGGCGGCCGGGGAGATGCGCGCGGCGCTGGCCGGGGGGGCGTCGGTCGGCGTGCTCTTCGGCCCGGAACGCTCGGGCCTGGTCAACGACGACCTGGCGCTGGCCGATACCCTCCTCGCCGTGCCCTTGAACCCGGCCTTCGCCTCGCTCAACCTGGCCATGGCGGTCCTGCTGGTCGGCTACGAGTGGTTCCAGGCCGCCGACGACACGCCCGGGCGGCGCCTCGAGACCGGCGGCCAGCCGCCGGCCGAAAAGGCCGAACTCGTCAACCTCTTCCAGCGCCTCGAGTCCGCGCTCGACGAGACCGGGTTTCTCCATCCCCCGGAAAAGCGCCCCGGCATGGTGCGCAACCTGCGCAACATGATCCAGCGCATGGACCCGACCGACCAGGACCTGCGCACCCTGCACGGTATCATCAGCGCGCTGAGGAGCGGGCGGGGCAAGGCGGATGATTAAGCGGTGCGCCGTGAATCTGGACATGTCGGGCCTTGTGCACCAAATCACATAGGAAGCGGAAAATAAGAGAGGTACAAAACATGCCAAGTTGCCCGGCATGTCGAAAATCAGTATTTATTTTTAGCATCAATGAATCGTTCAAATGTTGGTATTGCGGCGTTCGCTTGCAATCTCGCAAGTTTCTGCCAGCTTTTTATATTTATGAACTAATTTTGTTTCCAACATCATTAGGAATATTATCATCTATATTTGATGATACTTGGGTTTATGCGCTTGTAGCGACGGCGTTTGCCTTCGTCGGCGGGGTAATCGCCGCATGGCTTCATATGGTTGTCGAAAGGGGATAAGGGGCTGGATCATGCCGTTGCTGTCGCCCGCACGTGAAAAACGGTGTCGGAGTTGATTTTTCAGTCAGGTAAGACCTCCTCGCTGTGGCCGCCCGGAAACGGGTTTCGCCGCGTAGCGCCGCGGGGTTAGGCTGACCGCCTTCTCAAGGGCCGTTTTTTTCGAAACCCCGGATCGAGGGAGAAAAGCGATGCTGTTTCATTTGGATTTCAACGTCGAATACCCGGCGGACATGAGTCAGAAGGAGCTGTTCGCCATCTGGGCCGAGGAGGCCGACGCGGCGCTGGGCGCCAAGCAGGCCGGCGTGGTCGTCGACCTCTGGAAGTGCGTCGGCGAGCGCCGTGTGGTCGCGATCGTCGAGGTCGAGTCCCACGACGCGCTCGACCAGATCCTGCTCGACCTGCCGATCATGCAGCAGCACGGCCAGCACGTCGACGTCGCGGTCACCGCGCTCAGACGCTACGAGGACTTCGCCGCCGACGTGAAGGACCGCAGGTAGTCCGGCGCTCGAGGCGGAGCGGTCGACGGCCGCAGCGGCATGCTTTCATCCGCCCGGCGACCGAGGGCCCTTCGGACCCCCCTTACGACCCGCCGCCGACCTCGAGCAACTCGCCGGTGATGAAGCTGGCGTCGTCGGACATCAGCCAAACCACGGCGGCGGCGACGTCGTCGGGGACACCGGCGCGGCCCAGCGGGATGGTCGGGCCAATGGTCTCGATCCGTTTCTTGCCGCCCCAGGGGCCGTGCATGTCGGTGTCGATCAGGCCCGGCAGGACCGCGTTGACCCGGATGCCCTCGCCGGCCACCTCGGTCGCCAGGCCGATGGTCATGGTGTTGAGCGCGCCCTTGCTGGCGGCGTAGTGGACCCGCTGACCGCGCCCGCCCTTCTTGCCGGCGATCGAGGAGAGGTTGACGATCGCCCCGCCCGTGCCGCCGTGTTTGGTGGACATCCGCCGGACCGCCTCGCGCGCGCAGAGGAAGGCCGAGGTGATGTTGGTCGCCCAAAGGCGGTTCAGGTCCTCGGCCCGCATGTCCTCGACCAGGGCGACCTGCATGATGCCGGCGTTGTTGGCGAGCGCGGTGACCGGCCCGAAGGCCTCGTCCACCTCGGCGAAGAGACGCACCACGTCGGCCTCGAGCGAGACGTCCGCCTGAAAGGTCTGCGCCCGGCCGCCCTCGGCCTCGATGGCGGCCACGACCTCCGCGGCCTGCCCGGCTTGCTCCCGATAGTTGACGCAGACCTTGTAGCCGGCGCGCCCCGCGTGCCGCGCGATCGCGGCCCCGATCCCCCGGCTGCCGCCGGTCACCACCATCACCTTGTCCAT
>CAMYKD010000150.1 GCA_947258885.1 uncultured Kiloniellales bacterium | reverse complement strand
CGGCGGCGGCTGGCAGTTCTGGGTCGATCGGGGCGGCACCTTCACGGACGTGGTGGCCCGGCGGCCGGACGGCGGTCTGGTTACCCACAAGCTGCTTTCGGAGAACCCCGAGCGCTACCCGGACGCGGCGCTTCAGGGCATCCGCGAGCTGCTGGGCCTGGGGGGCGCTGCCGTAATTCCGGCCGGGGTCGCCGAGGCGGTGAAGATGGGTACCACGGTGGCGACCAACGCGCTGCTGGAGCGCAAGGGCGAGCGCACGGTCCTGGTCGTGACCAAGGGATTTCGAGACGCGCTGCGGATCGCCTATCAGAACCGGCCCGAGCTCTTCGTCCGCCGGATCGAACTGCCGGAACTGCTCTACGAGCGCGTGGTCGAGGTGCGCGAGCGTATGGGCGCCGGCGGCGAGGTGCTGGAGGTGCCCGACCTGGAGGCGGCGCGGCGCGACCTGGGGGCGGCCTTCGAGGCCGGCATCCGCTCTGCGGCGGTCGTCTTCATGCACGGCTACCGCTATCCGGCGCACGAGCGCGAGGTCGCGGCGCTCGCCCGCGATCTGGGCTTCACGCAGGTCTCGGTCAGCCACGAGGTCAGTCCCCTGATGAAGCTGGTCTCGCGCGGCGACACCACGGTGGTCGACGCCTACCTCTCGCCGATCCTGCGGCGCTACGTCGACCAGGTGGCCGGCCAGCTGGGCGATACGCGCCTCATGTTCATGCAGTCCAACGGCGGATTGACCGACGCCCGGCGCTTTCAGGGCAAGGATTCGATCCTGTCCGGGCCGGCCGGCGGCATCGTCGGGGCCGTACGTACGTCTGCCATGGGCGGATTCGACAGGATCATCACCTTCGACATGGGCGGAACCTCGACCGACGTGGCCCATTACGACGGCACGTATGAGCGCGCTTTCGAGACCCAGGTCGCAGGTGTACGTATGCGCGCGCCGATGATGCGGATCCACACCGTGGCCGCGGGCGGCGGCTCGATCCTGCAATTCGACGGTGCGCGCTACCGGGTCGGGCCGGATTCGGCCGGCGCCAACCCGGGGCCATCTTGCTACAGGCGCGGCGGACCCTTGGCGGTGACCGACGCCAACGTCATGCTGGGCCGCGTCGTGCCGGAGTTCTTCCCCCATGTGTTCGGGCCGGACGGCCACGAGCCTCTCGACGCCGGTATCGTGCATGATAAATTTGCCACACTGGCCCGGGAGATCCAGACCACGGCGGGCGACACACGCACACCCGAGGAGGTCGCCGAGGGGTTCCGCCGGATCGCCATCGAGAACATGGCCAACGCGATCAAGAAGATCTCGACCCAGCGCGGCTACGACGTGACGGAGTACACGCTCTGCTGCTTCGGCGGGGCCGGTGGCCAGCACGCCTGCGACATCGCCGACACGCTGGGCATGACCCGGATTTTCCTGCACCCCTTCGCCGGCGTGCTTTCGGCCTACGGCATGGGGTTGGCGGACCTGCGGACGCTGCGCGAACGTGCGGTCGAAAGCCGCCTGGAAGCCGGCGTGATGGACGGCTTGGCAGCGGGCCTGGAAGAGATGGCCGAAGCGGGCCGGGCCGAGATGCGCACCCAGGGCATCGCCGAGGAACGACTGGGCGTGGTCCGCAAGCTGCATCTGCGCTACGAGGGCACGGATACCGCCATGGAGGTCGACTTCGGGCCGCTGGAGCAGGTGGTCGCCAGGTTCGAGGCGCTGCACGAGCAACGCTACGGCTTCGTCATGGCCGGCAAGGGCCTTACGGTCGAGGCGATCTCCGCCGAGGTGATCGGCGAGACCGATACCGTGGAGGATCGGCCGCTGGAGGCCGCGCCGCGTAGCGAGCCGCTCTCGCCCCGCGCTACCGTACGCATGTACGTTTCTGATGGCTGGCGGGACACGCCGGTCTTCGACCGTGCCGACCTTCTGCCTGACGACAGGATCGACGGCCCGGCGATCGTGATCGAGCCGACGAGCACGACAGTGATCGAACCCGGCTGGCGTGGGGAGTTGACCGCGCGCAACCACCTGATACTGACGCGCGTGGTGCCCCTGGAACGTACGGCTGCCGTCGGCACCGAAGTCGACCCGGTCATGCTCGAGATCTTCAACAACCTGTTCATGTCGATCGCCGAGCAGATGGGCTCGACCTTGGAGAACACGGCCTATTCGGTCAACATCAAGGAACGCCTCGACTTTTCCTGCGCGATCTTCACGCCCGAGGGCAACCTGGTCGCTAACGCGCCGCACATGCCCGTGCACCTCGGCTCCATGAGCGAAAGCATCCGTACGGTGATCCGCGAGCGGGCCGGGACCATGGCCCCGGGCGACGTGTACGTATTGAACGCGCCCTACAACGGAGGCACCCACCTGCCGGACATCACCGTGATCACGCCTGTCTTCGACGCGGCCGGCGAGGGCATCCAGTTCTTCGTGGCGAGCCGCGGCCACCACGCGGACATCGGCGGCATCACGCCCGGGTCCATGCCGCCGGACAGCACGACGGTCGAGGAGGAGGGCGTCCTGATCGACAACTTCGTGCTGATCGACGAGGGCCGTTTCCGGGAACGCGAGATCCTGGATCTCTTGGCATCCGGTCCTTATCCGGCGCGCAACCCGGCCCAGAACCTGGCCGACCTCAAGGCGCAGATCGCCGCCAACGAGAAAGGCGTGCAGGAACTCCGGCGCATGATCGCACACTTCGGCCTGGACGTGGTCCACGCGTACATGGGACACGTACAAGACAACGCCGAGGAGCAGGTGCGCCGGGTGCTCGACGTGCTCGAGGACGGCAGCTTCACCTATGCGCTCGACAGCGGCGCGAAGGTGTCGGTGTCGATCCGTATCGACAAGTCGGCGCGCGGCGCGGTGGTTGATTTCGGCGCCACCTCCGCGCAACAGCCGAACAACTTCAACGCCCCCTCCGCGGTCTGCCGGGCCGCGGTGCTCTATGTGTTCCGCACGTTGGTCGACGACGTGATCCCGATGAACGAGGGCTGCCTCAAGCCGCTCGAGATCCTCATTCCCGAAGGCTGCATGCTCAACCCGCGCTATCCGGCCGCGGTGGTCGCCGGCAATGTCGAGACCAGCCAGATCATCACCGACACGCTGTACGGCGCGCTCGGCGTGCTGGCGGGCGCCCAGGGCACGATGAACAACCTGACCTTCGGCAACGATCGCTATCAGTACTACGAGACGATCTGCGGCGGCTCGGGCGCCGGACCGGACTTCGACGGCACGGACGCAGTCCACACGCATATGACCAACTCGCGCCTGACCGACCCCGAGGTGCTCGAATGGCGCTTCCCGGTGCTGCTCGAGAGCTTCGAGATCCGCAAGGACTCGGGCGGCGCCGGCGGGCACCGGGGCGGCGACGGCGCGCGCCGGCGGCTCCGGTTCCTCGAGCCCATGACCGCGGCGATCCTGTCCAGTCACCGCAAGGTCGCGCCTTTCGGCGTGGCCGGGGGCAGGCCCGGTGCGCTCGGCCGCAACTGGGTGGAGCGGGCCGACGGCACGCGCGAGGATCTCACGGGCACCGACAAGGCCGAGATGGGCGCGGGCGACGTCTTCGTGGTCGAAACCCCGGGCGGGGGCGGCTACGGCGCGCCGGCTTCGGAGGGCGGAACATGAGCGGCGACGACAAGCGCGGCCGGGCGATCGTATCCTCGGCCCATCTGGTCTCGGAGCGGGCGGCCGAGCTGAGCGAACTCGAGTTCGGCCTGATCATCGCCGGCAACGCCTTCGAGCGCTGGGTCGTGCGCTGCATGGCGGCGGCCGGCGAGGGCGATCTGGGGCCGCTCGACGTGTTGGTGCTGCATTCGGTCAATCACCGCGGGCGCGACAAGAAGCTGGCGGATATCTGTTTCGTGCTGAACGTGGAGGACTCCCATACCGTCACCTACGCCCTCAAGAAGCTGCTGCGCCTGGGCCTGGTGAGCGCGGCCAGGAGCGGCAAGGAGACCCTCTATGCCGCCAGCCCGGTCGGGCGCGCGGCCTGCGAGCGCTACCGCCGGGTGCGCGAGGACTGCCTGACCGCCGCCTACGAGGCCTTCTCGGGCGGCCGGCGCGACCAGCTCAACCAGCAGGTCGGCGGGGCCGCCGACCTGCTGCGCGCCCTCTCCGGCCTCTACGACCAGGCGGCAAGGGCCGCCGCTTCGCTGTAATCGGTCCGGTACCGGACCGAATTTGACACAAGTCAATGAACCGGTACCCTCGCCCTGGTAGCGAAGTGGGGCACTGCGGGGGTAGGGGCAGGAAGGCGGTCGCCATGGAGAAGATTCTGGTTCCCACGGACGGCTCGGGGCCGGCCGACAAGGCGATCGACTTGGCCTGCGACCTGGCCACAAGGCATGGCGCGCGGGTCTGCCTGCTGCATGTCCTGCTGCGCGACAAGGAACCCGAGGATCTGCGCCGGCTGGCGGCCGTGACCGAGCTCGATGCCGGGATGCAGGACGCCTTGGCGCGCGCCGAGGCGACGCCCCCCAATTCCTCGGTGCCGGCCGCGGTCTTCGCCATGGATCCGGCCGCCGTCGAGCATCCGGTTCCCGAGGAGGTCCTGCGGGCACTCGGCGGCAAGGTGCTGGAAGCGGCCGGGCGCGCGGTCAAGGCCAGGGGCATCGACAGCGTGATCCAGGCGCTCGAGGACGGCGATGCGGCTCGATGCATCGTCGAGGCCGCGGCCCGCGAGCGGGCCGACACCATCGTCATGGGCCACCGCGGCCTCGGGGACATCGAGGGGATCACCCTGGGCAGCGTGTCCAACAAGGTGAGCCACCTGGCGGGTTGCACGGTCATCATGATCAGAT
Source organism: uncultured Kiloniellales bacterium (assembly GCA_947258885.1). Classification (GTDB taxonomy): domain Bacteria; phylum Pseudomonadota; class Alphaproteobacteria; order Kiloniellales; family JAKSDN01; genus CAMYKD01. Next base: position 1,166 of record CAMYKD010000150.1, on the reverse strand, counting down.
AGATCGCGTCCGGCGCGCCCTTCGGCCACCGCGACCAGCGACATCCGCCAGAGAGGCGGCGCCAGATCGCTCGGCTGTTCGTTGCCGGTGTTCCCCTTTAACAAATTTGTTACAATCTAAACACGAAAAATTAAAATTCCTTTACAAATCATTAGTCGTGTCACTGTTAGCATAAGAACAATTCCGATCAATTCGACGGAGGAGGTCGGACAAGTAAAAGACATAAAACAATAAGAATAAAACAAAAGGAGTTGTGCAATGCAAGCGCGCGAAGATAGGGGAACCAATCACAATCTTGGCTCGGGTTTGGCCGTGGCCGTCGTGGCCGCTGCATTCATGATGCTTCCGGCGGCGGTTCAGGCCACTCCCGATGATTTCGACGTAGTTTGGGGCGACTGCGACGACGATGACGACCGTGACGACTACAGCGCCCGCCATGCCGACGACAACGGTGACGACGACGACGGTGACGACGACGGTGACGACGACGACGGTGACGACGACGACGATGAGATTTCCGATCTCGGCTGTCGGGCTACGGGGACGACGCCGGGCGACTTCAACGCCGACCGCTTCGCGGACATCCTGTGGCGGAACTCCGGCAGCGGCGCCAACGTGCTCTGGCAGATGAACGGTCTCTCCAAGGACTTCGCGGATGCGATCGATTCAGCCGATCCGCTCTGGCTGATCGGCGGCGTAGCGGACTTCAACGGCGATTCGCGGGCCGACATCCTGTGGCGTCACGTCGACTCCGCGCATACGGTCGTCTGGCAGATGGACGGCCAGGTCAAGCAGGACAGCGAGAGGGTTGGATCCGTCTCCGCCGATTGGCAAGTGGAAGGCCTCGGCGATTTCAACGGCGACGGCAAGGCCGACATCCTGTGGCGCAACGCCGGCACCAAGAAGCTCTTCGTCTGGCAGATGGACGGCTTGCACAAGCAAAAGAAGAGGCCGGTCGGTGCGGTTTCCGCAGATTGGGTGGTCTCCGGCGTCGGCGATTTCGGCGGCGACGGGAAGGCCGACATCCTGTGGCGCAACGTGCGCACCGGCAACACGGTCGTCTGGCGGATGGACGGATTTGACCGCTTGGCCGCGCAGTCGATTGGGGCGCCCAGTCTGCTTTGGCAGATCAACGGTGTTGCGGATTTCGACGGCGACGGCAAGGC
>CAMYKD010000149.1 GCA_947258885.1 uncultured Kiloniellales bacterium | reverse complement strand
ATTCGAGCCGGGCTTGGCACGCGCGCGCCGGGCTGCCAGACTTGGCCGGGGCCTTAGGGGGACAGGAGCCGACATGCCCAACTTGCGCGAGCTTGCCGAGGTGACGCGCCTGCTGGAGCGGCTGGCGGCGGTCGAGGAGGCGCTGACGCCGAACGAGCGCGAGCTTTACCGCAGCCTCAAGGCGAAGTACGCCACGCCGGGCGCGGGGAGCTTCGACGACAGGACCTGCCTCGAGGTCATGCTGCGCAACGTCGAGATCCGGCGCGGCTACGGCTTCGACCCGCAGGACACGGTCGGGCGGATCGTCGACCTGCCGCTGAAGGACGACGCCGAGGACCCGTGACCGGGGGCAATCGCTTCAAGCCGACATTTTGCTTCCTCCCCACTTGCGGGCAGGGTGATCGCACGACGGCGCAAAGCCTTCCCCCTCGACGGGGGAAGGTTTGGATGGGGGTGGACACGGCCGCTCGCACCACGCTCGGAGGTGTCATTCCGATTGAATGAGCTTACCCCCCTCCTCGGTCCTCCCCCGCAAGGGGGGAGGAAGAGAATTGCGGCCTTCGTGCGATTGCCCTCCTCTTGCGGGGAAGGCTTTCTTTCGTTCAAGCGATGACCGGCCGAGGGGCACACACGTCTCGCGGTCATTGCTTTCGTGAGGTACCATGGGCCGGCGGGGCCGGCATCGGCCCCCCGGGAAGGCGCGCGGCATGGCGGTACGGGATCCTGCGCTTGAAATCGGCGGCACGGCTGGCGGCACGCTTGGCGGCGGGCGCGCTGCCGCGGCGCTGCTCCGGCTGAAACGGGAGTTCGAGGCCGAGCGGGAGCGCTGGCTGCTCTGGCTGCCGGTCGTCTTCGGGGCGGGGATCGGGGTCTACTTTTCGCTGCCGGTCGAGCCGCCGCTGTGGCTGGGCGCGGCGGGGCTGGGCGCGCTGGCGGTGCTCGGCCTGCTAGCCTGGCGGCGGCCCGGGCTGTGGCTGACCCTGATCGCCCTGGGCGCGCTCGCCGCCGGCTTCGCGGCGGCGCAGGCGCGGACCCATTTCGTCGCCGCGCCGGTGCTGGAGAAGAAGCACGGTCCGGCGCTGGTCGCCGGACAGGTGCTCTCGGTCGAGCCGCGCGCGGCCGGCGGGCGGGTCCTGCTGCATCGGCTCGAGGTCGCCGGGCTGGAGCCGGCCGGCACCCCGGCGCGGGCGCGGGTGCGCCTGACGATGCGGGAGCCGGGCGGCTTCGTCCCGGGCGACCGGGTGCGGATCCGCGCCGTGCTGCGCCCGCCGCCGGAGCCCGCCGCGCCCGGCGCCTTCGACTTCGCCCGCCGGGCCTATTTCCAGCGGCTCGGCGCCGTCGGCTACGCGGTCGGCCACGCGGAGCGGCTGGACAGGAGCGGGGCGGCCCAGGGGACGGCGCTGGCCGAGGCCTGGCGGCTCTGGTGGGCGGGGCTGCGCGACGCCGTCGCCCGGCGGGTGCTCGCGGCCCTGCCGGACGCGCGGGGCGCGCTGGCCGCGGCGCTGATGACCGGCGAGCGCGGCGCGATTCCCGGTGATCCAGGCCATGCGCGATTCGGGCCTGGCCCACCTGCTGGCGATCTCGGGCCTGCACATGGGGCTGGTCGCCGGCCTGCTGTTCTTCGCGCTCAGGGCGCTTTTCGCGCTGGTCCCGGCGCTGGCGCTGCGCCAGCCGATCAAGAAGTGGGCGGCGGTCGCGGCCGCTTGCGGCGCCTTCGCCTACCTCTGCCTGGTCGGTGCGCCGGTGCCGACCCAGCGCGCCTTTCTGATGGTCTCTCTGGTGCTGCTGGCGGTGGTCCTGGACCGCAGCGCGCTCTCGCTGCGCCTGGTCGCTTGGGCGGCCTTCGCCGTGCTGCTGATCGCGCCGGAAAGCCTGCTGTCCGCCTCGTTCCAGATGTCCTTCGCGGCGGTCGCGGGGCTGGTCGCCGGCTACGAGGCCCTGGGCGCGCGGGGCCGCGCGGCGGTCGCGGAGCGCGGCCCCGCCGGCCGCCTGGCGCTCTATCTGGGGGGCGTGGCGCTGACCTCGGTGATCGCGATCGCGGCGACCGCGCCCTTCGCGGTCTACCACTTCAACCGCATGGCCTGGTACGGCCTGGCGGCGAACCTCGTTGCCGTGCCTCTGACCGGCTTCTGGATCATGCCCTGGGCGCTCTTGGCCTTCGTGCTGCTGCCCTTCGGGCTCGAGGCGCTGGCGCTGGTGCCCATGGGCTGGGGCCTCGGCGCGGTGATCGCCGTGGCCGAGACGATCGCGGGCCTGCCCGGCGCGGTCCTGCCGGTCAGGGCCATGCCGACGGCCGGGCTGCTTCTCGTGGTCGCGGGCGGGTTGTGGCTCTGCCTGTGGCGGCGGCCCTGGCGGCTGGCCGGGCTGGCGCTGGTGCTCGCCGGGCTGACGGGCGCCGCCCTGGTCCGCCCGCCCGACCTGCTGGCCAGCGGCGACGGCAAGCTGCTCGCGGTGCGCGGGCCCGACGGCGAGGTCTGGCTGTCGTCCTCGCGCCGGGCCCGCTTCACCGCCGAGACCTGGCTGCGCCGGGCCGGGCGCGCGGAGGCCTCGCCCTGGCCGCGGGACGCCGCCACGGCGGGCGGGGCGCTGCGCTGCGATGGGCTGGGCTGCATCTACCGGGCGAAGGACCAGGTCGTCGCGCTGGCGCTCGACGGCCGGGCGCTGACCGAGGACTGCCGGAGCGCGACGGTGCTGATCAGCCTGGAGCCGCTCGGCCGCCGGGCCTGTCCGGGCCCGCGGGTCCTGATCGACCGTTTCGACCTGTGGCGCGAGGGCAGCCACGCGCTCTGGCTGTCGCCCGCGGGCGTGCGCGTCGAGAGCGTCGCGGCGACGCGCGGCCGCCGCCCCTGGGTGCGGTGGCGGCCGAAGTGGGGGGACTGATGGTGGCGAAGGGCAAAGCTCCTGGCCATCCTTCGACAGGCTCAGGATGAGGGTTGTTTTTTTGACTCAGCAATTTAGCTTATACCAAGCTTCCTTACCCTGAGCTTGCGAAGGGTGAGGGACGGTGCACGGCCTCGTGGAACCCGGTATCAGTATTGGCGCAGCAGGCAGATCAGGCGGCCCTGGATCTGGACCCGCTCGGGTGGGAAGATCCGGGTTTCGTAGTCGGTGTTGGCCGGCTCCAGCGCGATCGACTTGCCGTGCCGGCGGAAGCGCTTGAGGGTCGCCTCCTCGTCGTCGATCAAGGCCACGACGATGGCCCCGGTCTCCGCCGTCTCGCCGCGCTCGATCACCACGGTGTCGCCGTCCAGGATGCCGGCGTCGACCATGGAGTCGCCCTCGACCGCCAGCGCGTAGTGCTCGCCCCGGCCGAGCAGCCCGGCCGGCACGTCGACGTAGTTGGAATGGTCGCGCAGCGCCTCGATCGGCGTGCCGGCGGCGATCTTGCCGTAGAGCGGCAGCTGTACCGCGTCCACGACGGAGGCCACCGTGGTGCCGGGCAGGGACGTCCGGAAGGCACCCTCGATCACCCGGGGCGCGAAGCGGCCGCCCGGGGCGGCCTGGGGCACGTCGTCGGGCAGGCGCAGCACCTCGACGGCGCGCGCCCGATGGGGCAGGCGGCGAATGAAGCCGCGCTCCACCAGGCCCGTGATCAGGCGGTGGATGCCGGACTTGGACTTCAGTCCGAGCGCTTCCTTCATCTCGTCGAAGGAGGGCGAAACGCCCTCGGCGCCGAGATGGCCGTGGATGTAAAGCAACAGTTCGTGCTGTTTCTTGGTCAGCATGGTCCGTATAGCCCCCGCTGTCTGGCCAACCACAAGATCTAGAACAAAACGAAAACTTCCCCCATGTTCTAGTTTGGTTCTCTTCGCGCGTCAAGCCTCGACGTGTCCGAAAATGCAGATTCCCGGAAAAAAAGTCCGGCGGCGGGTCAGATGCCGAGGATCCCGCCGGCGAGCGGCACGATCGAGACCGTGTCGCCAACCCGGGCGGGCGGCGCCTCGGGCGGCCGCACGATCAGGCAGTCGGCGTGGGCCAAGGTCGCGAACATGGAGCTGTCCTGGCGCTCGAAGGCCGTGGCCACGCGGCGGCCCTCGGCATCGAAGGTCAGGTGGGCGCGCAGGTAGTCCTGACGCCAGTCGTTCGCCCCGAGCGCGGCGCCCAGCACCGCGGTCTCCACCGGCCGGTCCCCGGGCGCGCGCCCCAGCATCGCGTCGATCGCCGGGCGTAGGTAGAGCAGGGCGCAGACCAGGCTGGAGACCGGATTGCCGGGCAGGCCGAGCAGGGGGATCCCGCCCATGCGGCCGAACATCAGCGGCTTGCCGGGGCGCATGGCGATCTTCCAGAAGTCGAGCTCGAGGCCGCTTTCGTCGAGTGCCTCGCGCACCAGGTCGTGCTTGCCGACCGAGGCGCCGCCGGTCGTCACCAGCAGGTCGGCGCCCCGCGCGCCCGCGGCCAGGGTAACGAGCGACTCGCGGCTGTCCTTGGCGATGCCCAGGTTGACGGGCTCGCCGCCGCAGACCGCGACGAAGGCCGCGAGCGCGAGACCGTTCGAGCCGATCAGCTGGTTGGGGCCGACCGGCTCGCCGGGCAGGACCAGCTCGTCGCCGGTCGAGAGAATCGCGATGCGCGGGCGCCGCCGGACCCTGAGCCAAGGCACGTTCATGGCCGCGGCCAGGCCGACGTCGCGCGCGGTGAGCAGCCGCCCGGCCGTGATCCCGACCTCGCCGGCGCGGAAGTCGAGGCCGGCCGCGCGCACATAGGTGCCGGAGCCGACACCTTCCCGGATCGTGATCCGGTCGCCCTCGGCCTCGGTGTTCTCCTGGATCACGATGGCGTCGGCGCCGCGGGGCAGGGGCCCGCCGGTGAAGATGCGCACGGTCTGGCCGGCCTCCACCGTGCCCTCGTAGCAGCCGCCGGCCGGTGCTTCGCCGATCTCGGTCAGCACGGCCGGCACCTCGGCGACGTCGGCGGCGCGCACGGCATAGCCGTCCATGGCCGAGACCGCCGCCGGCGGCTGGGTCACGCGCGCCACGACGTCCTCGGCGAGCACTCGCCCGAGCGCCTCGCCCAGGCCCACGGTCTCGACCGCGAGCGGCCCGAAGGCGGCGGTGATGCGCCCCAGCGCCTCTTCGACCGAAATCATGAAGACGCCTCGGTGAAATGCGTCATTATCAGTGACCTTCGGTATAAGTACCGGATTTACCGCCGGATTTATGAATCAACCGGATCTCGCCGATGCGCATGGCGCGGTCGACCGCCTTGCACATGTCGTAGATCGTCAGGGCCGCGACGGAGACGGCGGTCAGCGCCTCCATCTCGACCCCGGTCTTGCCGGTCAGCCGGCAGGTCGCGGCGATGTCGACGGCGTTGCGCGCCGGGTCCAGGCTCAGGTCCAGCTCGACCGAGGTGAGCTGCAGCGGGTGGCAGAGCGGGATCAGGTCCGGCGTGCGCTTGGCCGCCATGATGCCGGCCAGGCGCGCCACGGCCAGCACGTCGCCCTTCTGCACGCCGCCGTCGCGGATCAGCGCGAGCGTTTCGGGCGCCATGACGACCGAGCCGGCGGCCACGGCGGTCCGCTCGCTGTCCGGCTTGGCCGAGACGTCGACCATCACCGCCTTGCCCTCGGCGTCGAAGTGGCTGAAGCGGGCCATGGGCTCCGCGCCGCCCGCTCAGGCGCCGGCGGGCGCGGTCACGCCCTGCAGGGCGGCCGTGGCGGCCGTCACGTCGTCCTGGCGCATCAGCGACTCGCCGATCAGGAAGGCCTTGGCGCCCACGGCCAGCATGCGCGCGAGGTCGGCCGGGGCGCCGAGGCCGCTCTCGGCCACGATCAGGCGGTCGGCCGGGACCCGCGGCGCCAGGCGCTCGCTGGTCGCCAGGTCGACCTCGAGGGTCTTTAGGTCGCGGTTGTTGATGCCGATCAGCGGCGAGGTCAGCGCCAGCGCGCGCTCGAGCTCGGCCTCGTCGTGCACCTCGATCAGCACGTCCATGCCCAGGTCGAGGGCAAGCCGCTCCAGCGCGGCGGCCTCGGCGTCGGCGAGCGCCGCCAGGATCAGCAGCACGCAGTCGGCGCCCAATGCCCGGGACTCGACGATCTGGTAGGGCTCCAGCATGAAGTCCTTGCGCAGCACCGGCAGCTCGACCGCCGCCCGCGCGGCCTCGAGGTAGGCGTCCCGGCCCTGGAAATAGAGCTCGTCGGTCAGCACCGAGAGGCAAGAGGCGCCGCCCGCGGCGTAGGCCCGGGCCAGCGCCGGCGGGTCGAAGTCGGCGCGGATCAGGCCCTTGCTGGGCGACGCCCTCTTGATCTCGCAGATCAGGCCGTAGCCGCCCTCGGCGGCGCGCTCGGCCAGGCGCCGGTGAAAGCCGCGCGGCGGCGGCGCGGCGGCGGCCCGCGTCTCCTGCTCGGCCAGCGGCCGGTCGGCCTTGCGCGACTTGACCACGGTCAGCTTGTCGGCGCAGATGCGTTTCAGGATATCGCTCACGCGGGCACCCGTTCGTTGGTGATCGCGATCAGCCCTTCGAGCGCCTTCATGGCCCGGCCGCCGTCGACCGACTCGGCGGCCAGGGCGACGCCCTGCTTCAAGTCCTCGGCCTTGCCGGCAACGATCAGGCCGGCCGCGCTGCCGAGCAGCACCGCGTCCCTGAACGGGCCGTGCTCGCCGCCCAGCATGGCGCGCAGCACCCGGGCGTTCTGCTCGCCGTCGCCGCCCTTCAGGTCCTCCAGTCTGGCGCGCGGCAGGCCGGCCTCTTCCGGCGTCACCTCGAAGCGCCGCACCGCGCCGTCCTCCAGCTCGGCGACCGTCGAGGGCCCGGTGGTCGAGAGCTCGTCCATGCCGTCGGCGCCGTGCATCACCCAGGCGCGCTCGTGGCCCAGGCCCTTCAGCACCTCGGCGAGCGGCACGACCCAGTCCGCCGAGAAGACGCCGACGACCTGGCGCTTGACCCGCGCCGGGCTCGACAGGGGGCCCATGAAGTTGAAGAGCGTCCGGGTGCCGAGCTCGACCCGGGTCGGCCCGACGTGGCGCATGGCGCTGTGGTGGCGCGGCGCCATCAGAAAACAGGTGCCGGCTTCCAAGAGCGCTTTCTGCACCAGGCGCATGTCCGCGTCGATGTTGACGCCGAGGGCCGTCAGCACGTCGGCGGCGCCGCTCTTGGACGAGAGCGCACGATTGCCGTGCTTGGCGACCGGCACGCCGCAACCGGCCAGCACGAACTGGCTGCCGGTCGAGATGTTGTAGGTGCCCGTGGCGTCGCCGCCGGTGCCGCAGACGTCGATCGCGCCCTCGGGCGCTTCTATCGTCAGCATCTTGGCGCGCATGGCGCGCACCGCGCCGGTGATCTCGGCCACGGTCTCGCCGCGCACCCGGAGCGCCATCAGGAAGCCGCCCATCTGGGAGGGCGTGGCGTCGCCCGACATCATGATGTCGAAGGCGGCCTCGGCCTGGGCCTCGGTCAGCGCCTGGCCGGTCGCCGCGACGCCGAGCAGCTGCTTCAAATCCGTCATGTCCCCGGTCATGGGCGCGCTCCCTGGCCGTTGTGCCCGGCGATCGCCAGGAAGTTGGCCAAGAGGGCGTGGCCGTGCTCCGAGGCGATGCTTTCCGGATGGAACTGCACGCCGTGGATCGGCAGCTC
>CAMYKD010000148.1 GCA_947258885.1 uncultured Kiloniellales bacterium | reverse complement strand
GCGCAGGCCGTCTTCGTCCCGCGGCACCAGGATCAGGTGCACGTGGTTCGGCATCAGGCAATAGGCCCAGACCGCCACCTCGGCCGCCGCCCCGTGCTCGGCCAGGAGGTCGATATAGGCGCGATAATCATCGTCGCCGAAGAAGGTTTCCAGGCGCCGGTTGCCCCGCTGGGTCACGTGATGCGGGACGCCGGGAACCACGACGCGGGCGAAACGGGCCATGGGGGGAGGTTAGCGCGGGCGTACGGGAGCTGTCGAGAGATAAGTATACTGTCCCCTTTTTACCAGGCGGAGCAGTATACCGAGTCCCTTTCTTCCCTTCCCCCCAAATCGCCACTGGATTGATTTCCTTGCAACGGCTTAGTATGGGGCAGGGACGCGACGGGAAGGGGGCGGCGGCAATGATTCACGACGCGAGTGCGCTCGGCTTGTGCGCCGCCCGGGTCTCGGCCGCCTGATGCTGCGCTTCGTCCTCTCGCGCATCGGCCTCCTGGTCCCGACCTTCCTCGGGGTCACGGTGATCGCGTTCTCGTTCATCCGCCTGGTGCCGGGCGATCCGATCGAGCTCCTGATCGGCGAGCGCGGCATCGATCCGGAGCGCCACGCCTATCTGCTGCGCGAGATGGGCCTCGACCGGCCCTGGTACGTGCAGTATTTCGATTTCCTCGGCAACGTGCTGCAGGGCGACCTGGGCCGTTCGATCGTCACCAAGCAGCCGGTCTTCCTGGAGTTTCTCGAGCTGTTTCCGGCGACCCTGGAGCTCTCGGTCTTCGCGCTCAGCTTCGCGGTGCTGATCGGCCTGCCGATCGGCATCCTGGCGGGGGTCAAGCGCGGCACGGTCTTCGACCACACCTCCATGACCCTGTCGCTGACCGGCTTCTCCATGCCGATCTTCTGGTGGGCGCTCCTCCTCATCATCTTCTTCTCGGGCGTCCTCAAGTGGACCCCGGTCTCCGGCCGCATCGACGTGCTCTTCTACGTCGAGCCGGTGACCGGGCTGATGCTGATCGACACGCTCTTGTCCGACGAGGAGGGCGCGTTCCGCTCGGCGGTCAGCCACCTGATCCTGCCGGCGGTGGCGCTGGGCACCATTCCCATGGCGGTGATCGCGCGCCAGACCCGCTCGGCCATGCTCGAGGTGCTGAACGAGGACTACGTGCGCACGGCCCGCGCCAAGGGCCTGCCGCCGGCCCGTGTGATCGGCCTGCACGCGCTCCGCAACGCGCTCATTCCGGTGGTCACGGTGATCGGCCTGCAGGTCGGCGTGCTCTTGGCCGGGGCGATCCTGACCGAGACGATCTTCGCCTGGCCCGGCATCGGCAAGTGGCTGGTCGATTCGATCAGCCGCCGCGACTACCCCTCGGTGCAGGGCGGCCTGCTGCTGATCGCGCTCCTGGTCATGACGGTCAACCTTATCGTCGACCTGCTCTACGGCCTGATCAACCCGCGCATCCGCCACGCGAGGTGAGCGCCATGGCGAGCATTGCCGAGACCAACCGGATCAGCAAGGCGCCGCCCGGGCCGCTGCGCGAGTTCTGGCACTATTTCCGCGAGAACCACGGCGCCGTGGCGGGCCTGGCCGTCGTCCTCGTCCTGGTCTTCCTGGCGGCCTTCGCGGACGTCGTCGCGCCCCATTCGCCCTTCGAGCAGTACCGCGACGCCTTCCTGCAGCCGCCGGTCTGGCAGGAGGGCGGCAGCCTCGAGTTCTTCCTGGGCACCGACGCGACCGGCCGCGACATCCTGTCGCGCATCATCCACGGCTCGCGCCTCTCGCTGCTGATCGGCTGCATCGCGGTCACCCTGTCGCTCTCGGTCGGCATCGCCCTGGGCCTTTTGGCCGCCTTCTTCCGCACCGCGGCCGACGCGCTGATCATGCGCCTGATGGACGTGATTCTCGCGGTGCCCTCGCTGCTTCTGGCCCTGGTCATCGTGGCGATCCTGGGGCCGGGCCTGGTCAACGCCATGATCGCGGTCGCCGTGGTCTACGTGCCGCACTACGTGCGTCTCGCCCGCGCCTCGGCGATGACCGAGCTCTCGAAGGACTACGTGACGGCGAGCCGGGTCTCCGGCGCCGGCCTGTTCCGGCTGATGCTGATCACCGTGCTGCCGAACTGCATGCCGCCCTTGATCGTCCAGGCGACGCTCGGCTTCTCCTCGGCGGTGCTGGACGCCGCGGCGCTGGGGTTCTTGGGCGTCGGCGCCCAGCCGCCGACCCCGGAATGGGGCGCCATGCTGGCCGATGCCCGCGAGTTCATCCTGCGCGCCTGGTGGGTGGTGACCTTCCCGGGCCTGGCGATCCTGATCACCGTGCTCGCCTTCAACCTCATGGGCGACGGGCTGCGCGACGCGCTCGACCCCAAGCTGAAGCGGAGCTGAGGGAGGAGAGGGATGGCGCTGCTCGAGATCCGCGACCTCTCCGTCGAGTTCCCGACCGCGCGCGGGCCGTTCCGGGCGGTCGACGGCGTCGACCTGACCCTGGACGAGGGCGAGCTGGTCGGCATCGTCGGCGAGTCGGGCTCGGGCAAGAGCGTCACCATGCTGGCGCTCATGGGCTTGCTGCCCTGGACCGCCAGGGTAACCGCCGAGCGCCTCGCCTTTAACGGCCGCAACCTGCTCGGCCTCGGCGCGGCCGAGCGGCGGCGGATCACCGGCAAGGACATGGCGATGATCTTCCAGGAGCCCATGACCAGCTTGAACCCCTGCTTCACCGTCGGCTTCCAGATCACGGAGTCGCTCAAGGTGCACCTGGGCGGCAACCGGGCCGAGCACCGCCGCCGCGCCGTGGAGCTGCTCGAGCAGGTCGGCATCCCGGCCCCCGAAAGCCGGCTTTCGGCCTTCCCGCACCAGCTCTCCGGCGGCATGAACCAGCGCGTCATGATCGCCATGGCGATCGCCTGCAACCCGCGCCTCCTGATCGCCGACGAGCCGACCACGGCGCTCGACGTCACGATACAGGCGCAGATCCTCGACCTTCTCCTGCGCCTGCAGCGCGAGCACGGCATGGCGCTCGTCCTGATCACCCACGACATGGGCGTGATCGCCGAGACGGCGCAGACCGTCAACGTCATGTATGCCGGCCAGCAGGTCGAGACGCGCGGCGTCGACCGGCTGTTCGGCCGGCCGCGCCACCCCTATACCGGGGCCCTGCTGGACGCCCTGCCGGAGCGCAGCGAGGGCCGCCGGCGCCTGTCGACCATCCCGGGCGTGGTGCCGGGCGCGGGCGACCGGCCGGCCGGCTGCCAGTTCAACCCGCGCTGCGGCTTCGCCATGGACCGCTGCCGGGCCGAGGAGCCGGCGCTGACACCCGACGGCGACGGCCTGGTGCGCTGCTTCCACCCCCTGGCCGAGACGGCGGAGGCCGGGGCATGAGCGCCGAGACCGCCGAGACGGTCGTCCAGGGCATCGACCTGGCCCGCCACTACGAGGTCAAGCGGGGCATGTTCGCGGGCCAGGCCACGGTCAAGGCGCTGGCCGGCGCGAGCTTCGAGCTGAAGGCCGGCAAGACGCTCGCGGTGGTCGGCGAGTCGGGCTGCGGCAAGTCGACCCTGGCGCGCCTGGTCACCCTGATCGAGAAGCCGACCTCCGGACAGCTGCTGATCGACGGCGCCGACGTGACCGCGGCCGAGGGCGAGACCTTGCGCAAGCTGCGCCAGGAGGTGCAGATCGTCTTCCAGGACCCCTACGGCTCGCTCAACCCGCGCAAGAAGGTCGGCACGATCATCGAGGAGCCGGTCGTCATCAACACCAAGGAGAGCGCGCCCGCGCGCCGCGAGCGGGCCGAGGCGATGATGGCCCGGGTCGGCCTCCGGCCCGAGCACTACGCCCGCTACCCGCACATGTTCTCCGGCGGCCAGCGCCAGCGCATCGCGGTCGCCCGCGCGCTGATGCTGCGCCCGCGCATGCTGGTCGCCGACGAGCCGGTCTCCGCGCTCGACGTCTCGATCCAGGCCCAGGTCCTGAACCTGCTGATGGACCTGCAGGAGGAGCTCGAGCTCGCCTATCTCTTCATCTCCCACGACCTCTCCGTCGTGCGCCTGATCGCCGACGAGGTCATGGTCATGTACCTGGGCCGCCCGGTCGAGCAGGGCGCGCGCGACGCGATCTTCGAGCGCCCGGCCCACCCCTACACCCGGGCCCTGCTCGCCTCCACGCCGGCGGTCGACCCCAAGCACCGCGGCCAGCGCATCCAGCTCAAGGGCGAGCTGCCCTCGCCGCTCGACCCGCCGCCCGGCTGCGCCTTCCACCGGCGCTGCCCCCACGTCACGGAGATCTGCGCGCAAGAGCGCCCGGCGCTCAGCGACCACGACGGCCGCCGGATCGCCTGCCACCACGCGGCTGCGATCGGCTGACCGAGAAAAACAGGGATTTTCACCACAGAGACGCAGAGGCACAGAGAACCAACTCAACCTCACCACAAAGACACTAAGGCACAAAGGGAAGAGTTTTTCAGCGCGCTCTGCGCGCAAACCAAATTTCTTTGTTGTTTCTCTGTGCCTCTGTGGTGAACCTTCTTGTTGGTTACTCGACGTCCGCCTTGACGCGCAGTTTGACGATCGCGTCGGGGTCGTCGACCATGCCGGACTGGCGGCCCTTGGGCGCCTTCTTGATCCGGTCGACCGCCTCCATGCCCGAGGTCACCCGGCCCCAGACCGTGTATTGGTTGTTGAGGAACGAGGCTTCGTCGAAGACGATGAAGAACTGGCTGTCGGCGCTGTTCGGGCTCTGGGCGCGGGCCATGCCGGCGACGCCGCGCACGAAGGGCTCGGCGGTGAACTCGGCCGGGATGTTCTTGCCCGAGCCGCCGCGCCCGGTGCCGGTGGGGTCGCCGGTCTGGGCCATGAAGCCGGGGATCACCCGGTGGAACACGACGCCGTCGTAGAAGCCCTCGCGGGTCAGCTCGCGGATTCGCGCCACGTGCTGGGGCGCGAGCTCCGGCAGCATCTCGATCTCGACGGTGCCGTGGGTCAGCTCCATCACCAGCACGTTCTCGGGGTCGGGCGCGTCTTGGCCCTGGGCCGTCTCGGTCATGGCAAGGCTCATTCCTAGTAGCAGGGGAAGCAGGAGGGTTCGTAAGGTCGGCATGGGTCTCCATCCGGGCTTTTTGAGGCGTCGCGGCAGCATAGGGCCTTTCGCCGACGTGTCGAGCCCCTTCGAAAATAGGGTCGGACCCCATTTTCGGAAGGTTGTTCTTGGCCCCTCAGACGCCGGGCGCGGCCATCCGGCCGCTTGGCTCAAGAAATTGGGGTCGGACTCGATTTAATTCCCGCGCCGGCCTGAGCCCCAAGGGGAGAGGTCCCATAAATCGAGTCTGACCCCAATTTCTTCGGGCCGTCCGTGCACTGGGCCGTTGAGGCCGACGAACGGCAGTGAGACAAGCCAAGGGAGCGGAGGCGACCGCCCGGCGTCTGAGCTAGCGAAAGACTCTACCTCACCCCATCGCCTTCTTGAGGTTCTCGTCGAGCTTGTCCATGAAGGCGGCGGTGTTGAGCCAGGGCTGCTCGGGGCCGATCAGGAGCGCCAGGTCCTTGGTCATGTCGCCGGATTCCACCGTCTCGACGCAGACCTTCTCGATCGCGTCGGCGAAGGCGACCACGTCCGGCGTGCCGTCGAACTCGCCGCGGTAGTGCAGGCCGCGGGTCCAGGCGAAGATCGAGGCGATCGGGTTGGTCGAGGTCTCCTTGCCCTGCTGGTGCTGGCGGTAGTGGCGGGTGACCGTGCCGTGCGCCGCCTCGGCCTCGACGGTCTTGCCGTCCGGCGTCATCAGCACCGAGGTCATGAGCCCCAGCGAGCCGAAGCCCTGGGCCACGGTATCCGACTGCACGTCGCCGTCGTAGTTCTTGCAGGCCCAGAGGAAGCCGCCCTCCCACTTGAGCGCCGCGGCCACCATGTCGTCGATCAGGCGGTGCTCGTAGATCAGGCCGCGCTGGTCGAAGGTTTCCTTGAACTCGGCCTCGAAGACCTCCTGGAACAGGTCCTTGAAGCGCCCGTCGTAGGCCTTCAAAATCGTGTTCTTGGTCGAGAGGTAGACCGGCCAGCCGAGGCCCAGCGCATAGTTGAAGCAGGCCCGGGCGAAGCCGCGGATCGAGTCGTCCAGGTTGTAC